>DASPWW010000034.1:0-4757 GCA_035637595.1 Solirubrobacterales bacterium | reverse complement strand
CGGCGGCGGCGGCGGGGCCTTCGTTGCCAGGCGAGGCGTTCACCGCCCGACAATAGCCGCGCGACGGCCGGCTCGCCAGCCGTATTCCTCCGCTCGACTCCGGCTCAGGCCAGCGCCGCGCGCGCCGAGTCCAGATCGTCGGTGACGACGACGAGCTTCACTCCGCCGAAGGTGGTGTAGGCGAGCTCGATGTTGACGCTCGCGTCGGCGAGGGTTCGCGCCGTGTCGCCGAGGGTCCCGGGGCGATCCTCGATGTCGACCACGAGCGCCTCACGCCGGTCGGCGACGCCCATGTCCGCGTCCTCGAGGGCGCCGCGCGCGGTCTCCGCCGCCTTGTCGTCGACGAGGATGTGGATGTAGCCCTTGCCCTCGCCGGTCAGCGCACACATCCCGAGGATGTTGACGCCGGCGTCCCCGGTCGCCTCGCCGAGCCGGGCGAGCTCGCCCGGCCGATCCTCGAGGATCACGGTCAGGTCGGTGGCCACGCCGTCCTCCGGGTGGGCATGGGCGGAGTATCCCCGAAACCACGGGCGCCTTGCTCGATGTTCGTCCACCCCGGAGGCCCGGGTAGCCTGGAGGTGATGGCCAACCGGCTCGCGAAAGAGAGCAGCCCCTATCTGCTCCAGCACGCCGACAACCCGGTGGACTGGTACCCGTGGGGCGAGGAAGCCCTGGAGCGGGCCCGCAGCGAGGACCGGCCGATCCTGCTGTCGATCGGCTACTCGGCATGTCACTGGTGCCATGTCATGGAGCACGAGTCCTTCGAGGATCCCGATACGGCCGAGCTCATGAACGACCACTTCGTCTGCGTGAAGGTGGACCGCGAGGAGCGACCGGACGTCGATGCGATCTACATGGAGGCGGTGCAGGGAATGACGGGGCATGGCGGCTGGCCACTCACCGCCTTCCTCGATCCCGAGGGCGTGCCGTTCTACGGGGGCACGTACTTCCCGCCCGAGCCCCGCCAGGGCATGCCCAGCTTCCGGATGGTGATGGAGGCGATCGCCCAGGCATGGGCGCAGGAGCGCGAGCAGATCCGTGCCGCCGCGCCGCGCACCCGCCAGCAGCTCGGAGCGATCGGACAGCTTCAGCCCTCCACGGAGCTGCTCAACGCGGGCATCGTCGACGACGCGGTGCGGGTCCTGCGTCAACGGGCCGACATGCGCAAGGGAGGATTCGGCGCCGCGCCGAAGTTCCCGCCCGCCTCGGCGCTCGAGCTGCTGCTCGCGCGCGGGGTGACCGACGTCGTCGAGATCACGCTCGACGCGATGGCCGGCGGGGGGATCTACGACCACGTCGGCGGCGGCTTCGCCCGCTACTCGGTCGATGCCGAGTGGCTCGTCCCCCACTTCGAGAAGATGCTCTACGACAACGCGCTGCTCGCGCGCACCTACCTGCACGGCTGGCAGACACTGGGGCACGCGCGCTACCGCCGTGTGTGCGAGGAGACCCTTCAGTGGGCGCTGCGCGAGATGCGCGGCCCAGAGGGCGGCTTTCAGTCGGCGCTCGACGCCGACTCGGAGGGCGAGGAGGGCCGCTTCTACGTCTGGGCTCCGGACGAGATCGGAGAGGCGCTCGCCCAGGCCGGGCTCGAGCAGCACGCCGACGCCGTGATCGCGCACTACGGCGTGACCGAGAGCGGCAACTTCGAGGGCCGCAACATCCTCCACCTGCCAGGGGGCCCGGCCGACGAGCTACCCGAATGGTACGAGGACGTGCGCCGGGCGCTCTACCGCGAGCGCTCACGACGGGTCTGGCCGGGCCGCGACGACAAGCGGCTCGCGTCCTGGAACGCGCTGATGATCGCCGCGCTCGCCGACGCCGGGGCGGCGCTTCCCTGCCGCGACTACCTCGACGCCGCGATCGCGTGCGCCGAGTTCGTCTGGAACGAGATGCGCGACGACCGTGGGCGGCTGCTGCGCACCTACAAGGACGGCGAGGCGCGGCTCAACGCGTACCTCGAGGACCACGCGTACCTGATCGAGGCGTGGATCGCGCTCTATGAGGCGACGTTCGACGAGCGCTGGTTCGAAGCGGCGCGCGAGACGGCCGACCGGATGATCGAGCTGTACCTGGACCCCGACCACGGTGGGTTCTTCACCACCTCGCGCGACCACGAGCAGCTGATCGCGCGCCGCAAGGACGTCGACGACCACCCGATACCGTCGGGCAACTCGTCGGCCGCCAACGGCCTGCTGCGGCTCGCCGCGCTGACCGGCGAGCGCGAATACGAGCGCCACGCGGTCGGTGTCCTGCGCCTGCTCCATCGCGCCGCGGCGCGCCACCCGCAGGGGCTCGCGCATCTGTTGCGGGCACTCGACTTCCACCTCTCCACGGTCACCGAGGTGGCGCTCGTCGCTCCCACCAACGGGGCGCCGGCCGACTCGCTGGCGGACCTGACGCGCGTGGTGCGCTCCGCGTACCGCCCCCACGTTGTGCTCGCCGGCGGGACCGAGGGGGTCGATCGACCGGAGCTGATGCGCGAGCGCCATGCCGTCGACGGAAGGCCCGCCGCCTACGTGTGCGAGAACTTCGCCTGCCGGGCGCCCGTAACCGAACCCGAGGAGCTCGAGGCCGCACTCGGATAGCGTTGGGCCATGGGCGAGGCCGCGCTGTGGGGACTGGCGGGAGCGTCCTCGCTGCTGATCGGCGCCGGCCTCGGCCTTCGCGCTCCGATCTCCGACCGTGTTCTCGGGCTGGTGCTCGGCTTCGGCGCCGGAACGCTGTTCAGCGCGCTGGCCTTCGAGCTCACCGAGGAGGCGTTCACGCTCGGGGGAGCGGACGCGGTCGCGATCGGCCTCGCCCTGGGGGCCGTCGCGTACTACGTCGGCGACCGGGAGATCGAGCGCCGCGGCGGCGGCGAGCGGATGGGCAAGGCAGGCAAGCAGGCCCCCCAAGCCGCCACCGCGCTGCTGCTCGGCGCCGTGCTCGACGGGATCCCCGAGTCGGTCGTCATCGGGATCACGCTTCTGGCCGGCGAGGGCGTCGGCTTCCCGGTGCTGGCGGCGGTCTTCATCTCCAATCTCCCGGAGGCGCTCTCCTCGGCGACGGGGATGCGCAAGGCGGGCGCGACGAGCGGCCACGTGATCAGGATCTGGGTCGTCGTCGTGGTCGTCTCGGGCGTCGCGGCGGCGCTCGGCTACGGGCTGCTCGACGGCGCCTCGGGCAACACGGTCGGTCTCTTCGACGCGTTCGCCGCCGGAGCCGTCCTGACGATGCTCGCCGACACGATGATCCCCGAGGCGCACAAGGACGGCGGGCCCGCCGTCGGCCTCGTGACCGTGCTCGGCTTCGCGCTCGCCTACCTGCTTTCGACGCTCGATTAGGAGCCAGAGGGGCTGCCGCGCGAGCTACGCGGCGATCGAGCCGACCCGGGTGGACCCCGGCATGCGGATAATTGCCCCGTGCCGGCCGAACCCAAGAAGCCCGTCGAGATCGTCGTCGCGATTGGATCCACGCTGCTGGCGGACGACATCGTGGCCACCCTGCGCGACGACGTGGCGGTGGAGAGGATCCGTCGTGCGCTCGTCGATCACGCAGCTCCGGACCTCGAGTGCGTGATGGTCGCGCCGGGCTACACCGGCGCCGGTGGTCGCCTCGCCTACCACGGGATCGACGGCTTCTTCGAAGCGTGGCGTGAGTGGGTCGACGCCTACGAGACCTACACGATCGAGATCGAGGAGGTGATCGAAGGCCCCGACGGCCGCGTGCTCAACCTGGCACGCCAGCGCGGCACCACTCGAACCGGCGGTGTCGAGGTCGAAGAGGAAGCCGGCGCCGTGTGGACGATCCGCGACGGGCGCGTCGTCAAGGTCGAGTTCCACCTCGACCGCGATATGGCGAGGCGCGCCGCGGGCCTCGGCGAGTAGGCACGCGCCGGCCTCGCCCCGGCCGCAAGCTCAAAGCGCGAAGTCGCGTACCTCGTCGAGCTCGACGAGGCCGCCGACCTCGACGAATCCGTCCGGGAGCGGTCGCGCCGACAGGCGCGATCCGCGTCCCTGGCGGATCTCCAGGGGCCTGTCGAGCTGCGCCGAGAGCGCCAGGGCGGCCGCCCCCGTCGCTTCGTCCTCCTCGATACCCAGCGACGGGTAGAGGCCGCGGGACCGCACGAGCCCCGCGCTCTCGTCGTCCCAGGCCCAGCAGTACGAGGCGCCGCGGTCGCCGACCGGGGAGCGCAGCTCGTCCACGTCCTCGGGGGCTTCGAGCTGAACGACGTCGAAGTCGTCGGGCACCCATTCCGGACGCCCTTGGATCCAGACGAGGTCCGCGTCGAATCGCACCCGCACCTCGCCCGCAGGCGGCCGCAGGACGCCGACGTCATGGTCCGCGCGGCGAAGCAGCCAGGCCGTGCCCACGGTGGGATGGCCCGCGAATCCCAGTTCCGTGGCCGGCGTGAAGATCCGCATCACGCCCCGACCCGGGTGGTCGACGAAGACCGTCTCGGAGAATCCGAGCTCGGCGGCGACGCGCTGCCGCTCGGCCACCGGCACGTCGGCTCCCTCGAGGAAGACCCCGAGCGGGTTGCCACCCTCACCGCTCGGGGCCACGAAGACCCGCAGGACGTGCAACGTCGGCATCTGGGGCGACCCGGCCTCTGGTCGCTCAGCGCCGGTGCCGGCTCACAGGATCGGCAGGAACTTCTCGATCTCGTAGGGCGTCACCTGGACGCGGTAGTCCTCCCACTCCTGGCGCTTGATCTCGACGAAGCGCTTGAACGTGTGCTCGCCGAGGATCCGCAGCACGAGCTCGGACTCCGC
>DASPWW010000033.1:0-2942 GCA_035637595.1 Solirubrobacterales bacterium | reverse complement strand
ACCCTAGTCCCGCTCGCTGTCGAGGATCGCCAGCTGCTCGGCCTGGTAGCGCTCGCCGGCGGCGGCGTCGGCCGGGATCGCTGTCTCGATCTGCGCCAGGTCTTCGTCGTTGAGCTCGATCTCGAGCGCGCCGAGCGCCTCGGTGAGCCGTTCGCGCCGGCGGGCGCCGACAAGGGGGACGATGTCGTCGCCGCGCGAGAGCGCCCAGGCGATCGCGATCTGCGCGACCGTTGCGCTCTTCGTCTCTGCGAGCGTTCGGAGCGCTTCGACGAGCGCGAGGTTGCGCTCGAGGTTCTCGCCCGTGAAGCGCGGTGCGGAAGCGCGGAAGTCGTGCGGGGCCAAGGCCTCGGCGCGTTCTTTCGACCAGTGCCCGGAGAGGAGGCCGCGCGAGAGCACCCCGTACGCGGTCAGTCCGATGCCGAGCTCCCGACAGGTGGGGAGGATCTCGTCCTCGATTGCGCGCGAGAGGAGCGAGTACTCGATCTGGAGGTCGGAGATCGGGTGCACTGCGTGGGCACGGCGGATGGTTTCGGCGCCGACCTCGGAGAGGCCGACGTGGCGGACGTAGCCGGCGTGTACGAGCTCTGCGATCGCGCCGACCGTCTCCTCGATCGGGAGGTCGGGGAAGACGCGGCCCGGCCGGTAGATGTCGACGTAGTCGGTGCCGAGCCGGCGCAGGGTGTAGGCGAGGAAGTTCTTGACCGCGGGCGGGCGCAGGTCGTTGCCGACGATACCACCGTCGGGCCCGCGCATGAGCCCGAATTTGACGCTCAGCACGACCTGCTCGCGGTCGCGGCCGCGGAGGGCCTCGCGGATGAGCAGTTCGTTGTGCCCCATGCCGTAGTAGTCCCCCGTATCGAGCAGGGTGATCTCGGCGTCCAGTGCGGCCCGGATGGTCGCGATGCTCTCGGCCTCGTCGGCTGGGCCGTAGAAGTCGGACATGCCCATGCAGCCGAGGCCGAGCGCAGACACCTGCGGGCCGCCGGCACTGAGTGAACGTCTGATCATTGGGCTCCCCCTCGTCGCTGACGAGCAAGAGTATAGATGACAGATTTCAGAATTTGTCACTCTGCTGAACTGGGACCAACTCTGCCGCTCGCTCCAGCCACGGCAGGAAGCGCCGCCCGGCGCTCCGGCGGCCCCCCGCCCCGCCGCACTGATGGCGATCCGCGGCGGACGTCACGCATCAAACGGGCGCGCTGCAGATGCAACCAACGCGCTCGCGAGTCGTCGTCTCGCTACTCAGGACGAACCGCAGCAGGGTTCTCGTCTCTGCGCCGACGACCGTCCGCGGCGCTGCGCGCGACGAGAGTGCAGAGGATCGCGAGGACGAGCGCCGTCGGGCCGAAGATCAGGTTCTCCCAGCGGCTTTGCGAGGCGATGTTCAGAAGCGCGGCGAGCAGGCTGACGCCGGCGAGGAACCAAGTTCCCCACTGGAAGAGCGGCGCCAGCTTGCCGGCTCCCCAGAAGCCTGCGCGGCCGAGCACGATCAGGGCCGCGGCCGTCCACACGACGACCGCTGCTGCGCTGCCGATCCGCTGGGCCGTCGAGAGGTGGGCGTGGGCGCCTCCCCAGGCGGCGTGGCCCCACGGTGCCCCGGCGGCCAGCGCGACCTGGAAAATGGCAATGCCGGCGAAGCCGATCGCCGCTGCCACGGCTGCGGCGCGGCCGGCGCGTCCGGTTCGGGCGAAGACCTTCATGCCGTTGGGCTCATCGTGACATGGCCGTCAGACTAGGGTCGGTTCGGTGTCGGGCTCTGCGGTGGCTGGGCGGCGATGGGTTTCGGCTCGGTCCCTGATCCCACGAAGCATCTTCTGGGTCATCACGAAGCTGACAACTTGGACGGGCTCGACCAGGAGCGGCGCCCACCACTTGGTGTAGCCGTATCGCTCACGCGCGAGCAGCCGCGTCGTTCCGTCTGGCGGTTCTCGGAGCACGAAGGCCCAGGTGAAGTCGTAGGGAGGAGCGGTGTTCCCCATCGGGACACCGCCGCGGAGTACGAGCGCGCGCGCCGGCTCGAGGGCGGCCACCTCGAGCGCCACCTGCGGAGCGAGCTTCACCTCGTCACCGACCCGGATTTCCTGCCACTCGGTGATGATGCGGTCGGCGCTGTGGATGTCGCAGCCGGCCAGGTTCTCGAGGAAGTCGTAGCTGTAGAACCCGCCCCGGCCCTGCCCGAGCTGTGCGATCCACGGCCAGACCTGGTCGGCCGAGGCGCCAATGGTGATGGCGCGGGTTGCGGTGAGGTCGGCGTTTGCGATCAGGTCGTCGCCGGGGAGGGGCGCCTCGGACTCCTGGTCGGTCGCGCCCCATCTGAGAAGCCGGGGTCTCGCGAGGAGGGTGTAGCCGGCCGCTGCGCCTCCAATCGAGGTGACGCCCACAAGACGTCGAGATCGGTACCCGGATGCAGATGATCGGTCTGCAGGCGTACTCATGCCTGGGTCCGTGTCCGGGCGAGACGCTCGGCGCGCTGCTTGATCGTGAGCAGCATTTTCCGCTCCATCAGCCACGACCCGGGCTCCATCACGGGGTAGCCGAGCCAGTCCTTGACCGTCCAGACGGAGGTGTCGAAGCGGTTTCGGCTGATCAGCCGGGTGTGTCCGTTTGTCGGTCGCAGCTCGAACGACCAGACCCAGGCGCCGTTGCTCGAGCGAATGACCATCGCCTGCTCTTTGTCGAGTCGCTCGACGCGCATCGCGTAGCCGGGCATCGGGATCTCGTCGCCGACCTTGAGGTTCTGGAGTTCGGGGACGACACGGTCGACGTTGTGGATGTCGACGCCGAGACGACGCTCGATCCAGTCGTAGGTGTAGGCGCCGCCGCGTCCCGGCCCCATCTGGACAAGCCACGGCCAGATCGCCGACGGGGGCGCGTCGATCTCGACCACGCGTGTCGCGACGATGTTCGCGTGCGGCATCAGCTCGTCGCCTGCGACCTCCCCG
>DASPWW010000032.1:0-3157 GCA_035637595.1 Solirubrobacterales bacterium | reverse complement strand
CGATCACCGCATCGATGTCGTCGCCGTCGCAGCCGATGTCGAGGAGGCCCTCGCCGCGCTCGAGGAGGTTGGGCCCGACATCATCTTGGTGGACACACGCGTACCTGACGGGGCGAGCGCCGTGCGAGCCCTCGTGGCGGCCGCGCCGCAAGTCAAGGTCGTCGCGCTCGGCGTCCGCGAGGTCGAGCGCGACGTGATCGCACTCGCCGAGGCGGGGGCCGCGGGCTACGTCAGGCGTGAGGGGTTCATGGAGGATCTGATGGCCGTGGTCGAGAGTGTCTCGCGCGGCGAGATTGTGTGCTCGCCCGGGATCGCGGCGGCGCTGTTCCGCCGCGTCGGGGCGCTGGAGCGCGAGCGCGGGCTCGAGCCGATCGAAGGGCGGCTGACCGCGCGCGAGCTCGACGTCCTGCGGCTGATCGAGGAGGGCCTCTCGAACAAGGAGATCGCCACGGCGCTCTCGATTGAGGTCCCGACGGTCAAGAACCACGTCCACAACATCCTCCAGAAGCTCAACGTCCACCGCCGCAGCGAGGCCGCCGCGCGCGCCCGCCAGCACGGCCTCCCGCGCCTTCGCGGCTCGCGAGCAGAAATACCGCGGACACATCGATTCGCGCCCGAGCGCGGCTCCGTGCAGCCAGCCAGCCGCTTTGGACCCCCGGATCAAGGGAGCTGAATCCCTTCGCCCGCCAAGAACCAGTCACTGGCGATCGGGATTCAAACCAGGGCGGTGCCTGGGGGTTCAGCGGCAAGCCAACGTGGGTTCCGCCGACCTCGACGTTGTCCGCGTAGGGGACCACGCAAGACTGCCAGCGGACGACGCCGTCGCGCTTTGAGTAGATGCTGGTCAGCCGTCGGTGCCAGGCGCGGACGAGCGCCACGGTGGCCGCGGTCGGGGCGCTTGTGATCTCGAACGCGCTGATGCTGGTGTACGTCGCCCCCTACGCCTAGCACTCATCGGGGTTTGCTCCGTTACTCCCGGCGGACGACCCCAAACCCCAGCAGCGACCCAAAGCGACCCCGGCAACGGGGCGCGAGCTCGGCCGGGTGGCAGCCGGGGACGCCGATGGGCAAGTGGGAGCTGATCGACGCGATTCGCCGCTCGCGTTGATCGTCCCGTTTGGCGGGTGCCCACGAGTAGCAGTGGCCGATCGCGGGTAGGCCCGACCCGATGAACGGTCCATCGCGCGAGGAGCTGCGAGGGCTCGCCGAGTGGCGCCCGGACGGCGGGGTGATCTCGGTCTATCTAGACGTCGATCCCGCCGACCGCGGGGGCGGCTGGAGGATCGAGCTCCACGACCGCCTCAGGGAGATCGCGAAGGAAACGCACGCGGGCGAGGAGCGAAGCGCGGTCGACGCGGCCTCGAAGCGGATCCTCGCCCGCTTCCCCGAGAACGGGCCCCCTCCGTCCGGGCGTGTCCAGATCGGCTTCGTCGAGGTCGCCGACGGCGGCCGCGACGTCTGGCACGGCGTTCAGGGACGGCTCGAGCGCTCCGTCGTGGCGCGGGCCCAGGCGCCCTGCCTGACGCCGCTGGTTCGCATTCTCGACGGAGCAGACCCGATCGGCGTCGTCCTGGTCGCGCTCGAGAGCGGCAGGGCCTTCGAGTGGTCGCTCGGTCGGCTCACGCCGCTCGGTAGCTGGGAGCTGGAGATGTTCAGCGGCGACTGGCGCGAGCGCAAGTCCCCACAGCGCGATCCCCAGGCCGGCGGGACCGGGACCAGCGCCGCGGGCCACGATCAGTACGGACAGCGCCTCGACAGCAATCGCGCGCGCTTCCTCAAGCAGCTCGGGCATCTGGTCGCCACCCGGTTCGGCGATCGAGGTTGGGACCGGATCGCGGTGTTCGGCGAGGGCGAGCTGCCGCGGCTTCTGCGGGCGGGGCTGGGCCCGCTCGACAAGCTCGTCCGCGAGGTCCCACACGACCTGATCCGTGCACCTGACGCGGAGGTCGCCGAGCACGTCGAGGACGCGATCTCCGCGGTCCGGGAGGAACGGGATCGAGAGCTCCTGGACCGCGTCGAGGAGGCCATCGGCAGCGACAGCGGGGCCGCGCTCGGCCCCAAGGAGGTGCTTCAGGCGCTCGAGCAGGGTCGCGCCAGCCACGTCATCTTCGACGCGCACCGGGAATTCGAATCCCAGGATGGAGAGTCGACCACCGAGCTGATGATCTCGCGCGGATTGGAGACGGGGGCGTCGATCACCCCGATCGAGGGCGACCTCGCCGAACGGCTGGCCGGACGCGGCGGCGCGGTCGCCCTGCTTCGCTACTGATCGTCGCGCCCCAGGCGGCATCGCCGGCCGCGCCCTGCTCGCAATAGACTCGGTCCGTTGAACGAGCTGATCAGGGAGGTTCCATGAGCCTGGGCTACGACGGCAAGCTGTACATCCTCGCGTTCGACCACCGCGGGTCGTTCATCAAGCGCTTCGGTATCGAGGGAGACCCGAGCCCCGAGGACACCCAGCGCATCGCCGACGGCAAGCACCTGATCTTCGAGGGCGTCGAGGCGGCGCTCGAGCGCGGCGCCGAAGCGTCGGTGACCGGCGCCCTCGTCGACGAGCAGTTCGGCGGCCCGACCGAGGTGCCCGAGCAGGCCAAGGCCCGAGGGATCAGGCTCGCGATGCCGGTCGAGAAGAGCGGCCAGAACGAATTCGACTTCGAGTACGGCGACGACTTCGGCGCCCACATCGAGCGCTACGACCCCGACTTCTCCAAGGTGCTCGTCCGCTACAACCCCGACGGCGACGCCGAGATGAATCGCCGCCAGGCCGAACGGCTGCGACGCCTGTCCGACTGGCTGCACGAGAACGACCGCAAGTTCCTCTTCGAGCTCCTGGTCCCCGCCGAGGAGGCCCAGCTCGCATCGGTGGACGGCGACTCCGACCGCTACGACGCCGAGCTTCGCCCCGAGCTGATGATCGGGGCGATCTCGCAGCTCCAGGAGGCAGGCGTCGAGGCCGACATCTGGAAGATCGAGGGCGTCGACGAGCGGGCCGACTGCGAGCGGATCGCGGCCCAGTGCCGCTCGGGCGGGCGCGACGGCGTCGTGTGCGTGGTGCTCGGCCGCGGGGCCGACGACGACAAGGTCGACCACTGGCTGCGGCAGGGAGCCCCGGTCGAGGGCTACATCGGCTTCGCGATCGGCCGCTCGATCTGGGGCG
>DASPWW010000031.1:0-3188 GCA_035637595.1 Solirubrobacterales bacterium | reverse complement strand
CGAGGCGGCCTTCTACGTCCTGAACGTCTCGATCGACGCGCCGAAGCGGAGCAGCGGGAACCTGCCGCCGCTCGTCGCCGTCTTCGGGACGACAGCTTGCGAGGCTAACTCAGCCATCGCTTGCTCGTCGCGCTCGGGCAGGTGGGCACGCGTTGCCGTTCCGCCGGCCGACACCCCTTGGGCGCGGCGGGCGAGGTCGGGGATGACCTGAACGTACTCGAAGCACGCTGAGATCGATTCGAAGCTCCGGAGCGAGTAGCTTGGTCCCCGCCGGGGAGCAGGTACACCCGTGTCGATGAACAGCGCGCATCGGTCCATCAATGGCCTCATTGCGTCTCCGCGGGAGGCTCTCGCTCGACGGCGAGCGTGAGGGAGACGACCGCCGGCGCGCGGTTCGCACCGGCGAGAGGAGCAGGCGCTCGGCGCCGCCCGCTGCAATGATCAGGCGCGGGCGGCGCGAGGGGGAGCGGCGAGGAGCTCGGCGTAGAGCCCGGCGATGCGCGCCGCGATCAGCGGCCAGCCGTAGTGGGTATGGCTGTGGCGGTAGGCGCGGGTGCCCCGTCGCCGCCGCTCCTCCGCGTCCGACGCAGCGGTGACGAGCGCGTCCGCGAGCGCGTCCTCGTCGTCGGGTGGGACGAGTCAGCCGGTGCCCGCGGCGACGATCTCCGCCGGCCCGTGCGCCTCGGTGGTGATCACCGGCAGCCCACAGGCCATCGCCTCGATGAGCACGAGCCCAAAGGCCTCGGCGACCGAGGGCAGGACGAGCAGGTCGGCGGCGTTCAGCGCCTGTGGGAGCAGGCCCTGCGGCCGCCAGCCGGCGAGGAAGACCTGGTCGTTCCCGAGCGCGCGGACGGTGGCGAGCGGATGCTGACCCTCCCACTCGCCGGGATGGCCGCCGACGAGGACGAGCGGCAGCGGCCTGCCGAGCCGCTCGAGCGCGCGCGCGTGCGCCCCGACGAGAAGCGGCAGCCGCTTGACGGCGGTGTAGCGCCCCACATAGAGGAGAATCGCCTCGGCTTCGCGGACCGGCCAGAGATCCGCCTCCCGGTAGGCGACGGTGCCGGGAGTGCCGCTCTCGTCCCAACCCAGCGGCTCCTGGACGAGCCAGCGCCGCCAGTGGAGAAGGCGCTCCCTGCGGCCGAGCGCTCGCCGCTCGAACAGCTCGAGCTCGACGCCGCGCGGGAGCGGCTGGACGCGCTCGAGCGGGACGCCGAGCAGTCGCGCGACCTCCAGCGCCGCGCCCGGCGGGACGATCAGGCGCTCGCAGGCCTGCGCCCACTGGCGCTGGCGCGCCGCCCAGCGGTCGGCGAAGCGCCAGCCGGCCGGCGCGCCGGCCTCGATCGCGCGCAGCAGCGCGAGCTCGGTGCCGTGCAGCTGCCCGACCACCGGCACGGCTGGAAAGGCCCGCAGCGCAGCCTCGTTCGCCGGTGTCAGGTGGTGGAGGTGAAGGACGTCCGCGCTCGCCGCCCCCGCGCGGGTGAGTGCCTCGCTCCAGGCGGCGACGAGCCGCTCGTAGGCCTCGTCGTCGACGACCGCGAAGACGCGATCGGGAGCGCCCGGCCGGTCCTCGTAGGACGGCTGGAAGGGAACGAGCGCCGCAGTCGGGTCGGCCAACCGCCGGGCAGGCGAGTAGTCGACCGATACGACGTCGACCCCCGAGAAGAAGCTCGGCGCATGACCCTGCTCGCCGGCGCTCCCGAGCGAGCCGGCGGCGAGCGACACCTCCCAGCCGATGGTGGGCAACGCGCGGCAGAGGGCGCGGGCGACCTGCGCCGAGCCGCCGCGCGGGAAGAAGAAGAGCGCCGAGACGACGCGACCACCGGAACGCCGCACCGGCGGGCGGCCGCGTCGCCACTCGTACCACCCTGCACCCGAGTTGGCCATCGATAGCAATTCTCTCCGGGACGGGCGCGCCCCGGGCTTGGTGGCGGCGCGCTCCCTTCGTGTGTTGTGCGCGCCGGAATGAGCGCGTGTGCCTCGCTCGTCGTCGCCGGGAGCTGCAGCGAGGCCGACCGAGTGGCTCGTGTCCCGTGCAGCGGGCCGCGCCCCCGTTGGCGGGCGCATGGTTAGGTGCTGCTTGCATGCGCGTCGACCGGGGGGAAGAGCAGATCCAGGAGCTCGCTGAAGGGCCGCGGCCGTTCAGAGCGCTCTACGAGCACTGGGAGCGGCACCAGTGGTCGCCCTTCGCGATCGATTTCTCCACGGATGGCGCCAGCTTCGCGGCCCTTGACGAGCCCACGCGCGACGGCCTCGTCATGGTGTTCGCGCACCGCTTCCACGCCGAGTTCAACGTCGCCGCCCTGCTCGCGCCCTTCCTGCTCGCCGCTCCCGACTACGACGTGCAGCTCCTGCTCGCGACGCAGGTGGCCGACGAGCACCGCCACATCGAGTCGGTCCTACGCGTGTACTCGGACGTCTTCGCGGTCGAGGGCGGGATCGCGGCGGTCAAGGCGCTCGCGGATGCGCAGCTCGATCCCGTCGCGGCCGCGCTCTATGCGGCGCTCGACGGCGTCGTCCGCGCGCTCGAGGCGAGCCGCGACGAGGACAGCTTCCTGAAGGCCGTCGTCGCCTACCACTTGATTGGCGAAGGGTCGATCGGGCGTGCAAACCAGAACTTCGTCGCGGCGCAGTTCGATCGCGTCGGCTCGTTCCCCGGCCTGCGCGAGGCGCAGCGCCTCGCCGTGCGGGACGAGGTGCGCCACATCGGTATCGGTGTCTCCTACGCGCGCCGACGGCTGACCCGCGACGGCGCACGGGCCCGAGCGCTGATCGAGGAGATCGTCGAGGGCTTCCAGGCGCTCGGGGACAGCCTGCTTGAGCACGCTGCCCCGGGCTTGCTCGACGACTTCGTCGGCGCCTACGGCGCGGAGCCTGCGACGCTGTGGGCCGAGGTGCTCCACCAGCTACGCCTCCGTCTACGCTCGGTCGGCTTCCAGCCATGTGGGGCGGGAGAGCAGGATCACCCTGCGACTGTGAGAGGGCGCCATTGAGCAGTGCGTAAATTCGGTCACGGCCGATTTGCAGGAAATCGTGCAGGCCCGCCGATAGCGTCAGCCCCCGGGCGTGGGCGAAGTTTTGCGCGGTGAAGGAGCACAACCGCCAAGAGCTCGAACGCACAAGCGAATCTGGCTGAGGGTGGAGTCTTTGCCGCGTCCGTTGGCCAAACGCGGACGCAGCGCGCACCTGGT
>DASPWW010000030.1:0-5635 GCA_035637595.1 Solirubrobacterales bacterium | reverse complement strand
TCTCGCCGGGATCGCGCTCAAGGACGTCAATCTCGAGGTCAGCGGCCGCGAGCTGGTGATCAGCGGCGAGCGCGCCATTCAGGAGACCGAGGGGCGCGTCTACCAGCAGGTGGAGATCGACTCGGGGCCGTTTCGCCGCGTCGTCGAGCTGGGCGCGGACGTCGAGGCCGAGGAGGCCACCGCGTCCTATCAGGACGGGATCCTAAGGGTCGAGCTTCCGCTGGCCGAGCCGGAGGACCGCACGCGGCGCGTCCCGATCGAGCGCTCCGATGGCTGACGACGACGGGGGCGGGATCGAGGTCGTCGAGGCCGCCGACCTCGAGCAGGCGCTGCGCCAGAGCGAGGACCAGCCGTTGCCCGCGGCGTTGCCGGTCCTGCCGCTCAAGGGCATGGTCACCTTCCCCGACACGATCACGCCGCTCGCCATCGGTCAGGAGCGCTCGATCAAGCTCGTCAACGACGTCCTGTCGGGCGAGCGAACCGTCGCCATGGTCGCGTCGAGGGATCCCGAGATCGAGGAGCCGGGCCCGGACGACCTCTACGACGTCGGGGTGGCGGGCGTCGTTGCGAGGATGCTCAAGGTCCCCGACGGCTCGATCAGGATCCTGGTCCAGGGGGCGCAGCGCCTGAAGATCGGCGAGTTCATCGCCGAGCAGCCCTACCTGGTGGCCCGCATCTCCGAGCTTCCCGACGAGCTGGAGCCGTCGGCGGAGCTCGACGCGCTGACGCGGAACGTCCAGAACACCTTCAGCGAGATCATCGAGCAGATCCCCTACCTGCCCGAGGAGCTACAGCTCGCGGTCACCAACATCGACGATCCCTCGGCGCTCAGCCACCTGATCGCGGGGGCGCTGCGGATCGGGGCGGAGGAGAAGCAGGAGCTGCTCGAGGAGCTCGACGTGACCCGGCGGCTGCGCCGGCTCTCCGAGGTCCTGGCGCGCGAGCTCGAGGTGATCCAGCTCGGCACGAAGATCCAATCGCAGGTCCAGTCGGAGATGGAGAAGGGCCAGCGCGAGTACTTCCTGCGCGAGCAGCTCAAGGCGATCCAGGAGGAGCTCGGCGAGGGCGACGAGCGCCAGGCCGAGATCAACGAGCTGCGCGAGCGCATCGAGGAGGCGAAGCTGCCCGAGCACGCCGCCAAGGCCGCCGAGCGCGAGCTGTCGCGGCTCGAGAAGCTGCCGCCCGCCGCCGCGGAGTACGGCGTCATCCGCACCTATCTCGAGTGGCTGGTCGAGCTGCCGTGGAGCGTGACGACCGAGGACAACCTCGACATCGACCACGCCCGCGAGGTCCTCGACGAGGACCACTACGACCTCGAGAAGGTCAAGGACCGGATCCTCGAGTACCTGGCGGTCCGCAAGCTCAAGCCCGACTCGCCGGGGCCGATCCTGTGCTTCGTCGGGCCGCCCGGGGTCGGCAAGACCAGCCTCGGCAAGTCGATCGCCCGCGCCCTGGGGCGTAAGTTCGAGCGGATCTCGGTGGGGGGAGTCCGCGACGAGGCCGAGATCAGGGGGCACCGTCGGACCTACATCGGGGCGATGCCGGGGACGATCATGCGCGCCCTGCGCGACGCCGAGTCTCGCAACCCCGTTTTCATGATCGACGAGATCGACAAGATGGGCGCCGACTTTCGCGGCGATCCCTCGAGCGCAATGCTGGAGGTCCTCGACCCGGCCCAGAACAACAGCTTCCGCGACCACTACCTCGACCTCGAGTACGACCTCTCGGACGTGATGTTCATCGCCACCGGCAACCTGCTCGATCCGGTGCCGGCGCCGCTCCAGGACCGCATGGAGGTGATCCCTCTCTCGGGCTACACCACCGACGAGAAGCTGCACATCGCGCGGCGATACCTGGTTCCGCGTCAGATCGCCGAGAACGGGTTGAAGGCCTCCCAGATCGCGTTCGCCGACGCCGCGCTGCGGGCGATCATCGAGGAGTACACGCGCGAGGCCGGGGTGCGCAACCTGGAGCGCCAGATCGGGACGATCTGCCGCAAGGTCGCGCGCGAGGCGGCGGAGGGCGAGCTCGAGGGCAAGCAGCGGATATCGGCCAAGCGGTCCCGCGAGCTGCTGGGCCGGCGGCTGTTCTTCGCCGAGCAGCGCCGCCGCACAAAGGACCCCGGGGTGGCGACGGGGCTGGCATGGACCCCGGTCGGCGGGGAGGTGCTGTTCGTCGAGGCGAGCGCGATGCCCGGCTCGGGCGACCTCACGATCACGGGCCAGCTCGGCGACGTGATGCGCGAGTCCGCACAGGCCGCGCTTTCGTGGGTTCGCGGACATCAGTCGTCGCTCGCGCCGGAGCTCCCGGAGGACTGGTTCGCGAACCACGACGTCCATATCCACGTGCCGTCCGGCGCCGTCCCCAAGGACGGGCCCTCGGCCGGGGTCGCGATCGCTACGGCGCTGGCCTCGCTGATCAGCGGGCGGCCGGTTGCCAACGACGTCGCCATGACCGGGGAGGTGACGCTGACTGGCCAGGTGCTGCCGGTGGGGGGACTCAAGGAGAAGGCCCTCGCCGCCCAGCGCGCGGGGATAAAGCGGGTGATCGTCCCGCAGCGAAGCGAGGGCGAGATCGCCGAGATCCCCGAGCACGAGCGCGGCGATCTGGAGTTCTGCTACGCCGAGGAGCTGGGCCAGGTGCTCGAGGCGGCGCTTGCCGGCGCCTGAGCCGGCGGTCTGGACACACGTATCTCCCCGGAAACGCCGCAGTCCGGGGCTGGTCTGGGCTCGGCGCGGATCGGGTATAAGCTGCCCGGCACACCGCAAACCGGACTAGGAGAGGTTAGATGGCGGCCAAGAGCAAGCGGGCGAGCGAGTCCGCGCGCAAGGCGGGCGACGCGGCCTCGTCGCTTCGCTCGAACCCCTACGTGCAGCGTCTGATCGAGGACGAGGAGCTGCGCGACAACATCCGCGAGGCCGTGGAAGCGGCCCGCGACGCTTACGCGCGGATCGCCAACGGGAAGGGCCCCGCGAAGGCGATCATGGAGGACAAGAAGGTTCACAAGGACCTGCGCACCGCCGCGGAGTCGCTGCGCGAGGCGTCGGAGCAGCTGCGCGGCAAGCGGCGCAAGTCGCGGCTCGGGCGCCTGATCCTGATCGCCCTGATCGGCGCGGCGATCGCGCTCCTGCTCAGCGAGGACATCCGCAAGGCCCTGCTGGACAAGCTGTTCGGGGCCGAGGAGGAGTTCGAGTACGCCTCGACGACCTCCCCCGCTCCCGAGACCGCGACGACCTCGAGCTAGGTCCGACTTCGCAACCACGCCGCCGGGCCGGGGCCCGGCTCGGCGGTGGCATAGGGTGCGGTCGATGGCCAGCGTCGACGTCCTGATCCCGGCCCAGCGCTACGTGTTCGCGCTCGACTCGGGTAGCGCCGAGCCCCAGAGCGTCGAAAGCTCCGCCGAGGGATTTCGGCGCTACAAGCAGCTGCAGGCGGAGGGGAGGCCCGTGGGGATGGTCGCGTTTCCCAACACGCTGCTGGTGCGCGGCGAGCGCGACTACCTCGTCGACCCAGGCCTGATCATGCAGGGGGCGCCGCTGTTCGCCGCCCTCGGCTCGCTCGGCGTCGACGCCAACGAGATCCGGGACGTGATCCTCACCCACCTGCATTTCGACCACGCCGAGGGGCTGGCGGCATGGCCCCAGCGCCGCGTGTTCGTCCACCGGCTCGAGACCGAGGCTCCGTACGCGCAGATCGTCGCGGGCCAGCTCGAGACCGCCCGGCTCGAGATCCTCGACGGCGAGGAGGGAGAGATCGAGCCCCAGATCAGGTGGCTGCGAACCCCGGGACACTCGGATGGGCTGATCACGATCCTCGTCGACACCGACGACGGCCTCGTCGCGATCGCATCGGATTGCGTCGGCCCGCTGCCCGAGTACTTCGACGAGATGGACCTGCCCGAGGACTTCGGGCCGGAGCGCGACGAGCTGCTCGAGCAGTGGCGGCGGATCCGAGAGCTGGACCCGGCAATCGTCATCCCCGGCCACAATCCGGCCGTCCGGCTGTAGCCGTCTCGGGCGGCGCTCGCTCCGCGAACGACGACCGTCACTCGCAGTTCGTTATCTCGTCCTCGCCGCTGCCGCCGACGCAGCGATCCCTGCCGCTGCTGCCGTCGAGGCTGTCGTCGTCGTCGTTACCGAGCAGCAGGTCGTCACCGGAGCCGCCGGTGATCTTGTCCGCGCCGCTGTGTGCCGTGTCCGCGCGGTCGCCGCCCCACATTCCGGCGTGCAGCCCGTTGGGATCCCCCTGGAACTCGACCCGCTTGCTGTCGTCGCCGGCGCCTGCGCGCAGGCGATCGTCTCCCGCGTAGCCAAGCGCTCCGTCCGACCCCTCGCCGGCGAGAACCAGGTCCGCGCCCGGCCCCGCGACGATGTCGTCGTTGCCGCCCTCGGCGCAGATCAGGTCATTGCCCCCGCCGGCCTCGATCACGTCGTCGCCGTCCCCAGCGACGATCACGTCGACCTGCTCGCCGGTGTTGATGTCGTCGTCCCCGGGCGTGCCCGTGAACGTGGCAGTCTCGCCCTTGCACGTCGCCGCCTGCTCGCCGGACGCCGCCCCGGTCAGCGCCCAGGCGGCGGTCGCGACGGCGGCGCTCAGGAATGCGATGGCAACGCTGCGCCGGATCTGTTCCCCTTCGGTTTGACCTCCCGCGTGGGCGCGATTCCCACGCCCGCGACGAGAGCGCTGAGTCTAGTTGCATCTTCTGGGCGGGATCGACCGGGGTCGGGCATAAACTTGGCTCATGGAGGCGGCGTCAAAGCAGCGCGAGCTCACGGGCGAGAAGGCGCAGCGAATCATCGACGCGATGCGCGCCAGCGTCGCCGCGCGCGGGATCGCGGGGTCGACGTTCGAGCACGTCTCTCGCGAGGCCGGGGTCAGCCGCGGCCTGCTCCACTACTACTTCGGGACCAAGGAACGGCTCCTGGTTGAGGTCGTCCGCCGCGACTCGGAGATCCGGGTGGCGCGTCTCGACGAGCCGCTGGCCCAGGCGACCTCGGTCGACGACGTCCTCGACGTGCTCGTCTCGAGCCTGCACGACTTGATCGACAACGAGCCCGGCTTCTTCGACCTGCTCTTCGAGCTCTTCATCGCCGGGCGCCGCAATCCCGGGATCCAGCACGAGGTGGGCGAGCTCTTCAAGCGCAGCCGCGAGCACGTCGCGGAGATCCTGCGCGCCAAGCACAGCGAAGGCGTGATCTCGCCGCGCTTCGATATCGAGGCGGTGGTCGCCTACCTGTTCAGCATCGCCGACGGCATCGCGCTTCAAGTCCTCTCGGAGCCCGACAGGGACTTCGACCCGGCGTTCGAGGCCGCGACCGCCGCGGCGCGCTTCCTGCTCAGCGAGTAGCACCGACGCGCATTTGGCGCCTTATTGGTGATATGCGCCGCCAATAAGGCGCCATGTGAATATCCGGTTTGCTCAGGCTGCCGCCCTGCAGGTCATCGATGAGCAACAGGCCAAAATGGGCGCGGCGCGCCGGCATCCCGCGCGAGTCGGTCGGCCGAACCGCCGGCACTGTCCTGCCTAGAGTTCGCTATGCGACGCCTATCCAGGACGGCCGCTCCCTTCTCGAGCTGATCGCTCCTTCACGGCCACAACACCTGTGGGCAACCTGACGGAATCGGATACTCATGA
>DASPWW010000029.1:0-2103 GCA_035637595.1 Solirubrobacterales bacterium | reverse complement strand
CGACGCGAACAATCCCGCCTCGGGCTTCTTCCGCTTCGGCCCCTCCGATCGCAAGAAGGGCCCCTGGCGGCGCGACCTGCCGCAGTACTGCTACCTGTGGCAGACGGGCGGCGTCGGCGGCTCGACCGTCCACTACTTCGGAAACTGCCCGCGCGCGATGCCCGGCGTCTTCGCCGGCTCCACGGCGCAGTACGACACCCACCGCTTCCCGTTCGCCTACGAAGAGCTCGTCCCCTACTACGAGTGGGTCGAGCACACGCTGCCGGTGCAGACGGCGCCGATGGGGACGAAGGAGCAGGTCTTCCTGCGCGGGGCGACCCGGATGGGGCTGCCGGTGCAGACCGGCAAGGACATCAGCCGCGACGCCTGCCGCCCGCAGGAGAACGCGATCCTGCAGCCGTCGGGGACCGCAGGCAAGAAGAGCAATCCGCACTATCCGCAGGCGAAGGGCTGCACCTTCTGCGGCCACTGCCTCGAGGGCTGCCTCGAGCCCCGCGGAGCGCCCCGGAACCTGCGGGCCAAGCGCTCGACCGATACGAGCTACGTCCCCATGGCGCTGACCGCCGACAGGTGGGCTCGCGGCCGCGCGGCCGAGCTGGTCGCGGACGCTTTCGTGCTCCAGGTCACGCTGCTCCCCGTCGCCTACCCCGGGCCGCCGATCGCCGGGGGCGTGACCTGGCGCTCGACCCGGACCGGCGAGTCGCACACGGAGGAGGCGAGGGTCGTCGTGCTCGCCGGCGGCTGCATCGAGACGCCGCGGCTCTGGCTCCGCAGCGGCCTCCCGAACCCGAACGACCAGGTCGGTCGCGGCCTCACCGACCACTATCCGGACTTCGTCATCGGCCGCTTTTCCTCGTATACGGGCTCGACCTGCGGGCCCGGCTCCAACGCGCGCGCCGACTTCCCCGGCGCCGGCAGCCTCGAGGTGACGACGCTGCCGCCGGCGCTGCAGGCCTACTCGCTCGCGTTCAGCGACTCGGGGATGGCCGGGCTGTACGACAACGGGACGGGGATCGGCCCGCAGGGCGCCGACTCGATCGGCCGGCTCGTCGGCACGCGCCTGAAGGCGTTCCTCCAGGACGTCGACAAGCTGCTGAACGTGCTCGTGCTGACCGACGACGACGTCGAGCCGCAGAACCGTGTGTCGCTCTCGTCCACGACCCCGCCCGACGAGCACGGCGCCGTCCCGCGGGTCGAGGTGCCCTACCGGAAACGCTCGGCGCGAACCGTCCGGAACCGCGAGCTCCTCGCCGCGAAGGCGGTCGAGCTCCTGCGCGCGGCGGGGGCGAAGCAGATCGCACGGATGAACCTCGCGCCGGTGATGTTCCACCTCCACTCGACGATGAGGATGGGCGCCGACCAGAGCGACTCGGTCGTCGATCCGAACGGGGAGTCCTGGTTCGTGAAGCGGCTGTTCATCGCAGACACCTCGGCGCTCGCGAACGGCGCCGGCGGAGTCAACCCGACGCTGACCGCGCAGGCACTCGCGACCCGAACGGCGGAGAAGATCGTCGCGGGCTACTTCGACGGCGAGCCCTGGGTGGGCCGCGAGAGCCCGGTTTCGTCGATCGATGCCTCCGTGACGAAAGCCGTGAAGGCCGCCGGCCTCTAATTGGCCAGCGTCACCTTGGTCAGGCCGGCGGGGTGGTCTGGGTCGAGGCCCTTGGCGCGCGCGAGCGCCCACGCGAACAGCTGCCCCGGGACGACCGACAGGAGAGGCGACAGCAACGAGGAGCGCGGGCGTGGCACTGGCAGGAGGTATTCCGCGTTCGCCACCTCGCTCGCGGCTGTCCCGCTGGCCACGAACGTGGCTCCCGTCTGGCGCGCGCGGGCGGCCGCCTCGAGCACGGCGGGTAGCGCGTCGTCATGAGAGGCGATCGTCCAGACGGGAAAGAGCGAGTCGAGCGCGGCCACGGGGCCGTGGGCGAGGTCGGTTGCGGTCAGCGAGTCGGCCGCGATCCGGCATGTCTCGAGCAGCTTGAGGGCGATCTCGCGGGCCGTCGCGAACTCCACGCCGCGGCCGATGACGAACATTCGCCCGATGTAGGCAAAGGCGTTCGCGATCGTCGGGACCTGCGCCTCGACCGCCGGGATCAGGGCGGC
>DASPWW010000028.1:0-101288 GCA_035637595.1 Solirubrobacterales bacterium | reverse complement strand
AGTCTAAATCCCGGACCGGGGTGGTGAGGTTCCTCCCACCTCGTCACCCCGGTCCATATCTCTCCAGGTCAACTCGGCGACGACACATCTCCAGCAGGACTCACTCTCTTGGCATTCCGCGGTCAGCATGAGCACAGCCTCGACGCAAAGGACCGGCTCACGGTGCCGGCCCGTTTCAGAGCGGCGCTCTCGGAGGGAGTTGTTCTGAGCGCGGGCCTCGACCCCTGCGTCGAGGTCTATCCGGTGGGCGACTACTCGCACCACGAGCAGCAGGCGCTCGACCAGCTCAACCCCTTCAGCCGCAGCGACCGGATGATGCGCCGGCGCCTCCTGGCGCGCTCCGCCGACGAAAGCCTCGACTCGGCGGGTCGCATACACCTGCCCAAGCACCTGATCGAGCACGCGGGTCTCGAGGGCTCGTGCGTCGTGGTCGGGCTCGTCGACCACCTCGAGATCTGGAGCGCCGACGCGTGGCGCGAGCACAACGAGGAGATCGACGCCGGCGCCGAGGAGATGGCGGAGGAGGTGGCGCGCCGCGCCACCGGGGGCGATGGCTGATGGCGGCCACACTTAGCTATATGCCGACCGAGCACGTGCCAGTCCTCGCCGCCGAGCTGATCCGGCTGACCGACCCCAAGCCGGGCGAGGTGGCGGTCGACTGCACGTTCGGCGGCGGCGGCCACGCGCGGCTGGTCGCCGATCGCCTCGGCCCGCAGGGCGAGCTGATCTGCATCGACCGCGACCCGGCCGCCCAGGAGCGGTTCGCCGAGTTTCAGGCCGACGTTCCCTGCGAGGTCGAGTTCCTGCGCGCCGACTTCGCCGATGCGCTCACCGAGCTGGCCGCGGAGGGGCGCACGGCGGACATCGTCTACATGGACCTCGGGATCTCCTCGCTTCAGCTCGACGCCTGGGGGCGCGGCTTCTCCTACGCCTACGACGCTCCGCTCGACATGCGGATGGATCCCGACCAGGGCCTCTCCGCGCTCGAGGTGGTCAACGACTGGCCCGAGCGCCGCCTCGCGGAGGTGCTCCGCGATTACGGCGAGGAGCGCCACGCGCGCCGCATCGCGAGCGAGATCGTGCGGCGGCGCCCCCTGGAGACGACCTCCGAGCTCGTCGAGGCGATCCGGGCCGCGATGCCCCCCGAAGCCAGGTTCGGCCGCGGTCACCCCGCCAAGCGGGCCTTCCAGGGGATCCGGATAGCGGTCAACTCCGAGCTCGAGTCGCTGGACCGCGCCCTGCCCGGCGCCTGGGAGCTGCTGCGCGCGGGCGGCCGGCTGGCGGCGATCTCGTTCCACTCGCTCGAGGACAGGCGCGTCAAGCGCTTTCTCGCCGATCGCGCCAGGGGCTGCATCTGCCCGCCCGAGCTCCCGGTGTGCGTGTGCGGGCGCGAACCCGAGGCCGAGCTGCTGACGCGGCGCGCGGTCGCCCCGAGCGCGGGCGAGGCGGCGGAGAACCCGCGCTCACGCTCGGCGCACCTGCGCTGCGCGGTCAAGCTCGACGGGGAGCAGCGCTGATGGCGGCCGCTGCGGCCCGCGCCCGCGCCCGCGCCTCAGGGTCGGTCAGGACCCGGCCGGCGACGCGACCGCCTCGTCGTGCCCGGCCGTCGCGGCCCGCGCGACAAACTCGCCGGGGCCCCGCTCCGCGCCGTTCGGCGGCGCCGAGGCGGCAGCCCGCGGGCCTGATACCGGCGGCGGTCAGCCGGGTCGGCGATCTCGCCGACTCCGGGCTGATGGTCCGCATGACTCGCAGCCGCGCGTGGATCGGAGTGCTCGCGACGATGCTCGCGGGAATCGTGACGCTCAACGTCGTCAGCCTCAGCTACACCTCGTCCGGCGGCAAGATCGCGGCCCGCAGCGAGGCCCTGGCGCGCCAGAACGCCCTGCTGCGCGCCAAGCTCACCAAGGACCTCTCCGGCCCCCGGATCGAGAACGTCGCCGCAGCCAACGGGCTCGTCATCCCCGCGCCGAGCGATATCGAGTATCTAAGCGCCGGGGACGAGTACGCAAAGGTCGCGGCGCGTCGCATCGAGGGCGGGTTGCTCACGGCCTCAGACGCCGCCGCCCCGGTGGCTCCGCCGGCCGAGCCCGCGATCCCGACCTCCACACCCACGGTCCCGCCGGCCCCAGCCCCGACTCCCTGATGCGCTCGGTCGAGCAGCGGGTCGGCCTCCTGTTCGCCGCCTTCCTGCTCCTGTTCTCGATCGTAGTCGTGCGAGCCGTATGGCTCCAGGGAGTGCGCGGGGGAGAGCTTGCCGCTGACGCTCGCAGCCAGCAGACCGAGTCCGTTCTCGTGCCCGGCGAGCGCGGCAAGATCCTCGATCGCAGGGGACGCGAGCTGGCGCTCTCGGAGGAGGCGGCCACCGTGTTCGCGACCCCGTACCAGATCGACGACCCCGCCGACGCGGCGGCGCAGCTCGCGCCCGTGCTCGACATGCCCGCGGACGAGATCCTCGACAGCATCTCGGACCGCGCGTCAGGGTTCGCCTACGTGGCGCGCAAGGTCGACCTCGCGACCGCGGAGCACGTGCGCAAGCTCAAGATCGAGGGGATCGGGACCCTTCCCGACAGCCGCCGCGTCTACCCCGAGGGGGACCTCGCCTCGCAACTGATCGGCGCGGTCGGGACCGACAACCAGGGCCTGAGCGGCATCGAGTCCATGTACGAGGAGGTGCTCGGGGGCACCGACGGCGAGGCGGAGGTGACCCGCGACGCGCTGGGGCAGACGATCAAGCGCGAGACGACGACCGGCGCGAGCGCGGGTGAGGACGTCAAGCTGACCCTCGATGCGGAGCTGCAGAGCCGCACCGAGGACGTCCTCGCCCAGATCGGCGAGACCTATGACCCGGCCGGCGCGACCGCGATCGTGATGAACCCGCGCTCCTCCCAGGTCCTCGCGCTCGCCAACTGGCCGCTCGTCGACCTCACCGACCTTTCCAGCGCATCCGCCGACGACCTGACGAACATGGCGACCGGGTTCACCTACGAGCCGGGCTCGACGTTCAAGGCGTTCACGGTCGCGGGGGCGCTCGAGGAGGGAGTCGTCACCCCCGACACCGTCTTCGATCTGCCGCCCACGATCCAGGTCGCCGACCGCGTCATCGAGGAGTCGCACGAGCGCGGGCCGATCAGCCTCAGCGTCTCCGACATACTGGCCCAGTCGTCCAACGTCGGCGCCGTGAAGATCGGGCTCGAGGTCGGCGGCGAACGCTTCGATCACTGGATCCGGCGCTTCGGCTTCGGCGAGCCGACCGGCATCGAGCTCCCCGGCGAGGAGCAGGGCATCGTCCCCGCGCTTGAGGACTACTCGGGCTCGACGATGGGCAACCTGCCGATCGGCCAGGGGCTCGCGGTGACCCCGATGCAGATGGCCGCGGCCTACGCGGCGATCGCCAACGGAGGCATCCTGCGCCCACCCCAGGTCGTGCTCCAGGCGGGAGGACAGCCCGTAGCGCACGAGCAGGGCACGCGGATCATCAGCGAGCACACCGCCATACAGCTGCGGCGCATGCTGGAGGGGGTGCTGGCGCCGGGCGGCACCGCATCGGAGGTCAGCGTCCCCGGCTACAGGCTGGGCGGCAAGACGGGGACCGCGGAGAAGGCCGTCGAGGGCGGCTACTCCGAGTCGGCGTTCATAGCCTCCTTCGTCGGCTTTGCCCCGGTCGACGATCCCAGCCTGCTCGCCGTGATCGTCGTCGACGAGCCCAAGGGCGCCTACTACGGGGGCGAGGTCGCGGCTCCGGCGTTCGGCGACATCGCGGAGTTCGCGCTTCCGTACCTGGGGATTCCACCCAGCTAAGGACCCGTTGCGCGAGCACGCGCCCGGTCCGTCCTTAGAATCGGGCCCGTGCCACGAATTAGGCTCCGGGACCTGATCGCGGACCTCGCGGTCGAGCGGGTCGAGGGCGAAATCGATCTCGAAGTGACCGATCTCGTCTACGACAGCCGCGACACGCGGCCGGGCGCGCTGTTCTTCTGCGTGCGCGGCGAGCGCAGCGACGGCCACGAGTTCGCCGCCGGCGCCGTCGAGCGCGGCGCCGTGGCGCTCGTCACCGAGGGCCCGCTCGACCTCGACGCAACGCAGGTGCGGGTCGCCGACGTCCGCGCCGCCATGGCACCGCTCGCGGTGCGGTTCTGGGACGCCCCCAGCACGCGACTCGACGTGGCCGGGATAACGGGCACCAACGGCAAGACGACGACGGCGTTCCTGCTGCGCGGGATCCTCGAGTCGGTAGGAACCGCGACCGGCCTGCTCGGGACCGTCAGGCGGGTGGTCGGGGGCACCGAGGAGGAGGTCGAGCGAACCACCCCTGAGGCGATCGACCTCCAGCGCACCCTGAAGCGCATGCTCGACGGCGGCGACCGTGCGTGCGTCATGGAGGTCTCCTCGCACGCGCTCGCATACGGCCGCGCCGACGGGATCGACTTCGATGTCAAGGTGTTCACCAACCTCACGCAAGACCACCTCGACTTCCACTCCGACATGGAGGACTACTTCGGCGCCAAGCGGCTGCTCTTCGCGGGCGGCGCCGAGGCCGGCCGCTCCGCACCGGGGGTGGCGATCATCAACGCCGACGACGAGTATGGAAGGCGCCTGATCGACGAGCTTCGCAGCGCCGCGGATCGGCCCCTGACGTTCTCGGCGTCCGGCGCCGCGGCCGACTTCCGCGCCGAGGACGTGCGGTTCGACGTCGCCGGGTCGCGATTCCGCTGCGTTGGACGGGACGTCGAGGTCGGCATGCAGATGCGGCTCCCGGGGCCCTTCAACGTCGCCAACGCCCTCGCGGCGATCGCGGCCGCCCACGCCCTCGGCGTCGACCCCGAGCAAAGCGCCGCCGCGCTCGCCGCCGTCGACCGGGTGCCGGGGCGCTTCGAGCCCGTCGACGAGGGCCAGCGCTTCGCGGTCCTCGTCGACTACGCCCACACCCCCGACTCGCTCGAGAATGTCCTGCGCGCCGCCCGCAGCGTCACCGAGGGGCGGCTGATCTGCGTGTTCGGCTGCGGCGGGGACCGCGACCGCGACAAGCGACCGCTGATGGGCCGGATCGGCGCCGAGCTGTCCGATCTCGCCGTCGTGACCTCGGACAACCCCCGCTCCGAGGATCCCGCGGCGATCATCGCCCAGATCCTCGCCGGCGCCGGGAGCGACGGCGTCGAGGTCGAGCCGGACCGCCGCGCGGCGATCGCGCTCGCCCTCGAGCAGGCTTCGGAGGGCGACACCGTCGTGATCGCCGGGAAGGGTCACGAGGAGGGCCAGGAGTTCGAGGGCGGGCGAAAGATCCCGTTCGACGACCGCCGGGTCGCCGGCGAGGAGCTGCGCAGGCTGGCGGCGAGGCCGACCACTCCGGGCGCCACGACGTGATCGAGCTAGGCGCGGAGCGAATCGCCGCTGGCGCCGGCGCAGAGGTCGTACACAAGGGGCGCGACGAGTGGCCCGAGCGCGTCGTCGTCGACTCGCGCGAGGCCGGGCCGGGCGACCTCTTCGTCGGGCTGCCGGGCGAGCACGTCGACGGCGGCGAGTTCGGGGCCTGGGCGCTCGCCGCCGGCGCGTGGGGAGTGGTGCTGTCGGCCGATCGGGCGAAGGCGATGGAGATCACCGACGACGTCGATGGCTGGGTGCTCGCCGCACCCGATCCGCTCCACGCCCTCCAGGGGCTGGCGCGCGAGTGGCGTCGCAAGCTCGGCTGCCCGGTCGTCGGCATCACCGGCTCGACCGGCAAGACCTCGGTGAAGGACATCTGCCGCGCGATGCTGCCCTTCCGTGTCCATGCGAGTCCCGAGAACTACAACACCGAGGTCGGGCTACCGCTCGCCGTGCTCGGCGCGCCGCCCGAAACCGAGGTCCTCGTGCTCGAGATGGCGATGCGCGGGGTGGGCCAGATCGCCGAGCTGTGCGAGATCGCCGAGCCGAGCATCGCGGCCATCACCAACGTCGGGCCGGTCCACCTCGAGCTGCTCGGCACGATCGAGGCGATCGCGGAGGCCAAGGCGGAGATCTTCGCCGGGCTGCACGAGCGGGGAGTCGCCGTGATCCCGGAGGACGCCGAATCGCTCGAGCCGCACATCCACGAGATGCTGCGGACGATCAGCTTCGGTCCCGGCGGCGGCGACGTCTTCGCGCACCGCGCGTCGGTCGAGAACGGCTGGACCGCGGCCTCGGTCGGCACGCCGCACGGCGACCAGGACTTCCGCTTCCCGTTCACGGAGGCGCACAACCTGATCAACGCGCTGGCCGCGATCGCCATCGGGGTGGCGCTCGACGCGCCGCTCGCCGAGATGGCCGAGCGGTCCCCGCGGATAGTCTTCTCGCGGCTGCGCGGCGAGGTGCTCGAGTCGGGAGGCGTGCTGATAGTCAACGACTGCTACAACGCAAACCCGATCTCGATGCGTGCCGCGCTCGACCATCTCGCCACGGTCGACGTGCCCGGGAGGCGGATCGCGGTGCTCGGCGAGATGCTCGAGCTGGGCCCCGACGCTGCCCTGTATCACCGCGACGTCGGAGCTCACGCGCGCGATCTCGGGATCGGGCCGATCCTCGGGGTCGGGGAGCTGGCCCGCCACTACGCTCCCGACGGCTGGGTTCCGGACGCCCGCAAGGCGATCCCGGCCGTCGAGCGGCTGACCGCGAGCGGCGACGCCGTGCTGGTCAAGGGATCGAGGTCGGTCGGGCTCGAGCTGGTCACCGACGAGCTCGTCGCGCGCCTCGGAGAGCACAGCCCCGACGCGTGATGGCTCCACTGGCGCAGGTCACCGACTTCGTGCCGAACACGATCGACCGCGGCGAGATCCTGATCGCCGGAATGGCGGCGATGCTGATCACGATCTTCCTCGGCCCGAAGTTCATCGAGGCGATTCGCCTGCGCGAGTTCGGCCAGCAGATCCGTGAGGAGGGGCCCGAGGAGCACCACTCCAAGGCCGGCACCCCGACGATGGGCGGCCTGATCATCTTCGTCGCGATCGCCGTTCCCTATCTGGTGCTGTCCGGCACCGACACCCAGAGCCTGGCGGTCTTCGGCGTCGCGCTGGCGTGCGCCGGGCTCGGGTTCATCGACGACTTCATCAAGATCTCCAAGCGCCGCTCGCTCGGGCTTCCGGCCCGCTGGAAGCTGCTGGTCCAGATCGGGCTCGCGGTCGGGCTGTGGTGGGTTGCGACCGAGGAGGTCGGCCTCGACCCCGCGATCGAGGTCCGGATCTTCGACGCCAACCTCTACCTCGGACCGGTCCTCTACGTCGTGCTGATATTCCTCGTGATCGCCGGGGCGAGCAACGGCGTCAACCTCTCCGACGGCCTCGACGGCCTCGCCGCAGGGTCGGCCGCGATCGTGCTGCTCGCCTACACGGCGATCACGATCACGAGCGGCCAGGAGGGGCTCGCGGTGCTCTCGGCCTGCCTGGTCGGCGCCTCTGTCGGCTTTCTTTGGTTCAACGCATTCCCGGCGTCGGTGTTCATGGGGGATACCGGCTCCCTTGGGCTCGGCGGCGCGATCGGCGCGCTCGCGGTGATGACCCAGACCGAGGTGCTGCTGATAATCCTCGGCGGGATCTTCGTGATCGAGGCGCTGTCGGTGGCGATCCAGGTGGCGTCGTTCAAGATGTTCCGCCGCCGCGTGCTGCTGATGGCGCCGGTCCACCACCATTTCGAGCTGATGGCGTGGTCCGAGACCAAGATCATGCTGCGCTTCTGGATCGTCGCCGCCGTGTGCTCGGGGATCGGCTACACGCTCTACCAGAACTCGATCGGGACCTGAGCTCGCTTGACAGGGACCCCAGCGAGGGGCATTGTCCACGAGGTGGACCGCACGGGGGTCAGGGATCTTCGGTTGATCCGGGGGACAACGGCGCTGGCCGTCGCGGCGCTCATCGGTCTCATCGCCGCATCTTCGGCGAGCGCCGCAACGACGATGGGGCAGACGTTTGCACCCGAGGGCACCAATTGCAACGCAAACAACATCTGGGTCCAAACGATGTCACCGGGCGTGGAGTACGCCGCGCCGTTCCCGGGCGTGATCACATCGTGGGCGTTCGAAGCAAACGCCTCGGTGGCCAACATAAGGCTCAAGCTGCTGCGGCCGGGCGGGGGAGACAACTTCACCGTCGTCGGCGAAAGCGACGTCGTGCTCCCGATCGCGAGCCAGCTCAATACCTACCCGACCCGGATTCCGGTCCGCGCCGGTGACGTCATCGCAGTTTTCAATCAGACGGCGGTGGGATGTCTGGCCGCTAGACCGCCGGGCTTCAGTTACTCAACCCACGTAGGGGACGTACCGCCGGGAATGAGTGCGGCCTTCAACCCCGGCGCGTTTTCGTTCCAGCTCGACCTTTCCGCAACGCTGGAACCTGACGCCGACAACGACGGCTTCGGCGACGAAAGCCAGGACTGCGCTCCCAGCAATCCCTCCCTGAACGTCGACTGCGCCGGGCCGGAGACCACGATCACCAAGCGCCCCAAGGACAAAACGAAGAAGAGGCGGGCTACGTTCGAGTTCTCCTCCGGCGAGCCCGGCTCGCCGTTCGAGTGCTCGCTCAACGGCGGTCCGTTCGAGCCCTGCACCTCCCCGGACACCGTCAAGGGAAAGAAGGGCAAGAACCACTTCGAGGTCCGCGCCAAGGACGCCCTCGGTAACACCGGCTCACCGGCGTCCGACGACTGGAAGGTCAAGAAGAGGAAGAAGAAGAAGAAGTAACCCGATCGGGTGCTCGCCGACTTGACAAGCGGCGGGAGGGGAGGATCATCGACCAGTGGCCATCCAGGGTGGACCGGCCCAGCACTCAGTCTCGCGCGCCGTCATCGCGATTGTTTCGGTGGCGCTGGTGGTTCCGCCCTCTGTCCACGGCGCAACCACGATCGGTCAGACGTTCGCTCCCAACCAGGCCTGCAGCGTGGGAGAGACTCGCTTCCAGGCGGTCTCACCGGCACCGCCGGCGGCCCAGTACGCCGTACCCGCGCCGGGCATTCTCACCTCGTGGAGCTTCCACGCGCCGAATCCCACGCCTCAGATCAAGTTCAAGGTCCTGCGGCCGGCCGGCAGCGGCCTGTTCACCATCGTCGGAGAGTCGGAGGTCAAGACTCCGGCGGCGAGCTCGCTGAACACCTACACCGACGTCCGCGTACCCGTGCTGGCGGGGGACCTGATCGGCTTGTACTCGGTGACAATCGGGAACTGCCTCCGCGTGACGTCGGGGTACACCTACGCCGAGATCTTTGGCGACCCGGCGGTTGGGACAACGACCTCGCCCAACGGCGCCGTCAACAACCTCCAGCTCGACGTCTCGGCCACCATCGAACCCGACTGCGACTCCGACGGCTTCGGCGACGAGACCCAGGATCCGTCGGTCGACGGATGCTCTCCACCTCCCCCTGACACCACCGCTCCAGACACGACGATCACCAAGCGCCCCAAGGACAAGACGAAGAAGAAGACTGCGACGTTCGAGTTCACCTCCACCGAGCCCGGCTCGAGCTTCGAGTGCAAGCTCGATGCCGGCCCATTCGCCCCTTGCACCTCGCCAGATACCTTGAAGGTGAAGAAGGGCAAGCACACGCTCGCGGTTCGCGCCCGCGACGCCGCCGGCAACGTCGACGGCTCGCCGGCGAGCGACGACTGGAAGGTCAAGAAGAAGAAGAAGTAGGCGGGCGGCGAAACTAGGCGGTGTGGGAACGCCGCCTCGAAAGTCGCCGCCGGGCCTCCCCCCGGGCCCTTACCTGGTCGTCGGCCTCGCTCGCTCGGGAAGCGCGGTGGCGCGGGCTCTAGCTGAGCGTGGGGAGGAGGTAATCGGCTGCGACACCGGCCGTCCGGACGAGGCGCAAGGGCTCGAGGGGCTCGGCGTCGAAGTCAACCTGGATGTGGACGGAACGGAGCTGCTCGACGGGGTCGCGTGCGTCGTCAAGAGCCCGGGCGTGCCGGGGGAGGCGCCCGTGATCGCCGCGGCCCGCCAGCGCCACATGCCGGTGATCGGTGAGCTCGAGGCCGCGTGGCGGATGATCCCCAACCGGTTCATCGCGGTCACGGGGACGAACGGCAAGACGACCGTGACCGAGCTGATCGGCCATATCTACCGCGAGGCCGGGCTCCCGGTCGCCGTCGCGGGCAACGTCGGGACCCCCCTGGCCTCGTTCGTCGACGACCTGGCCGAGGACGCCACGGTCGTCTGCGAGTGCTCGAGCTTTCAACTCGAGGACACGGAGATGTTCGCACCGGAGTGCGCCGTGTTCCTCAACTTCGCTCCCGATCATCTCGACCGCCATCCGAACCTCGAGAGCTACCTCGAGGCCAAGCTGCGCATCTTCGCCCGCCAGGGCAACGACGACGTCGCCGTCTACAGCGGCGACGAGGCGGCACTCGCCGGGCGGGACCTCGGCGGCTGCGCACGCCGCGTCGCCTTCTGCACGCAGCGCGGCGACGATCCCGACTGCGAGGTCTCGCTCTCCGCGGGGGTGATCTTCTGGGGCGACAACCCGTTGCTCGAGGCCGATCGGATTCGCCTGATCGGCGCGCACAACGTTCAGAACGCGATGGCGGCGGCCGCCACGGCACTGGCGATGGGAGTGGACGTCGACTCGGTCACCGGAGGCCTGAGGAGCTTCAGCGCCGTTCCGCACCGCCTCGAGCCGGTGCGCGAGATCCGCGGCGTGACCTTCGTCAACGACTCCAAGGCCACCAACGTCGCCGCGGCCGAGGCGGCGCTGCGCTCGTTCGAGGGCGGCGTGCACGCGATCCTCGGCGGCTCGCTGAAAGGCGAGTCGTTCGCTCGTCTGCTGCCGACGGTCTCGGAGCGCTGCGTGGCGTGCTACCTGATCGGGGAAGCCGCCCAGAGCCTCGCGACCGAGCTCGCCCCCGCCCGCGAGGCCGGTGTCGCGCTGCGCCGCTGCGGCGGGATGGAGCACGCGGTGCGCGCCGCAGCCGAGGTCGCGGCGCCGGGACAGGTCATCCTGCTGGCGCCGGCGTGCGCGAGCTTCGACGCCTACCGCGACTTCGAGCAGCGCGGCGAGCACTTCCGCGCGCTGGTGGAGGCGCTGCCGTGAAGGCCAAGCGCAAGGCTCCCGCGCCGCCGGTCGAGTACTCGCTGCTGCTCACCGCGACGCTCTGCCTGCTCGCATTCGGGGCGGTGATGGTGTTCAGCGCCAGCTCCACCACCTCGCTGCTCGGCGACAGCGGCGACGGCGCCTTCTACCTCAAGCGCACGCTCCTGTTCGGGGCGCTTGGGCTGGTCGCGATGCGCGTGCTTTCGGTGCGCGGGCTGCGGATGGCGCGCTCTCTCACGCCCGGCCTGCTCGCGGTCTCCCTGGTCCTGCTCGTGATCGTGTTGGCGCCCGGCGTCGGGATCGAGGCCAACGGCGCCCAGCGCTGGATAGGCGCGGGGCTGTTTCAGGTCCAGCCCTCGGAGCTCGCCAAGCTCGCGCTGATCCTCTACGGGGTCCACCTGATGGCCGCGAGGCCGCGCGTCGTTCGCGACGTGCGCTCGATGTTTCCCTACCTTGCCGTCGTCGCGCTCGCCTGCGGCCTGATCGTGCTCGAACCCGACCTCGGCAGCGCGCTGGTGGCGGCGTTCTCGGTCGCGACGTTGCTGGTCGTCGGGGGCGCGAAGGTGCGTCACCTGGCGCTCGTAGCCGGAGTCGTCGCCCTCTTGGCGGTCATCGCGATCGCGATCGAGCCCTACCGCCAGGAGCGGCTCACCGGGTTCCTGCACCCGGCGGCGGACGCGAGCGGATCGGGGTTCCAGGGGATCCAGGCGTCGATCGCCCTCGGTTCCGGCGGGGTGTTCGGGGTCGGGCTCGGGGAGAGCGTCCAGAAGGCGTTCTACCTCCCCGAGGCCCACACCGACATGATCGCCGCGGTGATCGGGGAGGAGCTGGGGCTCATCGGGATCTCGGTCCTGGTCGGCCTCTTCGTCCTGTTCGGCTACGCCGGCTTCCGAACGGCGCAGCGCGCCCGCGACCGCTACTGCAAGCTGCTCGCCGCGGGGCTCACCTCGCTCGTCCTGATCCAGGCGGCGGTCAACCTGTTCGCGGTGATGGGGCTAGCCCCGCTGACCGGCGTGCCGCTCCCGTTCGTCTCCTACGGCAACAGCAGCCTGCTGGTCATGCTCGCCTCGGTGGGGCTGATCCTCAACGTCGCGCGCGGCGGCCGGGTCCCGGCGGCGAGGCCGGCTACACGGGGGACACGGGCGGGTGGTGCCAAACTGCGCGTCGTCGACGGCGGCCGAACCACCCAACCACGAAGGAGCCCCCGGAGCGGTGCCAAGAGTCGTCATAGCGGCGGGAGGAACCGCCGGGCACGTGGTGCCCGCGCTCGCGGTCGCAGACGCGCTGCGCGCTAGCGGCGCCGACGTCTCGTTCCTTGGAACCAGGGACCGCGCCGAGGCGCGTCTGGTTCCCGACGCCGGCTACCAGATCGACTTCCTCGACGTCCAAGGCCTCGACCGCCGTAATCCCGCGCGCGCGCTCGGCGCGGCGGCGCAGGCGGCCGTCGCCATCCCGCAGGCGCGGCGGGTGCTGCAGCGTCGGGAGGCCGACGCGGTGATGGGGGGCGGGGGATACGTCTCGGGCCCGGTGGGCCTCGCTGCGCTGGGACTTGGTCTACCGCTGGTGCTGACGGAGGCCGACAGTCGACTCGGGCTCGCGAACCGGATGCTGGCTCGACGCGCGCGGCGGATCTGCCTCGCGTTACCGATCCCCGGCCGCGACTCCGATCGCTACCTGGTCACGGGTCGCCCCGTGCCGGCCGCGGTGCTCAACGCCGACCGCGAGGCCGCCCGGCAGCGTTACGGGATCGGCCCCGCCGAGCGTTGCCTGCTGGTCTTTGGCGGCAGTCTGGGCGCGCGCTCGATCAACGAGACAGCGCTCGCCGCGTTCGCGGAGCGCGATGGCGAACGCGATTTTTTCGTCCTTCACATCGCCGGCAGCCGCGACTACGAGATGGCCGCCGCGCGTCTGCGCGCCGCCGGCCATCCGGACCGCTACAGGCTGATCGAGCTCGAGCCCGACCTCGGCGACCCGCTCGCGGCGTGCGATCTCGTGGTCGCGCGGGCCGGTGGCTCGGTGTTCGAGCTGGCGGCGGCCGGAAAGCCGGCGATCCTCGTGCCCTACCCGCGCGCCACGGCACGCCATCAGCACCGCAACGCGGCCTGGATGGAGGACGCGGGCGCGGCGGTGATCGTGGAGGACGTTGACCTGACCCCCGAAGCCCTCGCCGAGGTTGCGGAGTCGCTGCTCTCCTATCCGGCGCAGCTCGTGGGCATGGCCGCGGCGTCGCGCTCCCTGGCCCGCCCCGACGCGGCGGAACGGATCGCGGCCGAGATCCTCGACGCCTGCGAGGCCCGGTGAACGGCTGGTCGGGCCGCGCCCTTCACTTCGTCGCGATCGGCGGCGCCGGGATGAGCGGCCTCGCGCTCGTCACCCGCGAGCTGGGAGCGCGCGTCACCGGGAGTGACCGTGCCGACTCCTCCTACATGCAGCGGCTTCGCGACGACGGTCTTCACCCCCACCTCGGCCACGACCCCGAGCTCGTGCCCGAGGAAGCCGAGGTCGTGGTCTCGACCGCCGTCGCCGACGACAACCCGGAGCTCGCCCGTGCGCGAGAGCGGGGCCAGCGGGTCGTGCACCGTGGCGAGCTGCTCGCCGAGGTCTGTGCCGAGCGGCGCCTGATCGCCGTCGCCGGGACGCACGGCAAGACGACGACGGCGGGGATGCTGGTCTTCGCCTTGCGCGCGCTCGGCGCCGATCCCGCCTTCCTGCTCGGCGGGGAGCTGCCCGGCCTGGGGCCGAACGGGGGCGCCTCGAACGCAGGGTGGGGCGACGACGAGTGGATCGTCGCCGAGGCAGACGAGAGCGACGCGAGCTTCCTGCGCCTGCGGCCGGAGGTCGCCGTGGTCACGAACGTCGAGCTCGACCATCACTCGCACTGGGCCTCGCGCGCCGAGCTCCTCGACGCCTTCCGGCACTTCGCGGATCCAGCCACCGGGATCGCGCTCGGGCCGTCGCCCGAGCTCGGCACGCTGGTCGGCGAGCAGCGAATCGTGCGCTTCGACCTCGACGAGCCAGGACCCGGGCTCGGGCTGCGAGTCCCCGGACGACACAACGTTCTCAACGCGCGCGCCGCCCTCGCGGCACTCGAGCTTGCCGGCTTCGACCTCGATCCGGCGGCGGCGGCGTTGGCCGAGTTCCCGGGGATGCTGCGCCGGCTCGAGCTCAAGGGAAGCCGCGACGGGGCGCTCGTCTACGACGACTACGCCCATCATCCGACCGAGGTTGCGGCCGCGCTCGAAGCGCTGCGCGAGCTCGAGCCGCGGCGGCTGATCGCCGTCTTCCAGCCCCACCTGTACTCGCGCACCCGGGCCATGGCCGAGCGCTTCGGCGCCGCGCTCGCCGGCGCCGACATGATCGGCGTGCTCGACGTCTACGCCGCCAGGGAGGAGCCGGTCGGCGAGCTGGCCGGGGTCTCGGGGCTCCAGGTCGCCGAGGCCGCCGCCGATTGCGCCGGGGGTCGGCCCGTATGGTGGCTTCGCGACGTGGAGGGCGCCGAACGGGCGCTCGCCCCCCAACTCCGCGACGGGGACCTGATCGTCACGCTGGGAGCCGGAGACGTCTTCCGGCTCGCCGACGCGCTCGTTCAGGCCGGAGGGGAGGTTCGGGCATGACCGTTCCCGACGGCGTCGAGCGCGATTACCCCCTGGCCAGGCTGACCACCGTGCGCACCGGCGGGCCCGCCGACTTCTTCGCGCGCGCGTCGTCGGAGGACCGGCTCGTCGAGCTGCTGCGCTGGGCGGCCCGCGAGGGCCTCGCGGTAGGAGTGGTCGGATCGGGATCGAACCTCTTGGTGGCGGATGATGGATTTCGAGGCGTGGTCTTGAAGCTCGATGACGAGCTCGCGGCAATCGAGCGGCGCGAGCAGCGGATCCTGTGCGGCGGCGGCGCCCGGCTGCCTTCGGCGGCCGCAAAGGCGGCGACATGGGGGCTCTCGGGCCTCGAGTTCGGAATCAACATCCCCGGCACGGTGGGCGGCGCCGTGAAGATGAACGCCAACGCCTATGGCGGCGAGCTTGCGCGGACCCTCGAGTGGGTCAACGTGTGCGGCGCCGACGGGGTGGAGCGCCGCACTTCCGACCGCCTCGGCTTCGAGTATCGAAGCTCCAACCTCGGCGAGGGGGAGGTCGTGGCGCGGGCCTCGTTCCGCCTGGAGGCGGGCGAACCCGCCCGGATCAAGGCCGAGCTGGCGCGGATGCGCGAAGCGAGGCGGGAGGCTCAGCCGTCCGGGATCAAGACCTTCGGCTCGACGTTCACCAACCCCGACCCCGCCGCTCCCGGAGTCGAGGGCCGCACGGCGGGGCAGCTGCTCGAGGCCGCGGGATGTCGCGGCCTGCGGCGCGGGGGCGCGCGATTCTCCGAAAAGCACGCCAACTTCGTCGAGAACGACGGCGACGCTACGACCGAGGACGTGCTCGAGCTGATGGCGGAGGGGCGCCGCCGCGTCCACGAGCGCTTCGGGGTCGAGCTCCTTCCCGAGGTTGAAGTTCTGGGGGATGTCTCGTGGCCGCGATCCTGGAAGCTGGAGCCGAGCTGATGGCGAACGCGGTGGCCAAGGCGGCCGGCAGGGGAGCGAGGCGGCGAACTCCCCGCGCCGCCCGGCTGCCGCGCAGGACGGTCTGGCCACGACGTCTGGCGGCGTTGCTCGCCCTCGCGGCGCTGCTCACCGCGGGATACATGCTTTGGTTCCGCGACTCCTCCCTGGTCGCCGTAAAGGAGGTGCAGGTCGAGGGGCTGAGCTCGGTCAGCGATCCCGCGGTCGCCGACGCCCTGCAGCGTGCGGCTCGCGACATGACGACTCTTCACGTCGATCTCGACGAGCTGGCCGCTGCCGTGCGCCGCTACCCGACCGTGAAGGCATTGAGCGTCTCGCCGGGCTTCCCGAACTCGCTGACGATCACGGTCGAGGAGCGCCGCCCCGTCGCGGTGGCCGGCGATTCGGAGACGCCCGTCGCCGCGGACGGAACGTTGCTCCCGGGGGTGGACGTCGACTCCGGCCGGCTCCCGGCGATCGAGGCAGCGGTAGGCGACGACTCCCCGGCGCTCGATGAGACCGGCAGCGCCCAGGCCGCGGTGCTCGGCGCCGTCCCCGAGCCGCTGCGCGAGCTGGTCGACGGAGCGGACTTCACCGCCGACGGGGTGGAGGTCACGCTGTCGGGAGGGATCTCGCTGCTGTTCGGCGACGGATCGCGCGCCGGCGCGAAGTGGGCCGCCGCCGCTCGGATCCTCGCCGATCCTGGTCTCAACGCGCTCGATTACATCGACCTTCGGGTCCCGGATCGGCCTGCGGTGGGTGGCGCTGCCCCGGCCACGGATGCCACGCAGCTGCCGCCGCCGGGCTGATCGCGCGTGTGGGCGCGGCGCCAAAACCGCGTATCACCGGGGAAAATCGCGTTGAGGGCTCCTCAAGCCAAACCCTAAAGTTGAGCTTTAGATCAGGTCAATCCTCGACCTGGGGTTGAGAATCAACGCTTGCAGAATGGAATGGGGTCCGTTGACACGGGCCGCGTTTTGCCCTAGTTTCGAGGATGTTTCCAGGCAAAGTCGTACTTAGAAACCCTGAACTCTGCCTAGAGGCTCGGACGTAAACCGGAACGGGAGACCGGTCAGCAGAGATGGCTGAGACCTCATATCTCGCGGTAATCAAGGTCGTCGGCGTGGGCGGCGGTGGAACCAATGCGGTTTCGCGGATGGTCGACGCGGGCCTCAAGGGCGTCGAGTTCGTGGCCGTCAACACCGACGCCCAGGCGCTGCTTGCATGTGACGCCGACATCAAGCTGGGGATCGGCCACGAGCTGACGCGCGGCCTCGGGGCGGGCGGCAACCCGGAGGTCGGGGCCGGCGCCGCGGCCGAGAGCCGCGACGACATCAAGGAGGCCCTCAAGGGCGCGGACATGGTCTTCGTCACCGCCGGCGAGGGCGGGGGCACAGGCACCGGCGCCGCGCCGATCATCGCCGAGATCGCCAAGGAGGAGATCGGGGCGCTGACCGTGGGCGTCGTGACCAAGCCATTCGAGTTCGAGGGACGGCGGCGCATGCAGCAGGCGCTCGACGGGATCGAGAAGCTGCGCAACGAGGTCGACACGCTGCTGGTCGTACCGAACGAGAAGCTGCTCCAGGTCGTCGAGCGCCGCGAGTCGGTGCTCGAGGCGTTTCGCAAGGCCGACGACATCCTGCGCCAGGGCGTGCAGGGGATCACCGACCTGATCACGGTCCCGGGCCTGATCAACCTCGACTTCGCCGACGTCCAGACCGTGATGCGCGACGCCGGCTCGGCGCTGATGGGAATCGGCGCGGCGACCGGAGAGAGCCGCGCCGCCGAAGCCGCCAAGGCGGCGATCACCTCGCCGCTGCTCGAGGAGTCAATCGAGGGCGCCACCGGCCTGCTGCTCAACATCACCGGCGGCGAGGACCTCGGCCTGTTCGAGGTCCACGAGGCGGCCGACCTCGTCGTCCAGACGGCCGACAAGGGCGCCAACATCATCTTCGGCGCCGTGATCGATCCGTCGGTCAACGAGGAGGTCCGGGTGACGGCGATCGCCACGGGATTCGAGGGCTTCGAGATGCTGGCGCGCCGGCCCGCCAAGGTCCGCGAGCGCAGCCGCCGCCGGGCGGAGATCCCGTTTGCCGACGCCGACCGGCGCGAGCTCGAGGTCTCCGAGGACGAGATCGACGTCCCCTCGTTCCTGCGCGACAAGTAGCAGCGCTCACCGGCACGAACAGCGCGACTCGCTAGCCTGCGGCCCTGTGCTCACCGCCGCAACTCCCGCCACGCTTGGGCGGCTGCGAATCGGCGCCTGGCGTCGTCCTCAGTCGCCCACATGGCGCTGCCATGCGGGCTCCCTGCGTCCTAGCCATGCTTGATTCTCGCTCGCCCAACCGCGACGCGAGTCACGACGGGGAGCACACGTGACGGTCGCCGCCGATCTCAGACGCACAGCGCTTTATGACGCCCACCGGGCGGCGGGCGCGAAGCTGGTCCCGTTCGCCGGCTTCGAGATGCCCGTCTCCTACGCGGGCGTGCGCGAGGAGCATCTCGCCGTGCGCGAGGACGTCGGCGTGTTCGACGTCTCGCACATGGGCGAGGTGGAGACGCGCGGGCCGGACGCCGCGCCGCTGCTGCAGCGAACGCTGTCCAACGACGTCGAGCAAGTCGCGGTCGGCGGCGCCCAATACTCGTGCCTGTGTCGCGACGACGGCGGGATCCTGGACGACCTGTTCACCTACCGCGTCGAGGAGGACCGCTACCTGACGGTCACCAACGCCTCGAATCGGGATCGGGACTTCGAGTGGCTGGGGGAGCACGCCGGCGTCCATGACGCGGAGCTGCGCGACGTCGGCGACGACTACGCGATGCTCGCGGTTCAGGGCCCGCGCGCCCGCGACCTCGTCGGCGAGCTGGCCGACGGCGAGCTCCCGCCACGGATGCGCGTCGCTCAGCTCGAGCTCGCCGGGGACTGGGCGCTCGTCTGCGGCACGGGCTACACGGGCGAGGACGGAGTCGAGCTGCTGATCGACCCGGGCTCCGCCCCGCGCGTCTGGGACGCGCTGCTCGCGGGGGGCGCGACGCCGGCGGGCCTCGGCGCGCGCGACACCCTGCGGCTCGAGGTCTGCTTCCACCTCTACGGCAACGACATGACGGTCGACCGCAACCCGATCGAGGCGGGGCTGGGGTGGTGCTGCAAGGAGGACACGGGCTTCATCGGATCCGAAGCCGTGGCGCGCGCTCGCGAGCAGGGAACCGAGGAGCTCCTCGTCCCCTTCGTGCTCACCGAGCGCGGCATCCCGCGCCAGGGCAACGAGGTGATGCTCGGCGCCGAGCCCGTGGGCGAGGTTACGAGCGGAACCCAATCCCCTTCGCTCGGGGTGGGGATCGGACTGGCCTACGTTCGCGCCGACCTCGCGCAGCCCGGGACCGAGCTCGAGATCGACGTGCGCGGCAAGCGGCGGCCGGCTCGTGTCGAGTCCAAGCCGCTGTATCGAAAGCAGTAGACCACAGTCAGGAGATCCCGATGGCGGAAGAGAGCTATCCCGACGAGCTTCGCTACCACCCCGAGCACGACTGGGTGCGGCCCGACGGCGACAGCGCGACCTTCGGGATCACCTGGTACGCCCAGGACGCGCTCGGCGAGGTGGTGTTCTTCGAGCCCCCCGAGGTCGGCTCGGAGGTCGTCAAGGACGAGCCCTACACCGAGGTCGAGTCCGTCAAGGCGGTGTCCGACGTCTACGCCCCGATGTCGGGCGAGATAACCGCGGTCAACGAGGAGGCGGCCGAGAGCCCCGAGACGATCAACGACGATCCCTACGGGGTGGGATGGCTGGTCAAGGTGAAGCTCTCCGACCCGTCGGAGGCCGACGACCTGCTCGACGCCGCCGCCTACCGCAAGCTTCTCGAGGAGAGCGATTGAGCCGCTACACGTCCGCGACCGATGCCGATCGCGCCGAGATGCTCGGCTCGATCGGCGCCGGTTCGATCGACGAGCTGTTCGAGCAGATTCCCGCCGACGTGCGGCTCGGCCGCGAGCTGGCGCTCCCGCCGGGGATGTCCGAGACGGAGGTCTACGAGGTCCTGCGCGAGCTCGCCGAGCGCAACGCCCACGCGGAGTCGGAGCTGTGCTTCATCGGCGCCGGCATGTACGACCACTACGTGCCGGCGATCGTCGACGCGATCACCGAGCGCTCGGAGTTCCTGACTCCGTACACCCCGTATCAGGCTGAGATCTCGCAGGGAACGCTGCAGGCGATGTTCGAGTTTCAGACCGCGATCTCGGAGCTGATGGCGCTTCCGGTCGCCGACGCGGGGCTCTACGAGGGACCGTCCTCGGTCGCGTCGGCCGGCTACCTGGCGATCGCCGCCACCGGGCGCCGCCGCTTCGTCGCGTCGCGTGGAGTGCATCCGCACAGCCGCGAGACGCTCGCCGCCTACTCCGCCGGGTTCGGCGCCGAGGTCGTCGAGGTCGGCCTCGAGGGTGGCCGCACCGATGCCGGCGCCCTGGCCGACGCGATCGACGCCGATACGGCGGCCGTGTTCCTCCAGCAGCCCAACTTCCTCGGCGCGGTCGAGGACGTCGCCGCGCTCGCCGGGCCGGCGCACGATGCCGGCGCCCTCGTCGTGGTGGCCGCCGATCCGATCGCTGCCGGTGTGCTGCGGCCACCCGGCGAGTGCGGAGCCGATGTCGCGGCGGGCGAGGGCCAGCCGCTCGGCGGGCGGCTCGACTTCGGGGGCCCGTCGTTCGGATTCTTCTGCGCGACCGACGAGCACATGCGCCGCATGCCGGGCAGGATCGCCGGCGAGACGACCGACGTCGACGGCCGGCGCGGGTTCGTGCTCGCCCTCCAGACCCGCGAGCAGCACATCCGCCGCGAGAAGGCGACCCACAACATCTGCACGGCGCAGGCCCTCAACGCGCTCGCCGGCATCGTCTACCTGAGCTGGCTCGGAAGGCGCGGGCTCGTCGAGCTGGGCGAGCTGCTCGTCCGGCGCACGGCGTACGCGCGCGAGCGCCTCGCCGGGGTCGACGGCGTCGAAGCGCTCCACGACGCGCCGGTCGTGCGAGAGTTCGCGCTGCGGGTCGACGCACCGGTGGACGAGGTGCTCGACCTGTGCGCCGCCGAAGGGATCGCCGCCGGCTATCCGCTCGGCCGCGAGTACCCCGAGCACCCGGATGGGCTGCTGGTCGCGATCACCGAGCGCCGCACCCGGGCCGACATCGACCGCCTGGCCGAGACCCTGGGCAGCGCGGTCGCCCGCGCGCGCGGCCGCCTGGCGGAGGTGGCGGGATGACGGACCAGGGGACCCCCGCCCCGGGCCTCAATGGCGAGACGCCGATGCAGCGCGATCGGGCCGTGACCATCTTCGAGCGCTCCCGAGCGGGGCGTCGCGCCGCGACGTTCCCCGAGCCGGACGTGCCCGAGCGCCCGCTCGACGAGCTGATCCCGGCGCACCTGCGGCGCGAGCGGCCGGCCGAGCTGCCCGAGGTCTCCGAGCCCGAGATCGTTCGCCACTACAACCGCATCTCGCGCCGCAACTTCGATCTCGACACCGGGCTCTATCCCCTCGGCTCGTGCACGATGAAGCACAACCCACGGCTGAACGAGCGGGTCGCGGCGCTGCCGGGCCACGCTCGGCTTCACCCCGCCCAGGACCCCAAGCGAGCCCAGGGCGCGCTGGAGCTGATGGCGCGCCTCGAGGAATCGCTCGCCGAGATCTGCGGCCTGCCGCACGTCAGCCTCCAGCCGTCGGCGGGCTCGCACGGGGAGCTGGCGGGCCTGCTGCTGACCCGCGCCTACCACGCCGATCGCGGCGACGAGCGCACCAAGGTGCTCACCCCCGATACCGCGCACGGCACCAACCCGGCGACCGTGACGATGGCCGGCTACGAGGTCGTCAAGGTGGCGACCGACGCGCGAGGGGGAGTCGACGTCGACGATCTGCGCGCCAAGGTCAGCGGCGAGATCGCCTGCCTGATGCTGACCAACCCGAACACGCTGGGCCTGTTCGACGAGAACATCGTCGAGATCGCCTCGGTGGTCCACGAGGCGGGGGGGACGCTGTACTACGACGGCGCCAACCTCAACGCGGTCATGGGCCACTCGCGCCCCGGGGACATGGGCTTCGACATCGTCCACGTCAACCTGCACAAGTCGTTCTCGCAGCCGCACGGCGGGGGCGGCCCGGGGGCGGGCCCGATCTGCGTCTCGGACCGGCTCGAGCCGTTCCTGCCCGTGCCGCGGGTGGTGCGTCGCGAGGCCGGAGACAACGGCGGCGCCGCGGGCCCGATCTACGACCTCGAGCACGACCGGCCCAAGTCGATCGGGCGGCTGCGCGGATTCCAGGGGAACTTCGGCGTTTTCGTGCGCTCCTATGCGTACATGCTCAGCCTCGGCGGCGACGGCCTGGCTGAGGCCTCCGAGACCGCGGTGCTGAACGCGAACTACCTGCTGGCCCGCCTCGGTGAGGGCCGCGCGGCGAAGTATCTGCCGCGCGCGTTCGACCGCACCTGCATGCACGAGTTCGTGCTCTCGGGTCGCGGCGCCAAGCGCGATCTCGGAGTCAAGACGCTCGACTTGGCCAAGCGCCTGCTCGACTTCGGGTTCCACCCGCCGACGATCTACTTCCCGCTGCTCGTCGACGAGGCACTGATGGTCGAGCCCACCGAGACCGAGACCCGCGAGTCGCTCGACGCCTTCGCCGATGCGATCGAGGAGATCCTCGCCGAGGCCGAGCGCGACCCCGAGATCGCGCGCAACGCGCCCTACACGACGCCGGTCCGGCGCCTCGACGAGGCCGCCGCGGCGCGGCGCAATCCCATCGTCCGCCAGCCGCCGGGGCGGGACTAGCCGCCGACGCTGTCGAGAACCGGCAGCTCCTGCTCGAGCTCGAGAACCGGCGCGAACAGGTCGCCGCGCTCCGCGACGCGCTCCAGCACCTCGCCGGCCTCGAACGTCAGCAGCTCGGGATCCTCCTTCTCGGCGGCGCGCTCGACCTCAGACCACTCGACCGGCGCCGAGACTGTCGGCCTCTGCTTGGCGCGCAGCGAGTACGCCGCCACCGTGGTCTTCGTCTCGGTGTTCTGGCTCCAGTCGACGAAGACCTTTCCCTTGCGCAGCTTCTTGGTCATCCTCGAAGTGATCTCCTCGGGAGCCTGGCGCTCGAGGAGCTGCGCGACGGCCTGCGCGTAGGGCTTGGTGACCTCGTAGGTGACATCGCTGTTGAGCGGCACGTAGACCTGTAGCCCCTTCGAGCCCGAGCTCTTGGGAAAGCACTCGACGCCGAGGTCTCCGAACAGCTCGCGCAGCCGCAATCCGACCCTGCAGCACTCGACGATCGTCGCGGGATCACCCGGGTCGAGGTCGAACGCGAGCGCCGTCGGGGTGTCCATCTGCTCGGCCAGCGAGAGCGAGGGATGAAGCTCGAGCGAGGCGAGCTGCGCCACCCAGACCAGGGTCGGCAGGTCGTCGCAGACGCAGAAGTTGATTTCGCCGTCCTCGCGGTCGCTCCACACAGGCGCGGTCGCGACCCAGTCGGGCCGATGCTCGGGACAGCGCTTCTCGTAGAAGTGCCCCGCCTCGGTGCCGTTCGGGTAGCGCTTCAGGGTCAGCGGGCGGCCGGCGAGGTGCGGGAGCAGCGCGGGGGCGATCCGCACGTAGTAGTCGATCACCTCGCCCTTGCGGAACCCCGACGGGTACATGACCTTGTCGAGGTTGGTGAGGCCGACGCGCCGGCCGTCGATCTCTACTTCTTGCTGGCCGCCTTGGCGCGCGATCTGCTCTTGCTCTTGGTCGAGCCGCTCGTCTTCGAGCTCTTGCTCTTCGTTGACGACTTGGTCGTGCGCTTTGCCGTGCGGCGCTTCGGCTTGGCGCCCGAACGCTTGCCGCCGTCGGCCTTCGTGGCGCCCTCGCCGAGCTCCTCGCCGCGCACCGCGGCGAGGCTCTCCTCGAGCGCCGCCATCAGGTCGGGTGCCTTGGTCGGCTTGGGCTCCTCGCTGGGCTGGACGACCACGGACTCGCCCTTGGCCTTGCGCTCGATCAGGTCGAGCAGCTCCTCGCGGTACTCGTCGCGGTAGCGCTCAGCCTCGAAGTCGGAGGCCAGCGAGTCGATCAGCTTCTTGGCCATCTCGACCTCGCGCTTGTCGAGCTTGACATCGTCTTCGGGCAGCACGCCGTCGAGCTGGTCGGGGGGTGTGACCTCGTCGGCGAACCGCATCGTCGCCATCGTCAGGACGTTTCCCATCGGCCGGATCGCCGCCAGGTGCTCCTTGTTGCGCAGCACGAAGCGCGCCACCGCGACCTTGCGCTCGTCCTTCATCGCCTGGACGAGCAGGGAATAGGCCTTCTCGGCGCCGGCGTCGGGCCCCAGGTAGTAGGGCTGCTCGAAGTAGATCGGGTCAATCTCGTCGAGATCGACGAAGTCCTGAATCTCGATCGCCCGCGTCTTCTTGGGGTCGAGCTCCTCGAGCTCCTCGCGCGTCAGCACCACGTACTGGTCGGGGCCGATCTCGTAGCCCTTGACGATCTTCTCGTAGGGGACCTCCTTGCCGTCCTCCTCGGCGACCCGCTTGTGGCGGATCCGCGAGCCGTCGCCCTCGCGAAGCTCCTTGAAGCGCACGGTCTGCTTGGAGACCGCGCTGTAGAGCTTCACGGGCACGTTCAAAAGCCCGAAGCTGATCGATCCGCTCCAGATTGCTCTAGCCATAGCTCGCAATTCTTGAGGTTACCGCCGCTTCCCTGCCGGCAAACCATGACGGCAGCGATCTTGCGGGCCGCGTACGGCGGCGGTCCCTCCAGCTCGCAGCTGCTGCGCCTACCCGGCCCCGAGCAGGCGCTGCTTCTCGGCCGCGAACTCCTCGTCTGTCAGGGCTCCGGACCCGTGCAGCGCGGCGAGACGCTCGAGCCGGGCCACACGCTCCTCGTCCGGGGAGGCGGCGGCGGTTGCTCTCGAGGGGATGCGGCGCTCGCGCGCGTCGCGCATTCTCTCCGCCATCCGCCCCGCCATGTCGCCGGGCGATCCCGCTGCGACCAGCTCGGGGAACTCGCGGATCACCTGGCGGCGCAGGACCTCGAAGCCCAGCGCGATGAAGAAGATCAGCGCTAGCGCGGGGCCGAGCCGCCGCGTGGCCTCGGTCGGGTTCCACCAGAAGATCACCAGCAGCAGGACCGCGAGCCCCGCGTAGGCGACCGGGGGCTGGCGGAAGTAGGGGGTGATCGCCCGGCGCAGCGAGACCGCCCACGAGTTTGGCCCCGCAAGCCACGCGGCGAGGACGATCACGATGCCGTAGCCGACTATCGCTTGGCCGGTCGCGACGAGCAGCGAGGTGCCGATCGTCCACGTCGCTTCGACGGCGGGCTCGGCCGCGGTCGTGTCGGCGAGCGAGTTGACCACTGCACGTTCGGCCAGCACGTGCGCGAACAGCACCAGGATCCCAACGACGACGAAGGCGAATCCAACCGAGCGGAGCGTCTCGCGGCGCCGGCCGCGGGCGAGGTAGATCGCGAGCGCGTATAGCCCGAGGGTCACTGCGGTCAGCACCCATGCGAGCGTGCGCAGCAGGTGGGCCCCGTCCTGAACCGTCTCCAGCTCGCCCGAGCGCAAGACCTCGAGGTGCGCCGCGTCGGGAGGCAGCTTCGACGTGAGGCCGGCGCCGATTCCGACCTGGTTTGCGACCGCGGCGAGGATCGTGTCGAGGTTGAGCGTCACGACCCCGCCACCCGTCGACACCGCGGAGCCCTTGTCGTCGATCACCCTGAGCAGCTGCTCGTGGGCGGCGCGGTTCGCGTCCTCCCACCGGGCCTGCACGCGCGGCTGGGCGAGCGCCTCGCGTGCCGCGGTGCCCGCGAGCTGTCGAATCCCACCCGAGATCGGGCCGGCGAGGCCCTGCAGGTCGGGCGGCAGGACGCCCGCGACCTTCTTCTCCACGTCCACATTGGCGTACAGCTGCACCACCAGGTAGTCGGCGAGTGCGTCCTGGATGTCCTCGTTGCGCAGCAGCTCGGCGCTGGTCTTCGTCCAGGTGTCTGTCTCGAGCGCCTGGCGCTTGACCCACACCGCGAATACCGACAAGAACCCGATCGCCGACGCGATCACGATCACGACGATCGGCAGAATGCGCCTGCCGGGGGCTTCGCTCGCCGTCGCCTCGGTCATCGGCCGCGGGGACGATAATCGGATCGTGCTGTTCGAGCTGGAGCGGGTGACTTTGGCCAGGGGCCCGAGGGTCGTGCTCGAGGACGTGAGCTGCCGCCTACCCGAAGGAGCGGTGTGCGTGGCCGGCCCGTCGGGCTGCGGGAAGTCGAGCCTGCTGCGCCTGCTCAACCGGCTTGCCGATCCGGTCTCGGGCACGGTCCGCTACCAGGGGGAGGACGTTCGCGCCCACGACCCGCTCGAGCTGCGGCGCGAGGTCGGCCTCGTGCCCCAGCTGCCGGCGCTACTCGATGGCAGCGTGGCGGACAACCTGCGCTTCGCCGCCGGCCTCGACGGCGCCGAGCCGGAGCCGGGGCGATTGCTCGACCTCGCGGGGCTCGATCTCTCCTACGCCGATCGCGACGCCGCCAAGCTCTCGGTCGGCGAGCAGCAGCGGGCGATGCTGGCGCGCGCTCTCGCCGTCGAGCCGCGCGTCCTGCTACTCGACGAGCCGACCTCGGCGCTCGACGAGGGGGCGAGGGACGCCGTCGAGGGGACGCTGCGCGACATGCGCGAGCGCCTCCGAATCTCGATCGTCCTCGTCACGCACGATCTCGATCAGGCGCGCCGCATGTCCGATTGGGTGGTGCGCCTCGATCATGGCTCGGTCGCGGCGCAGGGGCCGGTACGCGAGGTGCTGGCGGGGTGAGCTCAAGCATCGACGTCAGCCTCGCCGAGGTCGCGGGGTCGCTCGCCCTGGTGGTGATCGCGATCGGGGTCTCGCTGTGGCGTCGCACCGAGCTCGAGGAGGACATCGGGATCGCGGTCGTGCGCTCCTTCATCCAGCTCACCGCGATCGGGTTCGTGATCCAGCTGATCTTCGACCAGGACAGCCTGCTGCTGGTCGCGGCGCTGATCGCGGTGATGGTGGTCTTCGGGGCGCTGACCGCCCGTCACCGCGCGCGCGCGGTGCCGAGCGCGTTCGTGCCGCTGCTGATCGCGCTCGGCGTCGCGGGTACGGCGACGCTGGGTCTCGTCGTCGGCCTGGGGGTCTTCGAGCCCGAGCCACGCTTTCTGGTCCCGGTCGGAGGAATGGTGGTCGGCAACTCGATGACGGCCGCGGCGGTCGCGCTCAACCGGCTCGGCGACGACATGCACGACTCGGCGCGGCGCATCGAGGCCACCCTCGCGCTCGGCGCGACCTCGCGCGAGGCCGCGATGCCGATCGTTCGGCGCAGCCTGCGCTCGGGGACGATCACGCTCATCGACTCGACGAAGACCACAGGGTTGATCTTCTTTCCGGGGACGATGGTCGGGATGCTGCTCGCCGGCGCCGACCCCACCGACGCCGTGCGCCTCCAGCTCATCCTTCTGTGGACGCTGCTCGGCAGCGTCGCGATCGCCGCCCTGGTCGCGACGACGCTCGCCTACCGAAACTTCTTCACCCCCGCCCACCAGCTGCGCGAGCCGCCCGAGCCCTAGCACCTAGGGCCGTTTCGGCATACTCGGGAACGTGACCCGCGCCGGGCGTCTTACCCTCATCGCGACGATTCTCGGCTCGACAATCGTCTTCCTCGACGCGACCGTGGTCAACGTCGCCCTTCCGGCGATCAGCGACGATCTCGACACCGGGCTGGCCGACCAGCAGTGGGTCGTGGAGGCGTACCTGCTGGCGCTCGTCTCACTGCTCCTGGTCGGGGGCTCGCTCGGGGATCAGTTTGGGCGCCGGCGGCTGTTCGTGCTGGGACTGCTCGGCTTCGCGGTGACCTCGGCGCTGTGCGCCGTCGCGCCTGGCTCCGAGCTGCTGATCGGCGCGCGCGCGGCGCAGGGCCTCGCGGGCGCCCTGCTCGTTCCGGGCTCGCTGGCGATCCTGGCCGCTACCTTCGAGGGCGCGGAGCGCGGAAAGGCGGTGGGAACGTGGACTGCCTGGACCGGGATCGCCACGGTGATCGGCCCGGCCGGCGGGGGAGCGCTTATCGAGGCGCTCTCGTGGCGGGCGATCTTCTGGGTAAACGTCCCGCTGATCGTCTTCACCGCAATGCTCGCCCTCCACGCGGTGGACGAGAGCTCCGATCCCGGCGCGGATCGCACGATCGACTGGGCCGGCATCGTGCTGTCGGCCGCGGGGCTCGGCGGCCCGGTGTTCGCGTTGATCCAGCAGCCCGAGCACGGCTGGAGCGACCCGATGGTCTACGCACCGCTGATCGGCGGCGTGCTGCTGTTCGCCGTCTTCCTCGCCTGGGAGGCGAGATACCGGCACTCGATGCTCGACCTCTCGCTCTTCCGGATCCGCAATTTCGCGGTCACCAACCTGGAGACGCTGATCGTCTACGCCGGCCTGATCGGCGCGTTCTTCTTCGTCACGATCTTCCTCCAGCAGACGATCGGCTACACGGCGCTCGAGGCGGGCCTCGCCACCACGCCGATCTCGATCCTCCTGTTCGTGCTCTCGCCGCGATTCGGGCGCTTCGCCACCTCCACGGGGCCGCGCCTGCCGATGGCGGTCGGACCGATCGTCGGCGGCGTCGGGCTGCTCCTTCTCACCCAGGTCGACGCCGGGTCGGATTACCTGACCGGCGTTTTGCCGGGGATCATCGTCTTCGGACTCGGCCTCTCGGCGACGGTCGCGCCGCTGACGGCGACGGCTCTCGACTCGGTCGAGGAGCGCCACGTCGGTATAGCGTCGGGGATCAACAACGGTATCTCGCGGGTCGCCGGGCTGCTCGCCATCGCGGTCCTGGGAGCGGTGATCGCGGGCAGCTTCGAGTCGACGATCGACGATCGCCTCGGCGGCGCGACGCTGAGTCCCAAGGCGCAGAACGCCGTCGCCGAGGCGAAGGACAAGCCACTCGGGGCAGCGAAGACCGGCGGCCTTTCCGCGAGCGAAGCAGCGACGGTCGACGCTGCGGTGACCTCCGGCTCGGAGCAGGGCTTTCACCTCGGGATGGGCCTCGCCGGAGCGTTGATGATCGTCGGCGGCGCGATCGCCGGGGTGGGGATTCGCAACCCGCGCCGTCGCGAGGATCGGATCGCACCGCTGGCGGCTCCGGCCGGAGAGTGCGGCCGCGCCCAGGAGTGGCGGGCGCCGGGCCCCGTGCCGGGCACGCTCGACCCCGAGCCCGCACCGACCGCGCCCGACCCGGCCTACTGAGAGCTCGCCCGGGCCTCCGATAGCCTCGCCCCGATGGACCCCGAGACCCCAGTGCGCATCTTCTCCGGCATCCAGCCGACCGGGCGCAAGCACCTCGGCAACTACATCGGGGCGATTCGCCAGTACGTCGATGGGCAGGATCGCAGCGAGGCGATCTATTGCATCGTCGACCTGCACTCGATCACCGTTCCCTACGAGCCGGGCGAGCTGCGCGAGCGCGTCTACGACACGACCGCGATCCTGCTCGCTGCGGGGCTGGACCCCGAGCGCTGCATCCTGTTTCGCCAGGCCGACGTCCACGAGCACGCCGAGCTCTGCTGGCTGCTCGCCTCGCAGACGGCGTGGGGAGACCTCAACCGCATGCACCAGTGGAAGGAGAAGCGTGAGCTGCTCGAGAGCCGCTCCGGGGCATTCGTCTCGGCGGGCCTGTTCTTCTATCCCGTGCTGATGGCCGCCGACGTGCTCGCCTACCGCGCCAACGAGGTCCCGGTGGGCGACGACCAGCGTCAGCACGTCGAGCTGATGCGTGAGATCGCGCGGCGCTTCAACGAGCGCTTCGGCGAGACGCTCGTGGTACCGGAGCACCGCATCCCCGAGGTCGGCGCCCGGATCATGGACCTCCAGTCCCCGGACTCGAAGATGGCGACCACGGGGGGCAGCGAGCAGGGGACCGTGTACGTGCTCGACGAACCCGACGTGGTGGTCAAGAAGGTTCGCAGCGCGGTCACCGACTCGGGCACCGAGGTCCGCCGCGGCCCCGACAAGGCCGGGATCTCGAACCTGATCGAGATCCTGTCCGTGGTCAGGGGGGTTGATCCCGCCGACGTCGAGCGAGAGTTCGACGGCTCGGGCTACGGTGACTTCAAGGGCGCCGTTGCCGACGAGGTCGTCGCCTACCTGGCGCCGGTCCGCGAGCGCTACGCCGATTTGCGCGGCGACGAGACCGGTCTCGAGCGCGCACTCGCCGCCGGCGCCGAGCGCGCGCGCGACATCGCGTCAGAGACGCTCGCCGGCGTGCGCGACGCGATGGGGGTCGGCCCTCCCGGGCGCTAGCACCCGTCCCGCGGCTCAACCGCCTGCCGAGACGATGACGTCGCAGGTGCCGGTTCCGGCGGCCTGCTTGTTCACTCGAGCTCCAAACGTTCCGGCGAGGTGCGCGCCCCCAGCCGTACCGGCGTAGAAGCTGCCGACCCGGCTCACGATCGGGGCGCCGTCGTCCGCGAAGTCGAGGGCGCCTCCGAGGGTGGTGCTGCTCCCTGCGTTGAGCTGCGGCTCGTTTGCGATGAACCCCGTCTCGGCAAATGACCTCACGAACGCTTCCTCGGTGGCGATCAGGCTGGCCGTAGCCAAGACGTCTCCAGAGGTGTCTTCACAGGAGGCCCTCACGGTGAACGGACCGGACGTGCAGACGGGGGAGAGGCTCGTGCTCACGCTCATGTGAACCGCTCCACTGCAGAAGCTGGCCCCATCCACCTGCTCGGCGCTGGCCGCGCTGCTCGCTGTCTGGGCGCTGGCGGCGGTCTGGGCGCTGGTCGCGGTCTCCGCGCTCTGCGCATTGGGGACGAGGCCCAGGGTGGACTCGTCGATGTCCGTCCCCGTCATCCCGTTGTCCTCGACGTCGACGCTCTTGACCTCGCCGTTCTTGATGTGCTTGGACAGGACGCTGTTCTTCTTGAGCTTCACGGCCGCCACGCCGACCCCAGCGAGCGCTACGAACAGCGCAAGTATCGCGATGACCATCGCGGGGGATGGCCGCTTGCCGACGATCCGATTCATGGCTCCTCCTGTCCCGCCATCATGGCGCCTCCTCTTCCCGCGGCCACCTTGGGCCCCCGTGTGAAACGAGACTAGCGATGGGCGTCGGGCCGCAGCACTGAGGGGATCTCCTTGTCATCGGGTGGCTCGTTCGCGATGATGTGAGCCGCCCGAATCCCAGAACCGGAGGGTTTCGCTTGCAAGACCGCTGGAACCTCGCGGCACGGGCGGGAGGATGGAGCGCCCGTCACCGCGCGACGGCGATCATCGGTTGGCTGGCCTTCGTCGTCCTCGCCGTGATGGTCGGCGGCTCCGTCGGCACCGAATCGATCGAGGACGAGGACCAGGGGGTGGGCGAGACGCGCGAGGCCGACCACGCGGTCGCCGACGCCTTCCCGCAGAACGCTGACGAGACCGTCCTGGTCCAGAGCGAGGACGTCGCCGTCACCGCCAATGAGCCAGCATTCCATGCGGTCGTCGACGACGCTGTCGGCAAGCTCGAGTCGACCGAGAATGTGGTCGACGTCGAGAGCCCCTACTTCGCGGGCAGCGAGGGGGCGATCTCGCAGGACGGGCGCTCGGCGCTGATCACTTTCGAGATCCCTGACCCCGGCGAGGACAGCGACGTCACCACCGAGGACCTGGTCGAGGCCCCGCTCGCGACCGTGGGGGCGCTGGACGAGGCGCACCCGGAGTTCCGGATCGAGGAATTCGGCGACGCGAGCGCGGACAAGGAGCTCTCCGAGTCGTTCGAGGACGACTTCCGCAGGGCGGAGGAAACCTCGCTTCCGATCACCCTGATCATCCTGCTGCTGGCCTTCGGCGCCCTGGTCGCGGGGCTGGTGCCGCTGCTGCTGGCGGCGACCGCGGTCGCCGCCGCGATCGGGCTGCTCGGCCCGCTGAGCCAGGTGTGGGCGGTGGACGATGCGGTGGCCTCTGTGGTCCTGCTGGTCGGACTCGCGGTCGGGGTCGACTACTCGATGTTCTACCTGCGTCGCGAGCGCGAGGAGAGGGCCCGGGGGAAGGACGAGCTGGGGGCGCTCGAAGCGGCGGCTGCGACCTCGGGTCGCGCCGTGCTGGTCTCCGGGGTGACGGTCGCGATCGCGATGGCGGGCATGTTCCTCGCTGAAGCGTCGGTCTTCACCTCCTTCGCCGTGGGCGCGATCGCGGTCGTCGCTATCGCGGTGGTCGGCTCGCTGACGGTGCTCCCGGCGGTGCTGTCGAAGCTCGGCGATCGGGTGAACAAAGCCCGGGTCCCGTTCCTGACGCGTCCCGAGGAGCGCGTCGCGCGCGAGTCGCGCATCTGGTCGGCGATCCTCGACCGAGTGCTGCGCCATCCACTGATCTCGGCGATCCTCGCGACGGCGGTGCTGCTGGTGCTCGCGAGCCCGACGCTGAACCTGAAGATGGCCGTGCTCGGTATCGAGACGCTTCCGCAGGACCTCAACGTGGTTCAGACCTACAACCGCATCCAGGCGGCCTTCCCCGGCAACCAGATCCCGGCTGAAGTCGTGGTCGAGCGCGGCGACGCCTCCAACGTCGAGCTGACGATCGGCGTTCACAATCTGCGCGAGCGGACCGAGGACAGCGCGTTGATCACGCCGCCGGTCACGGTCCAGTTCAACTCCGATCACAGCGTCGCGACAGTCGACTTGCCGATCGCCGGCGATGGGACCGACGACACCTCGTACTCGGCGCTCGCCGAGATTCGCGACGAGATCATCCCCGCGACCGTCGGACAGCAGCCGGGCCTCGAGGCCAACGTCACCGGATTCACCGCCGGCTCGAACGACTTCAACGAGCTGATGGAATCGCGGGTTCCGGTCGTGTTCGCGTTCGTGCTCGGACTCGCCTTCTTGCTGCTACTCGCCACGTTCCGCTCGATCGTGATCCCGATCAAGGCGATCCTGCTCAACCTGCTCTCGGTCGGTGCGGCCTATGGAGTGGTCGTGTGGATCTTCCAGGAGGGCAACCTCGAGTCGTTGCTCGGGTTCGAGTCGCCTGGGGCGGTCTCATCCTGGCTCCCGCTGTTCCTGTTCGTGCTCCTCTTCGGGCTGTCGATGGACTACCACGTGTTCATCCTCAGCCGCGTGCGTGAGGCCTACGACAGCGGCATGCCCACGGCCGACGCCGTGAGCCAGGGCATCAAGAGCACCGCCTCGGTCGTGACCGCGGCCGCGGCGGTGATGGTTGGCGTGTTCGCGATCTTCGCCACCCTGTCGGCGGTTGAGTTCAAGCAGTTCGGGGTCGGCCTCGCGCTCGCGGTGCTGATCGACGCGACGATCATCCGCGGCGTCCTGCTGCCGGCGACGATGACACTGCTCGGCGACTGGAACTGGTACCTGCCGCGCTCACTCGACTGGCTGCCCAGGATCGGGATCGGCGAGCGCCCCGGCCCCGAGGCGGAGGTGAGGCCGACGAAGCCCTAGGACCTGGAACCGCGCCGTCAGTGTCGTACGAGCGCGGCCCAGCTCTTTACCGGACGTATCCGAACTCCACGAGGTATCGCCTGGCGACCTCCGCGGGCTTCTCGTGGTCGACGTCGACGCGCGCGTTGAGCTCCTGCATCACCTCGAGCGTGAGGTTCTCCTGAACGCTTGCGATCGTGTTCCCGAAGCCCGGGCCCGCCTCGTCGGCCGTCTGCCGACGAGCGACGAAGAGCACGTTCCCGGCCGGGAGCACGTCCTTGTCGTCCTCGAGGATCACGTAGTTGTCGGAGACGAACAGCTGCGCGTCGGTGGTGAACAGGATCGAGAGATCGGCTTCGTCCCTATCGAGCACCTCGTAGCGCCGCGCGATGTCGACGGGGACGAACTGCTTGAACTCGAGCCCGTAATCACGTTCGAGCCCGACGAGGCAGTCGATCCGCTGGCGACACTCGGGAGCGCCGTACAGCGTCAGGTCCTGCGACTTGCCCTCGAGGTCGGAGATCGTGCTCACGCCGAGCTCGTCCGCGGTCTCGGTCAGCAGCCCGACCGCGTTTGCGCTCGAGAACGGCGTCGGCGGATATGCGACCAGGCCAAGCTTCTCGAAGTCGTCCTGGGACTCCTCGAACGCCTGCTGGGGATCGGCCGGCACTTCGTCGGGCCCGAAGTCGAAGAATGACGTCAGCGCGGTCGAGGTGTACTCGGGATACGCGTCGATCTCACCTTCCTCCAGCGCCCGCAGGGCGACCTGCTCGGAGCCGAGGTTGAGGTGGGTCGAGACGTCGTAGCCGGCGGCGTCGAGGGCCTGGGCGTAGATCTCGCCGAGGATGTACTGCTCGGTGAAGTTCTTTGAGCCGACCGTGATCTCGACGCCGTTGTTGTCGGCGTTCTCCTCGATCAGGTTGGCGCGCCTCTCGCCGCCGCCCTCGTTGTCCGCGCCACCGTCGCCGCATCCCGCGACGGCAAGTGCGAAGACGAGCGCGGTCAGGAGCGCGACGATCGCGCCAGGGCGAGGCTGGGCCCGCGTCTGGGATTTCCCTCTCATCGGTCGCTTCGGCCCTTGCTGATCCCACAAGCCTACGGCGATCCGCACCCGTTGGCGCGGCGTTTCGGGGAGGTGCCGATCGCCTCGTCGGAGGCTGCAGATACCGTTAAGGGCGATGCGCGTCGCCGAGCTCGAGCTCGACCTCGAGACCTTCTCCGGACCCTTCGACCTGCTGATGGCGCTCGTGCTCCGCGAGGAGGTGAGCCTGCTCGAGGTCGACCTCGCCGAGGTCGTGCTCGCCTATCTCGACCACCTCGAGCGCGAGGGCGAGCTCGACCTCGAGTCGGCGACCGAGTTCCTCGTCCTGATCGCGGCGCTCCTGGAGCTCAAGTCGCGCCTCATGCTGCCGCGCGCCCCCGAGGATCTCGACCTCGAGCCCGAGGAGGCCGCCGAGGAGCTGCTCGCCCGGATGCTGGAATACCGGCGCTACCGCGACGCGGGCGCCCATCTCGCCCAGCTCTTCGCCGCCGAGCGCCCGCACCTCTATCGGTCGGCGCCGCTGCCGGCTCACCTGCGGCGAGTGTCGCTCGACGCCGCGCGGCCCTCGTACGAGCCGCTCGACCTCGCGCAGGCCCTGGGCGGGCTGCTGCGGGTGCCGCCCCCGCCCGACGTCAGCCACATCCGGCCGACCGTCTCGCTCGAGCGCCGCCTGCGCGTGCTTCGCGATCTGCTCGGGCGCAGCGGCCGGATCGACTTCGACGCGGCGTTCGCCTCAGAGGACCGCCTCACCCAGGCGGTGACCCTGTTCGCGCTGCTCGAGATGTACAAGAAGGGCGAGGCGACGTGGACGCAGCGCGAGCTTTTCGGCCCGATCGAGATAACGGGTCAGGCATGAGCAGCGAGCAGCGAGCACCGAGCGCGAAGCCTTCGCCGACGCCGGGCCTGGAGCTGGCTCGCAGCGTCGAGGCGCTGCTGTTCCTCTCGCCGGAGCCGGTGCCCGTGGCCGAGCTTGCCGAGGCGTGCGAGGCGAGCGAGGCGCAGATCGAGGGCGCGCTCGAGCTGCTTGCCGAGGACCTGGCTCCGGGGCGTCGCGGCGTCGTGCTCAAGCAGGTCGCGGGCGGCTACGCGCTCGCGACCGATCCGGTCGCCGAGCAGGCCGCGCGGCGGCTGCTGTCGCGCCCTCGCACGCCGCCGCTGACCCAGGCGCAGTCGGAGACGCTCGCGATCGTCGCCTACCTCCAGCCCGTGTCGCGGCCCGAGATCGCGCGGATCCGCGGCGTCTCGTCGGAATCGGCGGTGGCGACCCTCACCGAGCGCGGCCTGATCGAGGAGTCGGGCCGCTCGCGCTTCGGCGCGGTGATCTACCGCACCACCGAGCTGTTCGAGCGGCTGTTCGGGCTCGAGTCGCTCGATGCGCTGCCCGATCCATCGCGATTCGACCCGACCCCTGAGGACGCGACCGAGCTGCGCGAGCGGCTGCTGCGCGCCGGCGAGCAGCGCTCCGAGGGTTAGCACCGCCGGCCAGTCGGCACCGTTCAGCGGATCCGGAAGCGGGCCCGGTTGCGGCCGCTCGACTCGGTCTCGAGGTTGCCGACCTCGTCGGTGGCCTGGGAGAACAGCATGTAGCGGCCGGGCTTTCCCTCCCAGGCGGTCTGGAAGCGCCAGCGCTTCGTCCCCTCGGCGGGCAGGAAGCTGCGCAGTTCGCAGCTCCGCGCCTCGCCGAACTCGCCGCCCGGCTCGAGGAAGCGGCACTGGCCCTTGCCGGCCCGCCTGGCGACCGCGACCTGGACGTCGGAGACGTCACCCGGGCCGAAGCACAGCCGGTCGCTGGCGCGACCTCGCAGGCTGAGGCTGTGCTTGCGGGGATGCAGCCCTTTGCGGCGGATCTTCGAGCGTGGGGTCAGCGTGTCGAAGCAGGGCTCACCCGGAACCGGCGGGCCGAGCGTCGCGGCGGTCAGCTGGCGGATCGTGTAGCTCATCTCCCAGGCGCCATTGTCCGAGACCATCGTGTGGTCCCCGACCGCCGCCTCGGCCGATTCGAAGCTGTCGAGCGCTCCGCCGGGAGAGTCGTTGTCCTCGGCAACCTCGGGGGTCGTCGTGCAGGGCGCGATCTTCGGCAGGTCGCACTCGCGTGTGTCCATCAGCAGCTCGACCGGCTGGTCCGCGCCGACGTAGATGTCGAGCGTCTGGTCGAGGTCGAAGCTGTCCCCGTTGTTGACGGCCCCGAGACCCGGGGCGAAGTCGTTGAGATAGCTCCAATCACCGTTGACGTCGAGGTACATCCCGTACTCGCCTGGCGGGAAGTCGATCGACGTGCCGGGCTGCGGGAAGCTGTCGAGGGAATTGTGGACCGTCACCGAGTTCAGATCGACCTGGAGGTGGGCGGGTCGGTACTGGGTCAGGCCCGTCCAGCCGACGAAGAAGCTCTTCGCGAAGGCGAGGGCATCGCCCTGCGAGCCGAAGTCCTTGAACGGCACCGTGACCTCGACACCGTCGTGTCGTACCCGGTACTGCTCGTCGGGGCTGCTGCCCGGCGCGTTCTGGCCCTGCGTGCGAAAGCGCAGGTGCGCGCCGGGCGCCGGCTTCGGCGGCACCGGTATGAAGAACGTGTAGTCGCGGTCGTTGACCGGTTGCCACTCGTTGAGCGGGTTCTCGGCGCACGCCGTCCACGACGGCGGATAGCCCGCCGGAGGGACGTCCTCGGACAGCACCGGTGGTTGGGTGTCGTGCGCGCAGGTGGAGTTGGCGCGCGCCGGGGTCCCGGCGCTCGACATGAAGGCGTCGGCCTGGGTCTCGCCGACCTGTGGGACGTAGGGGTTGTTGCGGGTGACCACGACGCCCTGCATCGGGTGGAACTCCGTCGCCTCTCCGCCGGTTGCCTCCTTCTCGGTCTCCTGGGTGCCCGGGAGGAAGTAGTCGGTGTCGTGCCCGATCGCCTGAGGGATCTCTGGGTGGTCGGGGTCGAACCCGAAGTCGAAGTCCGCGCCCCTGCTCCAGTGGCCGCAGTCCCAGATCCACGTCCCCCAGTTCTTGAGCCGGTCGCCGGCGGTTGCCCACGCGTAGAAGGGCAACGTGCCGCTCTCCCACTCGACGTGCAGCTTGCTGGATCGGGTGTCGGCGAGGTACTGGTAGGCGGGATCGAGCGCCACGTCGATGTTGAAGTCGTAGAAGTCGTGGCCCTCGGGCAGGTCTCCGCCCGCGACGTCGGCGACGTCGGCCGTGCCCTCCATCACCCGGGCGCGCGTCGGATCCGGGTTGAAGTCCTCGTGTGAGTAGACGAGCACCCACTCAGGCGAGGTGAAGGTCAGCAGCCCCACCGGGTTGCGCTGGCAGCCGTCCTGGAGCGGCTGATCGATTCCGTTGGCGTCGACCGGGGTGGGGCGGGGGACTGGCGCGGGATCCTGGGCGCCCGCCGGCGCCGCCACCGCGAGGACGAGAAGGGCGAAGCCGAGCGCCGTCGCCGAGCGACTGACGTTGACTGGCTTCCCCATGGCCGGTGCCGAACCCCTCTCCGTGGCGATCTTACTGCGGTGGGTCTATCGTCGCCGCATGTCGCGAGGTCCAGGCTGGCTGACGCTCGCTCTCGCGGTGGCAGCGCTTGCCGGGCCGATCGGCTGCGGGGACTCCGGCGGCGCACCCTCCGGCGAGCAAGCCGATGCGCCGCTGAGCGAGGAGCAGCGCGAGGAGGCGGAGCGCGCCGAGGCGGCGGCGCAGATCGCCGAGTCCGATCGGATTGCCTACTACCAGCTCGCCACCAGCTCGGGATTGCTGCGCTCGTTCGCCATAGCGACGCGCCGCGGGGTGGACCCACGGCCCGGGGCGGAGGAGGCCGAGCTTCGCGCCGCCGCACGGCGCGTCGCGACTCTCGAGCCGGACGACAAGAAGCTCGATCGCCTCGCCAAACAGCTGGATGCCGCGCTCCGCGCGGCGCTGGCGGGCTCCGATGACCCGGCCGAGCTCCTTCAGGCGAGCGACGCGGTCAACGCCGGCCTCGAACGCTTCGTGAAGCGCAACCCCGCAGCCTCCATCCTCGTTCCCGACTGAGCCGTCGGTTGGCCCGCGATGAGGCTCGCCAAGTACCTGGCCCACTGCGGCGTCGCGTCGCGGCGCGCGGCCGAGGAGCTGATCGCGGCCGGCAGGGTGACGGTCGGCGGGCGAACCGTCACCGACCCGGCGCGCGAGGTGGACGAGTCCAGCGGCGTCACCGTAGACGGCTCGCCGGTGACGCCCGAGCCGCGCGAGGTCTGGGCGGTCAACAAGCCGCCGGGCGTCACCTCGACCGCGCGCGAGCCGGGGCGGCGGCGGGCGGTCGTGGAGCTGGTCGACTCGCGTGCGCGCCTCTATCCGGTCGGACGGCTCGATGCGGACTCCAGCGGCCTCATCCTGGTGACCAATGACGGCGAGCTCGCGAACCGCCTCACCCATCCGCGCCACGAGGTGCCGCGCACCTACCGCGTTCGCCTGCGCCGTGCGCCATCCGATCACGACCTGCGACGGCTGCGCGAGGGCGTCGAGCTCGACGACGGTCCAACCGCGCCGGCCCGGGTGCGACGCCGCGGCCGGCGCGAGATCGAGATCACGATCCACGAGGGGCGCAACCGCCAGGTGCGGCGCATGGCCGAAGCAATCGGCAACGAGGTCGAGTCGCTCGAGCGCGTCGTGTTCGGGTCGCTGCGCCTCGGGCGGCTGGCGGTCGGCGAGACACGGCGGCTCGATCCGAGGGAGGTCGAGCGGCTCTGGGAAGATTCCGCCCCGCATGACTGACGAGCGACTTTGGGCGGTTCGGGGAGCGGTTCAGGTGGATCGCAACGACGCCGCGGCGATCCTCGCGGCGACGGAGCAGCTCGTCGGCGAGCTGATGAGCCGCAACCAGCTCGAGCGGCGAGCGATGGTGAGCTGCATCTTCACCCTCACGCCCGACCTCGACGCGGAGTTCCCCGCGGTCGCGGCGCGGCGCCTGGGACTCGGCGCGGTCCCCCTTCTGTGCGCCACCGAGGTCGACGTGCCGGGAGCGATGCAGCGGGTCATCCGGGTGCTGGTCCACTACTACGCGGACAACGCCCACCAACCGACGCACGCCTATCTCGGCGAGGCCCAGGCTCTGCGCTCGGACCTGGAATCCGCGCAGTAGTCGGAGACGGCCGCCACAATAGAGCGCCGATGACGGTCACCTTTGCGGACAAGCTCGCGCGGATGCCGCACTACGACGCCGGAATGCCGGCGGCCGATGCGAGGCACGCCTACGGCGCGAAGAACGCGATCAAGCTCGCCTCGAACGAGTCGGCCTGGCCACCGCACCCGGCGGTCGTCGAGGCGGTAGCGCGCGCCGCCGCGGAGGCCAATCGCTACCCGGACCAGCATGCACGCACGCTGCGGCGCCGGATCGCCGAGCGCTACGACGCCGACCCGGCCCGGATCGCGGTCGGCAACGGATCGTGCGAGCTGCTGCTCGCCGCGGCGGAGGCGCTGTGCGAGCCCGGCGCGGAGCTCGTCTACGCGTGGCCGGCGTTCTCGATGTACCCGCACCTCGCCGCCCTCTCGGGCGCGCGCGAGATCCGAGTGCCGCTCGCCGACGGCTACGTGCACGACCTGGATGCCATCCTCACCGAGATAACGGCGGCGACCCAGCTCGTCCTGATCTGCAACCCCAACAACCCGACCGGCACCTACCTGCCGGCTCAGCGGATCGGCGAGTTCGTCGACCGCGTCCCGGATCACGTCACCGTGATCCTCGACGAGGCCTACATCGAGTTCCAGGTCAGCGACGATCCCGAGGCGAGTCTCGACCTGCTGCGCGCTCACCCCAACCTCGTCTGCCTGCGGACCTTCAGCAAGTCTTACGGCCTCGCGGGGATGCGCGTCGGCTACGCGCTGTCCTCGGCGCGCTTCCGCGCCGCGGTCGACGCCGTTCGCCAGCCGTTCAGCGTCAACTCGCTTGCCCAGGCCGCCGCCGCCGAGGCGATCCTCCACCAGGACGACATGACGCGCCGCATCGAGCGCACCGTCGTCGAGCGACTGTGGGTCGAGGAGGAGCTCGGCGGCCTCGGTCTTACGACCGCCGAGACCGAGGCGAACTTCTCCTGGGTCGCGCTCGGCGATCGCGACGAGGGCGAGGTGGTGGAGTCGCTTGGAAAGTCCGGAGTCATCGTCCGCCCGGGCGAGGGCCTCGGGGGCCCGGGCCACATCCGGGTCACCCACGGCACCAGGAATGAGAACGAGAGGTTCGTCGAGGCCCTGCGCGAGGCGCTGTAGGGTGAGCCGATGAAGGCAGGGGCCGCCCTCGCGGCGATCGCGACGGTGTCGCTCGCCGCCTCCGCCTCGGCGTCCGCCGATGTCCGCTACGCGTCGCCCGGTGGGTCCGGGGTCGCCTGCTCAACCAACGCGCCCTGCGATCTCCAGGTCGCGGTCGAGTCGGCCGTCGGCGGGGACGAGGTCGTGGTGCTGCCGGGCAGCTACGGCGAGACCGACCAGCTCGACGTGTCCGCCTCGATCCTGGTCCACGGCCAGGCGGGGGCACCGTCGCCGCTCGTCGTGTCGTCGGCGCCGACGGGCGTCAGCGTGACCGGCGCGGGTGCGCTTGTCCGCCGCCTGCACATAGTCCACGTCGGAATCGGCGACGCGCTCTTCCTGGACGCCGGCATCGCGGAGCAGGTGGTAGCCCAGACCGGGAGCTCGCAGTTCGCCTGCCAGGTGCGCGGCGCGACGCTGCGCGACAGCATCTGCTGGTCGACGGGAACCGCCGGCAGCGCCGCCGGGATGACGGTCGGCTCAGCGTTCGAGCAGTCCGTCCTGCGCAACGTCACCGCCATTGGCGAGGGCGCCGGGGCGCGGGGCATCGAGGCCGAGGCGTCCGGCGGCGGGCTGGCGGACCTGCGCGCCGTCAACGTGATCGCGAAGGGTGCGGGGGTCGACGTCGAGGCGACCAGCAACGCGGCCTCGGGCGCCAACGTCGACCTCGACCACAGCAACTTCGCGACGCTCAGCCTCGTCGGAGCGAACAGCTTTGCAACGGCACCGGGAACGGCCTACAACCAGACCGACCCGCCGCTCTTTGTCAACGCGGCCGCCGGGGACTTCCACGAGGGTCCGGAGTCGCCGACGATCGAGCGCGGGGGGTATTGGTCCGGCGTCGGCAGCGAGGACGTAGACGGCGAGCCCCGCGTCCAGGGCTACGGCGTGGACATCGGCGCCGACGAGTACGTCGTCGGCCCGCCGCCGCCCGACGTCAATCCGCCCGAGACCAAGATCCTCAAGGGCCCCGAGAAGCGCTCCAAGCACCACCTGGCAAAGTTCAAGTTCGGCACCAGCGAGCCCGCGGGGGCGATCCTGATGTGCAGCGTCGACGACGTGCCGTACAAGCCGTGCGAGTCGCCCAAGGGATACCGCGTCGGGATCGGCAAGCACGTCTTCCGCGTCTTTTCGATCGACGCCTCCGGCAACGTCGATCCGACGCCCGACTCGCGGACCTGGCGCGTGAAGCGCAAGCACAAGTAGCGCCGCCGCAATTTGCGGTTTGCGCTGGGCAGCGATCCCTGCTACAACGTTCGATCAGTGACGCGCCTCGGCACGCACCACACCGGCATGGCCGCCAATCGCGGCCCCGCTCCGCCTGCCCGCCTGCGTTATTACCGTTATTGGCGATTTATCTAGGCGTCCGGCCCGCGGCTGCCTGAGCCGCCGAACGTGAACGATTTCCGCCGGACGCCTCGATCCTCGGCCCCACGCCGAGACCCGTACAGGTAAACCCAACAAGGACTCCGAGAAGGTTCTTCGAAAGGCAGCAACACAATGATGATCGTGATGAAAGAGGGGGCGACCGGCGAGCAGATCGATGCGGTCGTCGAGCGGGTCGAGTCGGTGGGCTGCTCGGCCCACGTCTCGCGGGGCGACGTCCTGACCGTGATCGGGGCGATCGGCGACCGCGACCGCGTGGCGGGCCTGGGGCTCGAGGGAGCGGCCGGCGTCGATCACCTGGTCCCGATCCTGAAGCCCTACAAGCTCGCCTCGGCGCAGTTCAAGAAGGGCGAGCGCAGCGTGCTCGAGATAGAGGGGCGCCGCGTGGGGGGCGACAATTTCGCCCTGATCGCCGGTCCCTGCACGGTCGAGAGCCGCGAGCAGACGCTCGAGGTCGCGCGCTGCGTCGCGGACAACGGCGCGGCGATGCTGCGCGGCGGCGCGTACAAGCCGCGCACCTCCCCCTACAGCTTCCAGGGCCTGGGAAGCGAGGGGCTGGCGATGCTCCAGGAGGCCAAGGAGCAGACCGGCCTGCCCGTCGTCACCGAGCTGATGGACGTGCGCGACGTCGAGGACGTCGTCGAGGTCGCCGACGTGATCCAGATCGGCGCCCGGAACATGCAGAACTACTCGCTGCTCGCCGAGGCCGGGCGCACCGAATGCGCCGTGCTGCTCAAGCGCGGGCTCGCGGCGACGCTCGAGGAGCTGCTGATGGCGGCCGAGTACGTGCTCAAGGAGGGCAACGAGAACGTCATGCTCTGCGAGCGCGGCATACGCACGTTCGAGACCTCGTACAGGTTCACGCTCGACCTGCTCGCGGTCCCTGTGCTGCGGGAGCTGACCCACCTGCCGGTGATCGTGGACCCGAGCCACGCCGCCGGGAGGCGCGACTGGGTGCAGCCGATGTCGCTCGCCGCGGCCGCGGCGGGGGCCGACGGGATCATCGTCGAGGTCCACAACGAGCCCGACGAGGCGATCTGCGACGGTCCGCAGGCGATCGCGACGGAGCGCTTTGCCGAGTACGCGGAGCAGCTCCAGCGGGTCGCCGAGCTGGCGGGCAAAGAGCTGAGCCGCGTCTAGGCGCAATGAAGGTCGCCGTCCTCGGCGTCGGTCTGATCGGCGGCTCGATCGGGCTTGCGGCGAGGCGGCGGCTCGGCGCCGAGGTCGCCGGGTTCGACCCCGACAGGGCGATCCTCGACCGCGCGCAAGAACGTGAGGCGCTCGACGTCGCGTGCGGGTCGGTGGCCGATGCGGTCGCCGGCGCCCAGTTCGTGTTCTGCGCCGCGCCGGTCGGCGCGTTGCCCGCGCTCGTCGCCGAGGCCGTCGAGGCGAGCGGCCCCGACGCCGTCGTCACCGACGTCGGCTCGACGAAGCGCCAGCTCGTCGCCGAGCTGGCCGCCGGAGCGGCCGGCGAACGCTTCATCGGCGGGCACCCGCTGGCCGGCGCGGAGACCTCGGGGGTGGAGGGCGCACGTCCTGACCTGTTCGAGGGCGCGCGCTGGTACCTGACCCCGACCGAGCGGTCGAGCGGGCTGCTCTACGACCGGCTTCAGCGCGCGATCTCCGAGCTCGGGGCGCGCCCCCAGGCGATCGACGCCGAGACGCACGATCGGCTGATGGCCACCGTCAGCCACCTGCCGCACGTTCTCGCCAACGTCCTGGCCTCCCAGGCCGCCGCGGCCAGCGCCGCCGAGTCTGAGCGCATGCCGGAGGTGGGTCGCAGCTTCCGTGACTCGACGCGGGTCGCGGGCGCCAATCCCGCGATCTGGGGCGACATCTTCGCGGCCAACAGGGATGCCGTGGCGCGGGAGATAGACGCAGTGGTCGACCGGCTGCGCGCCGTCGCCGAGCTGATGCGCGGCGGCGACACGGAGGCGGTCGCCGCCTGGCACCACCGGGCGCTCGAGGACCGGCGGGCGCTGCTCGAGGGCGAGGGCGTCGGGGGGCCGCTGCACGAGTTGCGGGTCGTCGTCGACAACCGGCCCGGCACCGTCGCGGAGATCGCCCTCGCCCTCGGGGAGGCGGGCGTCAACATCGAGGACATGGCGCTCGACCCCGCGGCCGACATGCACTCGGGCGCGATCACGCTGTGGATCGCCGGGGCCGAGGAGGCGGAGCGCGCCTCAGAGATAGTGGGCCGGCTCGGTCACTCGGTCTCCGCCGTACCTCGCGGCGAATGAGCGCCGTCAGGTTCGAGCCCTCGGGCCCGCTCCGGGGAGAGCTCACACCTCCGCCCGACAAGTCGATCTCGCACCGCGCCGCGATCGTCGCGGCGATGGGGGAGGGCGAGTGCCGCGTCGAGAGCTACCTCGACTCCCACGACACGCGATCAACCCTGGTGGCGGTCGGGGGCCTGGGGGCCGACATCGAGGAGGCGGTCGCCGGGCCCGGGCGCCTCGACCTGAAGATTCGCGGGGTGGGGCTTCGGGGCGCGCGCTTCGACGGAGCTTCGGGGATCGACGTCGGCAACGCCGGAACGCTGCTGCGGGTCCTGCCGGGGTGGCTCGCCGGCCAGGGCCGTGGCGCGTGGACCCTCGACGGCGACGAGTCGATTCGCCGCCGCCCGGTCGACCGGGTGGCGCAGCCGTTGCGCGAGATGGGCGCCCGGCTGGAATGCCGCGACGAGCGCCTGCCGCCGCTGCGCGTCGAGGGCGCGGCCCTGAGCGGCATCTCCTACGAGCTCCCGATCGCCAGCGCCCAGGTCAAGTCATGCGTCCTGCTCGCCGGCCTGCTCGCCGACGGCGAGACGCGGGTCACGGAGCCGGCGCCGACACGCGATCACACGGAGCGCATGCTGCGCGCCGCGGGCGCGTCGCTGGAGGTCGAGAGCGTGTCCTCGCTCGTCACGGCTCGCAGTCCACAGCGGCGCCGGATCACGGTGCGTGGGACAAGGTCGATCGAGCTCGGCTCGATCGCGATCCCGGGCGACCTGTCCTCTGCGGCGTTCCTCATCGCCGCGGCCCTGCTGGTCCACGGCAGCGACCTGCGCATCGACGAAGTGGGCCTGAACCCCACGCGCAGCGGGTTCCTCGGGATCGCCAACAGGATGGGCGGGCTGCTGGAGGTCGATGACGAGTCCGCGGCGGGCAACGAGCCGCGCGGCACGGTTCGCGCCCGCCATGGGGGATTGACGGCGACTCGCGTCGGGCCCGCCGAGGTCCCGCTGGCGATCGACGAGCTGCCGCTCGTCGCCCTGCTCGGCTGCTTCGCCGACGGTGACACGGTGGTGACCGGCGCGCAGGAGCTGCGCCACAAGGAGTCGGACCGGATCGCGGCCGTCGTCGACGGCCTGCGCGGGATCGGCGCCGAGATCGAGGCGCTGCCCGATGGATTCGCCGTGACCGGTACCGGCGGCTTGCGCGGCGGAGCGCTCGACACCCGCGGCGATCACCGCATGGCGATGCTCGGCGCGGTCGCCGGGCTGGCCTCGCGGGAGGGCGTCGAGGTGCGGGGCTTCGACTCCGTGTCGGTCAGCTACCCGCGCTTCGAGTCGGAGCTGGCGCAGCTCGCATCCGGTTGAGCCAGCGGCGCGCCGTCCCCGACATGTGTGCATACTCTCCGCCGATGAAGCGGGGCCTGGGAGGACTTGCATTGAGCTTCGCGCTCGTCGTCACGGCGGGCGCCGGCTCCGCCTCCGCCGCGACACAGGTCCAGCTGGGCACCTCCCCGCAGTTCAGCCAGCTGGTCATCATCGGGGAGAACGACGTCGACGCCGTCGGCGTCTCGGAGGCCGGCGGCACGATCACGATCACCGACCAGGGGCCCGGCGGCATCACGACCACCACGCCACCGTGCGCGACGCTCGACCCCCAAACGGTCACCTGCCCGCTCAACCCACCCGGCTCCGGGCCGGTCGTGTTCCTGGCCGCGGTTATGCAGGGCGACAACGACCGGTTCCTCAACCAGAACCTCGACGTGATCACCCAGGCCATTGGGGGCACGGGCAACGATGTCCTCGAGACGGGTCCGGGTGACGACTTCGCCCAGGGGGACGTGGGCAACGACGTCCTCGACACGGGCCCCGGCGCCGACCAGCTCTACTGGGACCCCGGCGACGACGAGATGAACGGTGGGGCGGGAGATGACGAGGCGTTCTTCGGGAACTCCTTTGCGCCGGTCAACGCCAGTCTCGACGACCAGCCGAACGACGGCCCCGCCGGTGAGGCGGACAACTTGATCAGCGTCGAGTCGGTGGACGGGACGTTGTTCGACGACGTGCTCGTCGGCGACGCCAACGCCAACCGGCTCTTCGGAGACAACGGTGACGACCTGATCGTCGGCCGGGGAGGCCCCGACGACCTCGATGGCGAGGACGGTGACGACACGCTGAACGGCGGCGACTCGCCCGATGGAGCGCGCGACCGTCTCGACTGCGGCCTCGGCGCAGACCTCGCGCTGTCGGACGCTCAGGACGTCGTCGAGGTCGGCTGCGAGCGCCGCGGCGCTAGCGTCACCGGCGAGACGGCCAAGCTGCGGCGCAGGGGTAAGGTCAAGGTCCTCGTGTCGTGCCCACCCGAGGAGGGCGCCACGTGCGCCGGGACGCTGTCGCTGCTGTCGAACGGCACGGTCCTGAGCAAGAACGGGAGCTTCGAGGTCGGCGCCGGCGAGACGCGCAACGGACAGCTCAAGCTCACGCGCGCGGGACGCAGGGCGCTTCACCGCAGCCATGGATCGCTGTTCGTGACCGCTCAGGCCGAGACGGTCGAGCCGGGCGGGTCGAGCATCACCGAGGCCCGCGTCCTGCTCATCGGCTAGCGCGGGATGCGGCCGAGGATGACAGCGGCGAGCGCCCGTTGCCCGGGACGGCTGGCGCTCGCGCTGGCCGCGGCCGCCGGGCTCGTCGTGGCGTTGGGCGCCGCGCCGGCTTCGGCCGCGACCGATGTCGACTACGTCTCCATAACGGGCTTCGGAAGCGTGGTGGTTATCACCGGCGAGAGCGACGTCGACCTGATCGACGTCTCGGTTGCCGGCGGAACGATCACGATCACCGACACGGGGCCGGGCGGGATTACCACCGCGGCAGTCGAGTGCTCGGCGCCGAACGCGACCACGGTCACCTGCCCGTTCGATCCCGGCGGCGCCCCGGTGAGGATCGTGGCCGTGGACCTGATGGAGGCAAACGACAGCTATACCAATCAGAACCTCGAGGTCAAAAACCAGGTCGAGCCGGGAGACGGCAACGACGTCGTGAGGTCCGGGCCCGGCGACGACTTCATCGACGACAGCCTCGGCGACGACGATCACGACGGCGGGGCCGGCGACGACTTCCTCGACGGCACGAGCGGGCCCGCAGCGACCGGAGCGGATCGTCTCGACGGGGGCTCGGGCATCGACGAGGTGGACTACGGCGGCTACCTGACCGGAGTCGAGGTCAGCTTCGACGATCAGCCGAACGATGGCACTCCCGGCGAGGGCGACAACCTGATGCGGGTCGAGCGCGTCTTCGGCACCGAGTCCGACGACTCGCTGACCGGCGACGCCGGCGCCAACGAGTTCTTCGGCGACCTCGGAGACGACCGGCTCGTCGGCCTCGCGGGCAACGATGAGCTATCGGGCGAGGAGGGCGACGACGTCCTCAACGGCGGCGCCTCACCGGACGGCTATCACGACCGGCTCGACTGCGGCATGGGCACGGACACGGTCCTCGCCGACCCGCTGGACGTCGTCGAGCCCAACTGCGAGCGAAGGGGCGCCCTGGTGGCCGTGGAGAGCGCGTCCGTGCGTCATGGCAAGGCGAGGGTCAGCGTCGAGTGCCCGGCGCTCGAGGTGGACTCCTGCGCCGGCGAGCTGGCGCTGTTCGGGAACGGACGCGAGGTCGGCAAGGCCACCGGGTTCCTCGTGATCGCGGGCGAGACCGCGGTCGTCAAGGTGAAGCTCACCCGGTTCGGCAAGCGGGAGCTGCGGCGCAGCCACCGGATCCTGCTGACGACGGCACGGGTGCAGACCGCCGAGGCCGGCGGCATCACCGTCGGCGAGCAGCGCCTCCAGCTCGTCGGCTAGCCGCGCCGCGGATCGCGGTCAGCGCTGGCTGGGGTGGCCCTCGCCGGGCCACGGTGCGAGGATCAGCAGCAGCCGGGCGTCCTCGGTAGCGCGGATCTCGCGACGCTCGTTGGGATCGAACTCGGCGAGCAGTCCCGGACCGCCGCTGACGGTCTCGCCGCCGGTGTCCTCGATCTCGATCCTCCCGGACGCGACGACGAGCCAGCCGCGCTCGTGCACCTGGTGCTCCTGGAGGCGCTCGCCCGCGGGCAGCATGAGGACGATGACGCGGCCCTCGTCCTGCGAAGCGAGGACCTCGGGGTTGTGAGCTTTGACCTCGATTTGCGACAGGTCCCAGGTCTGCATGGCTCGGCGCGGAACTCTATCCATAGCGCCGCGATCGCCAACTCCACGACTACCCTCGTGCCATGGTCATCGCGATCGACGGCCCCGCGGGGGCCGGGAAGTCCACCGTGGCCCGCGGCGTCGCCGCAGCGCTCGGGCTGACCTATCTCGACTCGGGTGCGATGTACCGCTCGGTCGCCCTCGCCGCGCTGCGCGATGGGATCGACCCCGGCGACGTCGAGCAGCTCGGCGGGCTGGCACGCCGGCTCGAAATCGATCTCGATGCCGGCGCGGTTCGGCTCGACGGCGAGGACGTCACCGATCAGATTCGCGCGCCCGAGGTGACCGATGCCGCCTCGCGGGTCTCAATCCACCCCGAGGTCCGCGCGGCGATGGTCGAACGCCAGAGGGCGCTGATCGCGGCCGGCCGCTACGTGGCCGAGGGACGCGACATCGGGACCGTGGTCAGCCCCGACGCTCCGCTGAAGGTATTCCTGACCGCGTCCGACGAGGAGCGGGCGCGGCGCCGCGCGGCCGAGACCGGCGAGCCCGTCGAGCGGGTGCTCGCCGAGCAGCGGCGTCGCGACGAACGCGACACCGAACGCCGCCACGGAGCGCTGCGAGCAGCCGAAGACGCCGTCGAGGTCGACACGAGCGGGCTCTCGGTGGCGGAGGTCGTCGCGCGGGTCGTCGAGCTCGCGAGGGCGAGGGGACTGGCGTGACCCGCCCGCCCCAGATCGCGATCGTCGGCTTTCCCAACGTCGGCAAGAGCACGCTCGCGAACCGGCTCGCCGGTGGCCGCGATGCGGTCGTGCACCCCGAGCCCGGCGTCACCCGGGACCGCAAGGCGCTGGACTGCGAGTGGAACGGCGTTCGCTTCCAGCTCGTCGACACCGGCGGCGTGGACCTGGCGGCGGGCGACTCGCTCTCGGCGGCCGTTCAGCGCCAGGCACGCGAGGCGATCTCGGAGGCCGACGCGATCCTGCTGGTGATCGACGCCCGCGCCGGGGTGCGCGCCGGAGACGCCGAGCTCGCGGCGACCCTGCGGGGCGCCGAGCCAGCGGTGCTGGTCGTCGCCAACAAGATCGACCGGCGCGAGGACGAGCACATGGCGGCAGAGCTTCACGGCCTCGGGCTCGGCGAGCCACACCCCGTATCCGCGACCCACGGCCTCGGCACCGGCGACCTGCTCGATCGCCTCGCCGCGATCGCCACATCGGCGCAGGGGGGGCCGCCGAGCTCCGAGGCGGTGCGACTGGCGATCATCGGCCGTCCGAACGTCGGCAAGTCGTCCCTGCTCAACGCGTTTCTCGGCACCGAGCGGGTGATCGTCTCCGAGCGCGCGGGAACGACGCGCGATGCGATCGACACCGAGCTCGAGGTCGACGGGCGGCGTGTGGTCCTGATCGACACCGCGGGCCTTCGCCGGCGCGGCAAGGTTGCCGGGACGGTCGCCTACTACGCGCAGCTTCGCGCCGAGCGCGCCGCGGAGCGCGCCGACGTGGCCCTGGTCGTATGCGACGCCTCCGAGGGGCTGACCTCCGAGGACCTCCGGGTCGCCCAGCTCGCGATGCGCTCCGGCTGCGCGACGCTGATCGCCCTCAACAAGTGGGACGTGGCCGACCTGGACCTCGATGACGTACGGGCGCGGCTCGAGCGGCGGGTGCGGCTGCGACCGCCGCTTCGCACCGCGTCGGCGAAGACCGGCCGCGGCATCCCTCAGCTGCTAAGCGAGGCGCTGGCGCTCGCCGATCGCCGCGCCGAACGAATTCCGACGCCCGAGCTCAACCGCTTCATCGCCGACGTCGTCTCGACGACCCCGCCGCCGTCGCGGCGCGGCCGGCGGCTGCGCCTCTACTACGCTGCCCAGGTGGGGCGGCGCCCACCACGCTTTGCGATACAGGTCAATGACCGCCGCCTGATCTCGCGCGACTGGGCCTTTCACCTCGAGAACCGGCTGCGCGATCGCTACGGACTGGAGGGGGTGCCGCTCGTGATCGACTACGTCCCCCACTCGCAGCGCGGGCGCCGCGGGCGCCGCCGGGCCGGGGACCCGCAGCGGGCTAGTGGGCCTCGCTGAAACGATCCACCCGAAACGGCGGCCCCAGATCGCCGTCATGCTGCGTCCTCGGTCGGGGCCAGGGCGCTGCCCTTGCCCCCTCCCTGCGTCCTTGCCTGACGGCGCCTGGGTCACGCCGTTTCCGGCACAACGTTCCCTGCGAGGCCCACCTGAGGCGGATGAACCGGCTGGAACCGCTGAGCGTTCGGCTATAAACCGCCGCTCGTGCCCGGCCCGCCTTCGTCCAAAGACATGCTGCTCGGAATACGCCGAAGAGCGCGGCGGGTGTGGTACCGGATCGAGGACCTCGCGATCGCGGCCCGCCGCATCCCGACCTGGATCGGGTCACGAGTTCGACATCTCTGGTTCGAGCTCTCGTTGCGGGTTCGCCGGCGCGTCGCGATCGGAGCGGGGGTTGTGGTCGTGGTGGCGACCTTCGTGCTGCTCGCCGTGCCCGCGCTGCCCTGCCAGCTTCCCGGCGGCGATCGCTGCCCACCTGCCGACGACGCTGCGGCGCTCGTGCCCGGCGACGCGCTGCTGTACGTGCACGTCAACACCGACCCCGACACCGAGCAGTACGAGCGCGCCGCGGCGCTCGCCGCCCGGCTGCCGTCGCTCACGGGCCAGCTCGTCGCTCGCCTGCCCGGGGCGGCGGGGGCGGGGATCGACTACGGGCGTGATGTCCGGCCGTGGCTCGGCGGCGAGGCGGCGGTTGCGCTCGTTCCCGCGACGGGAAAGAAGATCGATCAGGCGCTGCTGCTCGAGGTCGGAAACGAGGCCGGCGCGCGGCGGTTCGCCGACCAGCTCACCGGCAAGGGGACCAAGAGCGCGGATTACCGCGACGTCGCGGTGACCACCCGCGGCGGTGTCTCCACGGCGGTCGTCCAGGGCTTTCTCGTCGTCGGCACCGAGCTCGCCGTCGAGCGTGTCATCGACGCCGGGCTGGGCTCGCGCTCGCTCGAGGACTCCGGCCCGGCCGAGGAGATCGACGACGAGCTGCCCGACGACAGCCTGGTCACGGCATACGTCTCCGAGCAGGGCGCCGAGGACCTGTTCCGCGCCGGGGCGCCGCTCGGTGGGTTCGAGGCGTTCGTCAACTCCGACGCGACGCTGGGCGCGGGTGCGGCGCTCGCCGTCACCGGCGACGGCATCGAGGTCGACTCCCACAGCCTGCTCGATCCCGAGCGGCTGCGCAACTCACCGGGGTTCTTCGAAGCCTTCCCGCCATTCGAGCCGAATCTCGCCGACGAGCTCAGCTCCGGCGCCCTCGTCTACCTCGGGCTCGGCGACCCCAAGGACAGCATCAAGGCCCTGCTCGCCCAGGCCACCGCTGAGGCCCCCGGCCTCGTTGCCGGCTTCGAGGACTTCTCCAAGCAGCTCGAGGACGAGGGCAAGGTGAATCTTCAGCGCGAGGTGCTCCCGTTGCTCGGCGGCGAGGCCGCGATCGGCATCGAGCCGCCACCCGCGCAGGGAGATCAGGGCGGCGGAGGCGAGGACGAGCCCGAGCCTCCGCCGGGGATCGAGCCAGGCGGTCCGGCTCCTCTTCCGGCCGAGCCGGGTGAGCTGTCGTTCGCGGGCGTCCCCTACCTCGGCTTCGTAGCCGACGAGGTCGACGAGGAGCGCGCTCGCAAGGCGCTTGCCGATCTCCAGATCCCGATCTCCGAGGCGCTCGAGCCGGAGGAGGGCGGTCAGGCGCCGGTGTTCGAGGGTGAGGAGATCGAGGGAGTTCAGGCTCGCAGTCTTCGCATATCGCCGACCGTCAACCTGACCTACGCGCTCTTCGACGACAAGCTGGTGGTCGCGACCGATCCGGCGGGCGTCAAGCAGGTCAAGTCGGGCGACGACAACCTCGGCGACTCCGACGGCTTCGAACGGGCCACCGATGACCTCCCCGGCAAGCCCTCCGCGCTTCTCTACCTCAACGTCGGCGACCTGATCGCGCTCGCCGAGCGCCAGGGCCTCGGTGCCGACCCCGCCTATGCCCTTTTCGCTTCGGAGATCCGCAAGCTCGAGGGCCTGGGGCTCGCGGTGACCCGCGACGAGTCGGGCATCGAGACAGAGGCGCGGCTCACGGTCGAGGGCTGACGCTCGCCGCGTTCCCGGGCACGCCGGGCGCCACCCGGCTAGCATTCGCGAGCCTATGAGCGAGATCGAGAAGCTAGGCGAGAACGAGCACCTGTTCACCTCCGAATCCGTCACGGAGGGCCACCCCGACAAGATCTGCGATCAGATCTCCGACGGCGTCCTCGACGCGGTGATGGCTGATGACCCCAACGGCCGGGTGGCGTGCGAGACCCTGGTCAACACCGGGCTCGTGGTCGTGTCGGGCGAGATCACGACCGAGACCTACGTGGACATCCCCGACGTGGCGCGCCGGACGATCCGCAAGATCGGCTACACGGACGCGGACCTCGGCTTCTCCGCCGACTCCTGTGCGGTCATAAACGCGATCGACAAGCAGTCACCTGACATCGCCCAGGGCGTCGACAAGGCGCTGGAGGCGCGAACCGATCCCGCCGACGACGATGAGCTCGACCTCGCGGGGGCCGGCGACCAGGGGATGATGTTCGGCTACGCGACGCGCGAGACGCCGGAGCTGATGCCACTGCCGATCTCGCTCGCGCACAAGCTCGCCCACCGGCTCGCCGAGGTCAGACGCGGCGATGTCGTGCCGTACCTTCGCCCCGACGGCAAGACGCAGGTCACGGTCCGCTACGAGAGCGGGCGGCCGATCGAGATCGAGAAGGTCCTGATCTCGACTCAGCACAAGGACGGGGTGGACGCCGACACCCTGATCCGTCCCGACCTCTGGGAGCACGTCGTGCATCCCATCCTCCCGGCGGAGCTCTACGACGAGCGCAAGCTCAACACGAAGGATCACTTCTTCGTCAACCCGACGGGCCGCTTCGTGATCGGCGGGCCGGTCGGCGACGCCGGTCTCACGGGCCGCAAGATCATCGTCGACACCTACGGCGGCGCCGCCCGCCACGGCGGCGGCGCGTTCTCCGGCAAGGATCCCTCGAAGGTCGACCGCTCGGCTGCCTACGCGGCCCGCTACGTGGCCAAGAACGTCGTCGCCGCGGGGCTCGCCGATCGCTGCGAGGTCCAGGTCGCCTACGCGATCGGGGTCGCCCATCCGATCTCGCTGATGGTCCAGACCTATGGGACCGGCAAGATCCCCGATGTCGAGATCGCGGCGATCATCGAGGACGAGTTCGACCTTCGACCGGCGGCGATCCGGCGCGACCTCGACCTCCACCGCCCGATCTACCAGAAGACGGCCGCATATGGCCATTTCGGCCGCGACGATCACGACTTCACGTGGGAGCGCGTCGATCGCGCCGCCGCGCTGCGCCGCGCCGCGAAGCTCGAGGTCGAGCAGCCGGCCGAGGTCTCCTAGCCGGCTACCGCTTCTTCTTCTTTTTCTTCACGGTCCAGCTGTCCGTGGCCGGCGTCGGCTCGACGTTGCCGGCCGCGTCGGTGGCGCGGACCTCGAAGTGATGCTTGCCTTTCTTGACCTTCACCACGTCCGGCGAGCCGCAGGGCTGAAACGGACCGCCGTCGAGGCTGCACTCGAAGCTCGAACCCGGCTCGTCGGAGCTGAACTCGAACGTCGCGGACTTCTTCCTGGTCTTGTCCTTGGGCCGCTTGGTGATTGTGGTGTCGGGCGGATCGGCGTCGCTCGTCGAGCTCCCCGGCGGGGGGATGACGGGGCCCTGCGTGTCGACGGTGAACGCCCGGGTTGCGGGGGTCGGGTCGGCATTGCCGTCGGTATCGGTTGCTCGCACCGTGAACAGATGCGGGCCGTCGGCGAGCGGGCTCGAGGGGGTGTGCGTGTCGCCGGGGCCCGAGCACGCGCCGAGCGGAGCGCCGTCGAGAGCGCACTGGAAGGTCGACCCTGGCTCGTCGGAGGCGAAGGCGAACGTCGGCGTCGTGTTGCCGGTAGTGCCCGTGGGACCCGAGGTGATCGTCGTCTGGGGCACGTCGATGTAGCGGACGAGCGCGAAGTCGAAGTCCTCGAAGCTCGTGCCCACGTCCGCGTAGCCCCCGGCGACGATCTTGCCGTCCACCTGGATCGCGACGGTGCGCGCGAGGTCGACGAACGGATCGGCTGCGACCGCGGTGGTCGCGATGCCGTCGTCGCTGAACGTCGGGTCGAGGCTGCCGTTCGGGTTGTAGCGGGCCAGCCCGAAGTCCCGGTGGAAGGTGCAGCAATCGCTGTTGGTGGCCCGACCGGCCGCGACGAGCTTGCCGTCGGCCTGGATCGCGACGCCGTAGGCGACGCTGGTGTTGCCGATCGGGCTGACGTTCGTGGTCACGATCCCGTCACCGCTGAAATCGGTGCCGGGATCGGCATCGGCGTCCGTGTCAAGGCTGCCGTCGGCGTTGTAGCGCGCCAGGGCGAACTCTTCTGTCGGCGTCACCTGGGACGAACCGGCTGCGATCAACTTGCCGTTGGTCTGGATCGCGAGCGCGTTGGCCCGATCCTGGTTGAAGGTCGTCTGGGTACTGATCGGCGTGGTCACCTTGCCGTCGCCGCCGAAATCGACGGTGGGATCGGCGTCCGTGTTCGTGTCGAGGCTCCCGTTCGCGTTGTAGCGCGCGAGCGCGAAGTCATCGCTCACGCCGCTCGCCCCGGTGTTCGAGTACCCGGCAGCCACGATCTTGCCGTCGGACTGGATCGCGACGGCGTTCGCTGCGTCGTTGGCGGACACCCCGGCGAAGTCCGTTGTCGCCTCGCCGTCGGTGTCGAAGTGCGTACCGGGATCAGCGTCGGCGTTCGTGTCCAGGGTGCCGTCGCCGTTGTAGCGGACGAGCGCGAAGTCGAAGTGACTCCCCGCCGAGCTCTGGCCCGCGGCGACGAGCTTGCCGTCAGCCTGGCGGGCGAGCGCGTAGGCGGCGGAGTCGAAGGCGCCGACTGTGGTCGTGACCTTGCCGTCGCCCCCGAAGTCGGTGCCGGGATCGGCATCGGCGTTCGTGTCGAGGCTGCCGTCGGCGTTGTAGCGGACCAGGGCGAAGTCGGCCCCGAGCCCGTCGCTGCTGGGAATCGCATCGGCGAACCCCGCGACGACGATCTTGCCGTCCGGCTGGATGACGACGGCGCGCCCTTCGTCGGCGCCGGAGGTCATCGCGATCGGCCCCGAGATGTCGGTTGTGACGATGCCGTCCGTGCTGAAGCTCGTGTCGAGACTGCCGTTGGCGTTGTAGCGGGCGACCGCGAACTCATCGCCGCCCTCGGACGTACCGGCGAGCACGATCTTGCCGCTGCTCGGCTCGATCGCCATCGCGTAGGCAGCGTCCTCGTCGCCTGCCGTCGGACCGATCGGCGTCGTGACGATGCCGCCGGTGCCGAACGTCGGGTCTGGCACCACGGCTGCCGCGTCCGTCGTGCCGCCCAGGACCGCGAGCAGGAACGCGACAAGCCCCAACACCCGTGGTCTATCCCAACTCCCCACAGCGTCGAAGATACCCCTACTTCGCGCGGGGTTGCGACGATCGGCTCGGCCCGCTCCCTACGAACCTGAACGCGGCCGTGGGGGCTGGCAAGTCAATACGTCTGCCTAGGCCCGAGGCTCCTCGGCCCTGGTCTGTCCGTCGCCGCTCCCCGCCGGCGGCGTTGCGCGCTGCTCGTCGGGCTCGCCGATCCCGGCGCCCGAGGTCTGGGTCGCGCGGCCGACCTCGTGGACGACGTCCTCGGGATCGCCGACGCCGGAGAAGACGAAGTTGTAGTCGTCGCCCGCCGCGGTGTCGAAGTCGACGTCACCGATCTGCATCACGCGCTGGTAGACGGACTGGCTGTAGTTGACGTTCTGAACGCGCTCCAGCCGCGTCTCCTGGATCTCGCGAGAGACGATTCCGCGCTTTATGTGCAGCCGGCGGTTGGTGATCGTGTAGGTGGTCGCGACGCGCTTGATGAACCCGGCGAGGATCGTGACCCCGATCCCGATCAGCAGGACGAGGATGACCAGCGCCTTGTTGACCTCGTCGCCGAGCAGGCGCGTCACGAGCGCGATGACCGCGGCGACGAGCGCCGTGATCACCAGACCCTTGAAGTAGAACCCGAGGATGGAGCGCCACGACGGGTGGCCCTTGAAGATCGTCTGCTCGCCGGGGCCCGGCTTCAGCGCCACGGCGCGAAGCATATGCCCTGGTGGGCGACCCTACTTGTTCTTTTTCTTCTTCACCTTCCAGGCGTCGGCGGCGGGAGTCGGGTCCGCGTTGCCCGCCGCGTCGGTGGCCCGGACCTCGAAGGAGTGCTTGCCCTTCTTGACCTTCAGCGTGTCGGGCGAGCTGCAGGGCTGAAACGGACCGTCGTCGAGGCTGCACTGGAAGCTCGAGCCCGGCTCGTCGGAGCTGAACTCGAACGTCGCGGACTTCTTCTTGGTCTTGTCCTTGGGCCGCTTCGTGATCGTCGTCTCGGGCGGGTCGATGTCGCCGGAGCCGCCGTTGGACGGAGGCTCAGGGCAGTTCGGCACGAATTCGTCGGCGCCGATGTCCCGGCGGGCAGTCCCGTCGCAGTCGCCGTCGAGCGCTCGGGCGCCGCCGTCGAGGTCCAACGCCCCGCCGGGGTCGGCGGGGTCGCCGGCGTCGATCATCGGCGAGGCGGCTTGAAGGTGGTAATCGTTGGCCGCGGGGTCGACGAACATCGGGTTGGCGGTCGTGACGAAGCCGGTGGCGCAGTCGCCGTTCCCGTCGCCGCGCGAGAAGCTGATCGAGCAGGTGCCGGTGGCGGGATCGTTGATGGCGGGGTTGAGGCCCCCGGCGCCGACGATGATCGAGTCGAGTGTCGCGTCCGCCCCGTTACCGAGGTTGATGTCGTACACGGCGCTGTCGATCGACGTGACGTTGATCGCCGTGAAGTCGCCGCCACCGGCCCCCAGGACGTCGAACGCCGTGATGCCGCTGTCGGTGGCCTTGGCGACCAGGTCGCCCTGCAGTGTCACTGCGCCGAGGGTGCTCCCGATGTTGACCCCGAAGGTGTGGCCGATGATCACGTTGCGTCTCAGGCTTGCCCCGGCGTTGGGCGACAGGGAACCCTGGAACACCCCGATCCCTGTGGTCGAGCCGGTTCCCGCGGCGAACAGGGAGTTTCCGGTCACCGTCGCCGTTATGCCCTGACCGACCCTGATCCCGACGCCGGCGAAGGCGGTGCCGTGCGTAGCCGTGATCACGTTCTGGGAGATCGTGGCCGTGGTCGGGGACGAAGAGGCGACGCTCACGGCGCGGAGGAATCCGCTGAACGAGTTCTGCGTGACTACGAGAGACCCTGTCGCGACTGACGACAGGGCTGTCTGGTCGTCGGAGCTCGAATCGCTGAAGGCGTTGCCCGTGATTGTGGGAGAGCCCGCCCCGGAGGTGACGTTGACGTCAGCGTTGTCGGGGCCGCCCGGCAGGGTCGAGCTGTCGAAGACGTTGCCGGTGATCGTCGCGCCGGACTGGAGGCTGACGGCCTGGTGCTGGGAGCGGATGGTGAATCCTCGCAGCAGGCCCGTGGTGCCGGTCACCGTCACGGCCGGCGAGGCGGTGGCTCCGTTGTCGATGATCGTCTCGGTTGGGTCGGGGCTCTCGGCGACCAGGGACTTGCCGTTGTCGAGGGTGAGCGTCTCGGCATAGGTCTGCGGCCCCGCCGGGTCTGCGACGTGGACGGTGTCGCCCGCGCCGGCCTTGGCGATTCCTCCCGTGGCGCCGCCGATGTTCTGGCAGGGCGCGGCGGGGCTGGTGCAAGGATTGCTGTCGTCGCCGATCGCGCGGTCCACGTAGGTGTCAGCGGCTGACGCGCCGGCGGGGAGACTCAGCGCAGCGACGATCGCCAGCAGTGATGAGCGGGCAAAGCGCTGTCGTTGCCTGAGGCCGAGGCTGAGGATCAAGTTCCCCCTGCAAGTGAGCATACGCCCACCCGGCGTCCGCCGCCGCACCTACCTTGGCGGGATGGCGATCGCGAAGGTCGAGCCCCTGACGACCGCCCGTGCGCTGCGCGGGCCGTTCGACTACAGGCTCCCCGCCGAGATGGAGGGCGTGGGAGTCGGCAGCGTGCTGCTGGTGCCGTTCGGGCGTCGCCGCGTGCTCGGCGTGGTGGTCGAGCTCGCCGATCGCAGCGAGCTTCCGCCCGGGCGCCTCGCCGAGCCGATCGAGGCGTTGGAGGCGGGTGTGCCGGCGGAGCTCGTGCGACTCGGCCTCTGGGTTGGTCGCGAGTACTGCTCGACCCCGGCGCGGGGGCTGGAGCTCGTCCTGCCGCCCGGAACGGGCACCGGTTCGAGCGGGCGGCGCACCCGGCCCCGGGTCGAGCTGCGCGCCGAGCTGACAGTGGACGGGCGCGAGGCATTGGACGACGGCGCACGGCTGGGCTCGCGACAGCGCGCCGTGCTCGACGCGCTCGCCGCCGCCCGGGAGTCGAGAAGCGGCGAAGGGAGCGGCCTCGCTGCGGCGCAGCTCGCCGCGGCGTGCGGCGCCGACCGCGCAACGCTGCGGCGGCTCAAGCAGCGGGGCCTGGTGCGGCTCGTCGAGTCCGAGTCGCGCCGGCGCCCGAGCATGCGGTCGATCGGGGAGCGCCCGCGCGACGTCACCTTGACAGCGGACCAGGCTCGCGCCGCGCGGACGATCGCGGCGGCGCTCGGCGAACCGGACGCCGGCAGCCGTCGCTTCCTGCTCCATGGCGTGACCGGCTCCGGCAAGACCGAGGTCTACCTGGCGGCCGCCGAGGCGGCGATCGCACGCGGGCGCGGCGTCATCGTCCTCGTGCCCGAGATCGCGCTCACCCCCCAGACGGTGACCCGCTTCCGGGAGCGCTTCGGAGACACGGTGGCGCTGCTTCACTCCCGGCTCGGGGCGGGCACCCGCTATGACGAGTGGCGGCGGCTGCGCTCGGGTGAGGCGCGGGTCTGCGTCGGACCCCGGTCCGCGGTCTTCGCCCCGGTGCGCGATCTCGGGCTGCTCGTCATCGACGAGGAGCACGATTCCGGCTACAAGCAGGAGGGCGACCCGCGCTACGACGCACGCCACGTCGCTCGCCGCCGCGCCGCCGAGTGCGGCGCGGTCGTGGTCGCCGGCACGGCGACGCCGCGGCCCGAGAGCTGGATCGAGCTCGAGCGGTTGGAGCTCCCGGACCGGGTCGACGGGCGCGCCATGCCGGCGGTCGAGGTCCTCGACATGCGCGGCGCCGATCGGCGCGGCGGCCCGCTTCACGCCAGGACGACCGAAGCGCTCGAGGGGCTGCGCAGCGGGCGCGGCAAGGCGATCGTGCTGCTCAACCGCCGCGGCTGGTCGCCCCACCTCTCGTGCCGTTCGTGCGGGCATTCATGGGGCTGCCCGTCGTGTGACGTCTCGCTCGTCATCCATAGACGCGACGGGCGCCTGGTCTGCCATCACTGCGGCCACGCCGAGCAGGCTCCGGACGCCTGTCCCGAATGCGGATCGGTGACCCTGGCGCGCGCCGGGGCGGGGACCGAGCGCGTCGAGGACCTGATCGCCCGCCTCATACACCCGCTACCCGTCTTCCGGCTCGACTCCGACAGCGCGGCGCCGGCGGACTCGCACCTCGACATCCTTGCCGCCTTCCAGCGGGCGCCGGCGGGGGTTCTGGTCGGGACCCAGATGGTCGCCAAGGGCCACGATTTCGCCGACGTCTCGCTGAGCGTGGTGCTCGATGCCGATGCGACGCTTCGATTCCCCGACTTCCGCGCCGAGGAGCGCACCTTCGCGCTCGTCTCCCAGCTCGCCGGCCGAAGCGGAAGGGGGGATGCGGGGGGGCGCGTCCTGGTCCAGACCCTGGCCCCGGGCGCCGACGCGATCCGCGCCGCGGCAAGCCACGACGCGGCCGGCTTCGTCGCCGCCGAGCTCGAGCGCCGCCGCCGGCTGAGCTATCCACCCTTCTCGCACCTCGTCCGGATCGAGGTCGCCGGGGTCGACCCGGCGGGGGTCGAGGGCGACGCCCGCCGCATCCATGCGGCGCTCGCGCCGTCGCTGTCCGCCGGGGCCGAGCTGCTCGGCCCGGCGCCGAGGTTTCGCGTCCGCGGACGCCACCGCCGCCAGCTTCTGGTCAAGGCCGCCGACCGCGGCGCGATCGTGACCGCGGTTCGCGAGGCGATCGAGGGGCTGGCGACCGCGCGCGCGCTGCGAGCGAGCGCGCTGAGCGTCGATGTCGACCCCCAGTAGCCTCGCCCTGGATTACCAATGCCTGACGCGGGGGCGGGATTGGGCTGGGTGGGGCGACGGGGAGGGCGTCGCCGTCCTGCTTTGGTGTCGCTATGCGATCCCTATCCAGGATGATGGCCAGGCTCCGAGCTGAGCCAGCCCGCCCCTACCCAGGCCCGTCCCGCCGAGCCGTCGTCCTTCTAGACTCGATCAGGTGAACGAGGAGCTTGCCCACGACGAGCCGATCAATCCCCAGGGCCCCGGCGACGAGGTCGAGGCGCAGCTCAGCCCGGAGGCACGCGAGCGGCGGCGGGCAGCGCTCGCCCAGGTTCGCGTCTTCGGCGACCCGGTTCTGAAGTCGCCGGCGACTACCGTCGGCGCCTTCGACGAGCGCCTCGCCCAGGATGTCGAGCGAATGGTCGGGATCATGCGCGACGGCCTCGGGGTCGGCCTCGCCGCGACCCAGCTCGGATTGATGCGGCGCCTTGTGGTCTTCCAGGCGGGTTTCGACGCCCGGCCGACCGCGCTCGCCAATCCCGAGATCGAGTGGGCCTCGGGCGAGTTGACGGTGGCCGAGGAGGGCTGTCTCAGCCTGCCGCGCGTCGTCGTCGAGGTCGAGCGACCGCTGCACGTGCGAGTTCGCGGTCGCGACGTCCGCGGCGAGCCGATCCTGCTCGAGGCGTCAGGCCTCGAGGCGCGCGTCCTCCAGCACGAGATCGACCATCTGGACGGCGTGCTGACCCTCGACCGAACCACGCGCGAGCAGCGCAAGGCCGCTCTGCGGGCACTGCGCGCAGGCGAGGCGTTCACCCCGGAGCGGCCCGAACCGGCCGCGGCCGAGGCGTGACGCGGCGCGTGGTCAACGTCTACCTGGGTACCTCCGAGTTCGCGGCGACGGTGCTGCGCCGTCTCGCCGAATCGCCGCACCGCCCGGCCCTCTGCGTCACTCCTCCCAACCGCCCCAGGGGGCGGGGGCGCAAGCTGACATCCCCCCCCGCAGCGAGCACGGCACGCGAGCTCGGGATCGAGCTGCTCCAGGTCGCGAGCGTCAACGATTCCCAGGCGGTCGAGACGATCCGCTCGGCGACGCCCCAGCTCGGCACAGTGTGTGCGTTCGGGCAGCTGATCAAGGAGCCGCTGCTGAGCGAGCTGCCGATGCTCAACGTCCATCCCTCGTTGCTGCCCCGGTGGCGTGGGGCGGCGCCGATCGAGCGCGCGATCATGTCCCGTGACCGCGAGACCGGCGTCAGTGTGATGCGTGTGACCGCCGGGCTGGACTCGGGTCCGGTCGCGCTCCAGGAGCCGGTTCCGATCGGCCCCGATGAGGACTGGGGATCGCTTGCGCCGCGGCTGGCGGCGCTGGGGGGCGAGCTGATCGTCCGCGCGCTCGACCTCCACGCGGCGGGAGAGCTGCGCTACGCAGAGCAGGACGAGTCAACGGCCACCTACGCCGAGAAGATCGACTCGGCGGAACGACGGCTCGACCCCGGGCGGCCCGCCGTCGAGCTCGCCGCGACGGTGCGGGCGCTTACACCGCACATCGGCGCCTACCTCGAGCTCGACGGGGGCGAGTGGCTCGGGGTCCTCAGGGCGATCGCCGAGGACGGCGAGCTTCCCGCGGGAGACCTCGTGGCCGACGATCGGGCGCTGCGGCTGGGATGTGCGGCCGGAATGCTCCGCCTCGAGATCGTCCAGCCGTCCGGCGGCCGGCCGATGCCGGCGGATGCGTACCTGCGCGGCCACGCGCCGCCCGCCCGGGCGGGTTGAGCGCCTCCCGCTCGGTGGCCACCGCCCCCACCCCCGCCCGCCGCGCCGCGTACGAGGTGCTCCGGCGGGTCTTCGAGCAGGGAGCCTGGGCCGACAGGGCGTTCCCCGCGGCGGTGCGACGCCACGCGCTCGAGGGGCGCGATCGCGCCCAGGCCCAGCGGCTCGCCTATGGAGCCGTCCAGCGCCGTGGGACCTCCGATCACCTGATCGGGTTGCTCGCAGAGCGCTCGCCAGCCGGCCTCGACGGTCATCTGCTGGCGGCGCTTCGCCTCGGTCTGTACGAGTTGCTCTACGCGGCTGCCACCCCCGACCACGCGGCGGTCGACCAGGCTGTCGAGCTTGCCCGCGGCGAGCAAGCGCGCCGCGGAGCGGGCCTCGTCAACGCCGTGCTTCGCCGCGCGGCGCGCGAGCGCGAGACGCTGCTCGCGGGACTGGGCGACTCGACGCCCGCCGAGGCGGCGATCGCGCACTCGCATCCCGAATGGCTCGCGCAGATGTGGTGGCAGGAGCTTGGTCCGGGCGTCGCCCGGGCGCTGATGGCGGCCGATAACGAGCCACCTGAGAACGCCCTGCGTGTGAACACCCTGCGCGTGGACCCAGAGCACATCGCGTCCGAGCTGGTCGCGTCCGGCGTCGCGATCGGGCCGCGCGACGGTCCCGGCCCCGCCGCGCCCGAGTCGCTGGTCATCGCCGGCCCCCTGGCCGAGCGGGTTCGCGACGCGATCGAGGCCGGGCTGCTGACGCCTCAATCGCGCGCCTCCATGGCGGTGGTGGCGGCGCTCGACCCGAAGCCGGACGAGCGGGTGCTCGATCTGTGCGCCGGCCCCGGAATCAAGACGACCCAGATCGCGGCGCGCATGCGCGACGAGGGCGAGGTGGTGTCGGTCGAGCGCGACGGACGCCGCTGCGCCGAGATTCGCGAGCTGTGCGCGCGGCTCGGGGTCAGCAGCGTGCGGGTGATCGAGGCCGACGCCCGCGACGACATGGGCGGCGGCTACGATCGGGTCCTGGTGGATCCTCCCTGCTCCGACCTGGGAACGCTGGCATCGCGTCCCGATGCGCGGTGGAGGAAGTCCGGCGACCAGATCGCGCGGCTCGCCGAGCTTCAGGGTGAGATTCTCGAGCGCGCGGCCCGCGCGCTGCGTCCCGGCGGCACGCTCGTCTACTCGACCTGCACGATCTCCGCCCGCGAGAACGAAGCGGTCGCGTCCGCCGCGCCGCTCGCGGTCGACGACCTCGGCGCCGCCCACCCGGCTCTGGTCTCGAGCCGCGAGCCCCGCTTCCTTCAGACCAGGCCCGACCGCGATCGGACCAACGGCTTCTTCATCGCCGGCCTCCGGGCGACCGAGCGAGACAGGGCCTGATGGCGGAGGAGCCGCTCGGGACTGCCGAGCTCTCGCGCCCGCCCTGCCCCGGATGCGGCGAGCCGTGGCTGCGGCCCACCCAGCTTCCGGGTCGCTTTCGGTGCGTGTACTGCCTGCGGCGCTTCGAGCTCGTCTCGCAGTGCCCGAACTGCGGCGAGCACCAGACGATTGCCAGGATGCGGACGACAGAGGACATGACTTGCCAGCATTGCCGCAGCTCCATGCTGCGACCCATCTGATTCCTGCTCGATGAGCGAACCCGCAGCGAACACGGAGGCAGCAGGTCCCGCCAGCGCGGAGGGCAGGGCGACGGGCGGTCCTCGCGAGCTGTTCATGACCTCGCGGGTCGCCCCGTCGATCCTGTCCGCCGACTTCGCGCGGCTAGCGGAGCAGATCGACGAGGTGATGGGGGCGGGAGCGCGCCTGATCCACGTCGACGTGATGGACGGGCACTTCGTCCCACCGATCACGATCGGGCCGCTCATCGTGGACTCGATCGCCGAGCGCGTCCACGACGCTGGGGGTGCGATCGACGTGCACCTGATGATCGAGCGCCCGGAGGGTCAGGTGGCGGAGTTCGCGCGAGCGGGAGCGGACTGCATCACGATCCACGCCGAGGCGACGGTGCACGCCAACCGGACGCTGAGCGCAATCCGCGAGCACGGCTGCCTGGCCGGACTTGCGCTCAACCCCGGAACGGCCGTCGACGCCGTCTCGGAGCTGGGCGACACCGCGGACCTCGTGCTCTGCATGACCGTCAACCCGGGGTGGGGCGGCCAGCCCTTCATCGCCTCCTCTCCAGACAAGGTCGCGCGGTTGCGGGCGCTCGCGCCGCGGTCCGTAATCGCCGTCGACGGGGGGATCGACGCGGAGACGGTCGGCAGCGTCGCGGAGGCCGGGGCGAGCATCTTCGTCGCCGGCTCAGCGGTGTTCGGCGACCCCGACCCGGGGGCGGCATACCTGCGGATCGCCGACGCCGCCGGGGCCGGCTGAGGTCGGGGGGGCTCGATGCCCGGGGCACCGCCCACCCGCGCGGGCCCTCATACCGAGCCGCCCGGGCGCTTCGCCTTCCCAATTGCGCACGACGCCACGGTGGCGCCGTTCCTGCGCCGGCTGGGCCTGCTCGGTGGACTGATCTCCCTCCTGGTCGTGGGTGGCACGGTCGGGTTCGTCATCACCGAGGACGTCTCGGCGTGGCGCGGGTTCCAGTGGACGCTCGACACGATCGCGACGGTCGGCTCGATCCCGGACCCCGACGAGACCAGAGCCCAGGTCCTCAAGGTCGTGCTGATCGTGCTCGGCGTGGGTACGCTCTTCTACGCTCTGGTCACGGTGACGGAGTTCTTCGTTGCCGGTCACCTGGGCGGCCTGCTCAGCCAGCGGCGAACCCGGCGAATGATCCAGTCGCTTTCCGACCACCATGTGATCTGCGGCTTCGGGCGCGTGGGGCGCCAGGTCGCTCGCGACCTCAAGGCCGCCGGCCACGAGTTCGTCGTGGTGGACTTCAATCCCGACAACCGCGAGCTCGCCGAGGCGATCGGCGCCCCGTTCATCACGGGGCAGCCGTCCGACGACGAGGTGATGCTCGAGGCCGGGATCGAGCGCGCGCGCGCGGTCCTTGCATGCGTGGACTCGGACGCGGAGAACATCTTCGTCACGCTGACGGCGCGCGAGCTGCGGCCCGACATCACGATCGTCGCGCGGGCGAGCGTCTCCGATTCGGAGAAGAAGCTGCTGAGGGCGGGCGCGGACCGCGTGATCTCCCCCTACAAGACGAGCGGGACCGAGATGGCCAGGCTGGCCCTCCACCCGCAGGTCACGGGCGTCGTCGACGTAGCGCCCGAGTACCGCATGGAGGAGATCGAGGTGAGCGAGGAATGCCCCGGCGTCGGGCAGTCGGTCGGTCAGGTCCGGGGGTCGGCGGTGATCGTGGCGGTCCGGCGCTCGGACGGCGACGTCGAGCCCCAGCCCGCCGCCGAGACGACCCTGCGGGTCGGCGACGTGGTCGTGGCGATGGGAACGGATGCCGCGATGGATCGCCTCGAGGGCCTGTTCGCGCCCATCGGCAGGGATGTCGAGGAAAGCAGCCCCAGCCTCTAGGCGACCCTAGCCCGCCTCGTCGGCCGAGGCGAGCCGGGCCTCTAGCTCCTGCGGAGAGTCGGGCCGGACCACGTCCTCGGCGCGTGCGTGAGGCCGCCTGTAGAGCACGTAGAGCAGACCGCACAGGATCATCGCCGCGGCGCTGAAACCGACCTCGACGCGGCGGAACTCGTCGGCGACGACGGGAAGCAGGGTCCAGACGACGAAGCCCGCCGCACAGGCGAAGAAGCGCACCGCCGCGCGGCGCACCTGGCCCTGCGCGATCGCGGCCTGGTTGAGTGTCGCCGCCGTCAGGTAGAACCCCATTCCCACCGTGACGATCAGCAGCCCCGCGCGGTCGTAGCTGAACTTGTCGCCGAACGCGAGCTGCATGAGGTCCGGCCCCGCGGCCACCGAGGCCAGTCCCACCACGACCGTCAGCCCGAGTATCACCGCCACGGTGCCCCGGATCGACAGCCGGAACGCCTCGTCGCCCGCGCCGGCGCGCGAACGCAGCCGGGTCAGGTGAGGGAGCAGGCTGGTCGCTACCGCCTGGAAGAGCACCAGCGGGGCGCGGGCGATCATCAGCACGTTGAAGATGAAGCCGGCCGCCGCGGCTCCCTCGGATGCGCGCAGCAGCAACGGGCCGGCGTTGAGGAAGGTCTGCTCGCTGAACATGATCAACAGCACGGCGGCCGCGAACCCCCCTCCGTGGGCGAGCGTGAACTCCGGCTCCCCGCGGCTCGCCGGAGCGCTCAGGGGGGACGCGACCGCCCCGTCATGGGCGCGGCTGCGGGCGGCGAGCCGGGTGAACGCCAGGGGCACGACGACGAGACCGACGCACGGCCCCGCGACGATCCCGAGAGCGACCGCCGACTGGCCGCTCGCGGCACCGACGGCGACCGCGACAGCGAACGTGACCCGCGCGCTCGCCTCACCGAGCAGCAGCAGGAAGTAGAGGCCGAAGCGGCGCGTACCGGCAAACAGGCCGCGCGCGAAGTAGCCGGCAGCGAAGGCGAGCACCGAGGCGACGAGCACCCAGTAGAGCGTCGAGTCGCCGTCCAGCAGCCCGTCCTCGAGCGGTCCGCGAAGCGCCAGCGCGAGGGTCGCGAACGCGGCGGCGAGCGCCGCCTGGATCAGCGCCGCGACGCGAAGCGGCTGGCCGAGGGATTGGCCCCGCGCCTGGCGCTCGGCGAGCGTCCGCGACAGCAGCTGCTCGATCGGTCGGTAGAGCGTCGAGACGATGATGAACACAGCCGACCAGACCACGACGATCTCGCCGTACTCGACCTTGCCCAGCTCGTGTGAGGCGATCGAGAAGTAGGCGTAGGTGATCAGCCCGCTGGTCCCGACGCCGAGTGAGAGCAGCGAGGCCGCGCGGCCGTAGCTGGCCGGAGTGTCCGGCGCGGTTCCGTCGCTCACGTCCGCCTCAGGAACGCCGGCCCGCGGGAGTCACGCCCCGATCCTCTCGATCTCCTCGATCGAGGCCGGCGTGCCGCGCTCGTAGTGGGAAGGCTCGATTCCGAGGTTGAGCTCGACGCGGCGGATCCGCTCCAGCGTGCGCTGGGTCATCACGCGCTGGCCGGCGAGCGCGTCGCCGATCACCCCGAGCGCGAAGACCTGGACAGCGGCGATCGCCAGCACGGCACCGAGGATCAGCGACTGGACGTGGCCGCTCGAGTCGCCGTGAAGGGTCCAGTCGGCGAGGAACGGCGTCCAAGCCCCGAGCGCGGCGACGCCGAGCACGAGCGCCGCGATCGTGAACACACGCAGTGGCTCGTACATCGCGTAGGCGCGAAAGACCGCCAGCGCGTTGCGCCGCACGTAGCTCGAGGTCGACGGAAACAGCCGCGAGCTGCGAAGCGGCGGGTTGGTCGCGATCGGGACCTGCTCGATCGCGACGAGCATCTTGCCGGCCTGGATGAGGCTTTCGAGCGTGTAGGTGAAGTCGCCGACGACCTGAAGCTGTAGAGCGGCCTCGCGGTTGTAGGCGCGGAATCCCGAGGTCGTGTCGCTGACCGTGGTCCCGGACGCCCTGCGCACGACCCAGCTTCCGAGTCGCTGTAGCAGCTTCTTGGCGGGCGAGAAGTGCTCGATGTGCCGCACCTCGCGCGTCCCGACCACCATGTCGGCCTGGCCGGCGAGGATCGGCGCAACCAGGCTCGGGATGTCGGCGGCGCGGTACTGGTTGTCGGCGTCGAGGTTGACGATCACGTCCGCGCCGAGCTTCAGCGATGCGTCGAGGCCGGCAGCGAACGCGGCCGCGAGGCCCTTGTTGTTGGTCAGCCGGACGACGTGATCGACCCCGCCCGCGCGAGCGACCTCGACGGTGCCGTCCGTCGAACCGTCGTCGATGACGAGCCACTCGACCTCGTCGATGCCATCGACGCGGCGCGGCAGGTCGGCGAGCGTGCGCGGAAGGAACTCCTCCTCGTTCAGACAGGGAATCTGGATGATCAGCTTCGTCACGGCGAGGCCATGGTAGACCGGGGCGAGGGGCTCGCAGCGGGCAGTCGTGGCAATGCCATCGCTCGTGCGCCCGACCGCCGAGCGCGCTTGCGGACGCCGTCTAGCCACCGCAACCGTTGAGTGAACACCTCACCCCCCTATAGCGAGCGGTCAACTGTTCACTCGATTGGTTTTTGGAGTGGTGCCGCGCGTGCAGGCGCCCAGCAGCGGCCAGGGCTGCCTGCAACCGGGCACCGTCCTACGCTTGACCGGTGACGCGACGACCTCGACGCGCTCTAAGCCCTTCGCGAGGTGCGTACAATCTGGCTGACTGACCAGTCAATCAGGAGGGCGAGTGCCCCAAGCCCAGCCGATCACAGACCAGGACCGCATCCACCTGCGGCGGGCCCTGGAGCTTGCTGAGCGGGGCCGGGGCAGGGTCAGCCCCAACCCGATGGTCGGCGCAGTTGTCGTCCGCGACAACGCTGTGATCGGGGAGGGCTTCCACGCGGAGCTCGGTGGGGTCCACGCCGAGGTCGCGGCGCTGGAGGACTGCCGCGCCCGTGGCGCCGACCCCGCCGCCGCGACGATGTACGTGACGCTCGAGCCGTGCGCCCATCACGGTCGCCAGCCGCCCTGCACCGACGCGATCGTCGCCGCCGGGATAGCGCGTGTGGTGATCGCCTCCGATGACCCGTCCGAGAAGGCGAGCGGCCGCGGCCCTGGGATGCTGCGCGACGAGGGAATCGAGGTCGAGCTGGCGGAGGGAGCGGAGGCCGCCGCCGCTCGGCTTCTAAACCAGGCGTTTCGCAAGCACGCACGAACGGGACGGCCGCTGGTCACCCTCAAGTCGGCGCTCAGTCTCGACGGGCGAGTCGCCACCGCCGCGGGGGAGTCGAAGTGGATCTCGGGGTCCGATAGCCGCGCCCTCGCCCATCGCTGGCGTGCCGAGGCCGACGCCGTCGCGGTTGGGATCGGAACGGTGCTGGCGGACGACCCGTTGCTCACGGCGCGCGACGTCGACGACGTGGCGGACGTGCGCCAGCCGGCGCGTGTCGTATTCGACTCGCTGGCGCGCCTCCCGCTCGACTCGGCGCTCCTGCACTCGACGGACGAGTCGCGGGTGATCGTCGTCGTGGGTCCAGGCGCGCCGGAGGAGCGAACCTCGGCCCTCGAACGCGGCGGCGCCGAGCTCATCGTGGCCGGCGGCGAGGGCCCGACGCAGGTCGCGACCGCGCTGAGCGAGCTGGGTCGCCGGGAGATCGCCAGTGTGCTGCTCGAGGGCGGGCCGACGCTCGCCGGATCATTCCTCGATGCCGGCGAGGTCGACCAGCTGCGGCTCTTCATCGCGCCGCTGGTGATCGGCGGCGCCGGCGCGCGGCCCGTGATCGGCGGTGGCGGTGCGGCACGGATCGACGACGTGCATCACGCCCTCACCACGGACTGGGAGCGCGTCGGCGACGACATGCTCGTCGCGGCTCGGCTCAAGGAGTGGTGAGACAGTGTTCACGGGCCTGATCGCGGACGTCGGGACGGTCGAGCGGATCGACGCCGCCTCGGAGGGCGCGCGGCTGCGCGTCAAGACGAAGCTCGCGGGCGAGCTCGAGGCGGGAGACTCGATCGCCGTCAACGGCGCCTGCCTCACCGCCGCAGCGGTCGACGACGGGGCGTTCGAGGCCGATGTGATGAACCAGACGCTCGAGCGCACCTCGCTCGGGCCGCTCGAAACCGGCGCCCCGGTAAACCTCGAGCTCGCGCTGCGTCCCAGCGACCGGATCGGTGGCCACCTGGTCCAGGGCCATGTCGACGGGACCGGCACCGTGGTGGAGATGGCCGAGGACGGGTTCGCTCGCCGGCTCACGGTCGAGGCGCCCCAGGAGCTGCGCCGCTACGTCGTCGAGCGCGGATCCGTGACGGTGGACGGGGTCAGCCTCACCGTTGCGGCGCTCGGCGATGCGGGTTTCGAGGTCTCGCTCGTCCCCGAGACCCTGGAGCGAACGACGCTCGGCGAGGCGGCCCCGGGACAGCTCGTCAACCTCGAGGTGGACGTGCTCGCCCGTTACGTCGAGAGCCTCCTGTCAGAGTTTGCTAACAGAGGAGCACTGCAATGAGCGACACCCAGGCAAATCAGCAGGCGACCGGCGCGCCCCCCGCCGCGGCCGGCGCCCCGTTCGCGCCCGTCGAGGAGGCCCTCGAGGAGATCCGCCGCGGCAGGATGGTGGTCGTCTGCGACGGCGAGGACCGCGAGAACGAGGGCGACCTGGTGCTCGCGGCGCAGTTCGCGACACCGGAGGCGGTCAACTTCATGGCCAAGGAGGCCCGCGGCCTGATCTGCCTCGCGCTGACCGCGGAGCGCTGCGACGAGCTCGGGCTCGATCTCATGGCGGCCAAGAACGAGGAGCCGCTCCAGACCGCTTTCACCGTGTCGGTCGAGGCGGCCGAGGGCGTCAGCACCGGGATCTCGGCCCACGACCGCGCTCGCACGGTCCAGGTCGCGATCGATCACCACTCCGGCCCCGAGGACCTGCGCCAGCCCGGCCACGTCTTCCCGCTGAAGGCGAAGTCGGGCGGGGTGCTCGAGCGCACCGGCCACACCGAGGCGAGCGTCGACCTGGCGCGGCTCGCCGGCCTGATCCCGGCCGGCGTGATCTGCGAGATCATGAACGAGGACGGCACGATGGCCCGCGTCCCCGACCTCGTCCCGTACTGCGAGCGGCACGGGCTGAAGATGATCACCGTCGCCGAGCTGATCGCCTACCGGCGGCGGACCGAGAAGCTGATCGAGCGCATCGTCTCGACCCGCCTGCCGACCGCTTTCGGAGAGTTCACGGCCGTCGGCTACCGCTCGCTCGTCGACGACAAGCACCACGTCGCGATGGTCAAGGGAGAGGTCGCCGGCGCCGAGGACGTCCTTGTCCGGGTCCACAGCGAGTGCCTGACCGGTGACGTCTTCCACAGCCTGCGCTGCGACTGTGGCGAGCAGCTCGCCGCGGCGCTGGCGATGATCGAGCGCGAGGGCCGGGGCGTCCTGCTCTATCTCTCCCAGGAGGGACGGGGGATCGGGCTGCTCAACAAGCTGCGCGCCTACAAGCTCCAGGAGGACGGGCTCGACACCGTGGCGGCGAACCTCAAGCTGGGACTCCCCGCCGACCTGCGTGATTACGGGATCGGGGCCCAGATTCTCGGCGACCTCGGACTGACGAGCATCAGGATCCTGACCAACAACCCGAAGAAGATCATCGGCATGGAGGGCTACGGGCTGACCGTCACCGAGCAGCTGCCGATCCAGTCGGTGCCCAATCCCCACAACGAGGCGTACCTGCGCCAGAAGCGTGAGCTGCTCGGCCACACCCTCCACCACCAGGGCCTCCCGTTCGACGAGGAGCTGATCCACGACGAGCACCAGAAGGACGTCGAGCGCGAGGCGCTCGGGGCGGCGGAGCGGCCGGCGAGGGACCCCGGCGAAGAACCGGGTCAGGGGACCGACGACGTCGAAGAGCGCGGCGACGGCGCAGGTGGCTGAGCTCACCGGCGAGCAGCGCGAGCTTCTCGCCGGCAGCGAGTTCGCGATCTGCGTCGCCGACTTTTATACGGAGCTCGCCAAGCGGCTCGTCAACGGCGCGGTCGAGGCGTTCGCCGCTGCCGGTGTCACCCCGGCCTCGGTGCACGAGCATCGCGTTCCCGGTGCCTTCGAGCTGGCGCTGGCGGCGAGGTGGTGCGCCGAGTCGGGACGGTTCGCGGGCGTTGCCTGCCTCGGCGCGGTGATCCGCGGCGAGACCGACCACTACGAGCACGTCTGCGCGCAAGCGGCGCGGGGGATCCAGCAGGTTGGGCTCGAGACGGGAATCCCATGCGCATTCGGCGTCATCACCGCGGAGTCGATGGACCAGGCGCTGGCGCGCGCCGGCGGCGAGAAGCGCGACCAGGGCGGCGACGCCGCCCGCGCCGTGATGCGGATGGCGGCGCTGCGGCGCTCGCTCGTCGGCGGCGGATAGGCGCGCCCCCGCTACCATCTCGCGTCGCGATGGCCAAGGTCTGCTTCAGCTGCGGAAAGGGGCCCGCGTTCGGCAACTCGCGCAGCCACTCGATGGTCGCGACCCGCCGGCGCTTCAACCCAAACCTCCAGAAGGTGCGCATCGACGACGCCGGCACCCCACGCCGCGTCTACGTGTGCGCACGGTGCCTGAAGGCCAACAAGGTCACGAAGGCGGCCTAGGCAGGCCAAAGGCGGCCAAGGCCGCGATAATCCTCGCTCGCATGGCCGATCCGACGATCGAGCGATTCCATCGCGTGCTCGCCTCGGCGTCTGCGGCCCTCGAGGACCGCCGCCAGGACATCAACGACCACAACGTGTTCCCGGTCGCCGACGGCGATACCGGAGACAACATGGCGCTCACGATACGGGCCGTGATGGACTCGCTCGAGTCGCTCGACGGTCAACCCATCGACTCCGTCGGGCGCGATGACATCGTCCGTACCGTGGCCGATGCGGCGCTGCTTGGCGCGCGCGGCAACTCCGGCGTCATCCTCAGCCAGATAATCCGCGGTGCCGCCGAGGAGCTTGCGAGCCGCCCGGGTCAGCTGGTCGATCCGCAGCTCATCAACGCGTCACTCTCGAGAGCGGTGGCCGCCGCCTACGAGTCGATTCAGACCCCCACCGAGGGGACGATGCTCACGGTGTTGAGGGAGATGGCGACGGCGATCTCACACCGTCTCGCCCACACGTCGGCGGCTCGACTCGATGTGGACGTCCCACCCGAGCAGCAGGATCTGATGCTCGCCGCGATTCTCGAGACCGCGATCGACGAGGGGATCACCGCGGTCGAGCGGACCCCCGAGCAGCTGCGGGTCCTGGCCGAGAACGGCGTCGTCGACGCGGGCGCGTACGGGCTCCTCCTGATCCTTGCCGGGGTGGTCGCGGGCCTGCGAGACGATGAGGCGGTGGTCGAGCAGGTCCCTCACTGGCAACCGGCGCGCGTCGCGGCCTCCCACCACGAGGACAGCCGCTTCCGGTGGTGCAGCAACTTCGTCGTCTCGGGACAGGGCCTCAACGCGACCGAGTTCAGGCCTCGCCTCGAGGCGCTGGGCGACTCGGTCCTTGTGGTGGGTGACGAAAACACCCTCCGCGTACACGTCCACACCAACGATCGCTCGGCGGCGCAGGCGTTGTTCGACGGAATCGGCGAGATCACCCAGATCGACGACGCCGATATGTGGCGTCAGATCGAGGCTCGTGATCGCCGGCTTCGCCCCGCGCCTGGACGGACCGGCGTAGTCGCTGTGGCGGCAGGCGAGGGGATGCGGGGCCTGTTCGAGGCACTGGGCGCGTATGTGGTCGACGGCGGCCCGACGCTCAACCCATCGCCCCACGAGCTGCTTCGCGGGATCGACGATCTCGGGGCGGACGAGACGCTGCTGCTACCGAACTCCGCCAATGTGGTACTGGCCGCTCAGCAGGCCGCGGAGCTGAGCGACCACGTGGCGCACGTCGTGCCGTCGACCTCCCAACAGGCCGGCCTCATGGCACTGGTCGAGCTTGACGCCGAGCTCGACGCTGCCGGGAACGCCGAGCGGCTCGGCGAGGCCTTGGCCGCGATTCGCACCGGCGCCGTGGCGCCCGCCGGACGCGACGATCCGCAGGGTCGGTTCAGGCGCGGCGACGCGCTGGGGTTCATCGATGACGAGATCGTGGCCTGGGGCGGGGCGGGTTCGACGCTGGCAACAACCGTCGATCGGATTTCCGAGCGCGCCGAGATCGTCACGGTGATCGAGGGCGACAGCGCTCCGATCCCGCTCGAGGCGCTCCCGGTCAGCCTCCCGGAGGGTGCCGAGCTCGAGCTCCGGCATGGGGGCCAGCCCCATTACTGGTGGCTGCTGGCGGCGCAATAGGAGACGGTCTTCTCGCCGGCGTGCTCGAGGCCCACGGAGGGCTCGAGCGCTGGCGCGCCGCAACCACGATCGAAGCGCACGTCCGCTCCGGCGGGTTGCTGCCACGCACCCGCGTGCCAGGCAATCGCTTCGCCGATTACAGGCTGACCGTCGAGGTCGCAGAGCCCCACACGGTCATCGATCCCTTCCCGGGGGACGGCCGGCGCGGCGTCTTCGATCGCGGCGCGGTGCGTATCGAAAGCGACGGCGAGGTGATCGCGTCGCGCTCCGATCCGCGGCCCGCCTTCTTCGGGCTCTCGGGCCTGCGCCGCAACCTGCGCTGGGACGCGCTCGACTCGACCTACTTCGCCGGTTACGCGATGTGGAACTACGTCACGACGCCGTACCTGCTGACCCGTGAGGGCGTCGAGGTCAGCGAGGGCGAGCCGTGGGCGGCGGACGGCGAGGTGTGGCGCCGCCTCGAGGTCACGTTTCCCGACGGCCTCGACACCCACTCGCGGCGCCAGACCTTCTACGTCGACGATCGCGGGCTGATCCGCCGCCACGACTACACGGCGGAGCCGGTCGGCGGCTGGGCGAACGCGGCGCTGCTGTGCGCCGGACACCGAGAGTACGACGGGCTGACGTTCCCGACCCGCCGGCGGGTGGTTCCGCGCGGGCCGCGAAACCGGGCGCTCCGCGGGCCGACGCTCGTGGGAATTGAAATCGATCGGATCTCGGTCAGCTAGACGGGTCGACGGCGACGACGGCCTCGACCTCGACCGGGATGTCGAACGGAAGCTCGGCCGCTCCGATCGCCGAGCGCGCGTGGTCGCCTGCTTCGCCCCAGAGCTCGCGGATCAGGTCGCTGAACCCGTTGATCACCATCGGCATCGCGTTGAATCCCGAGGCGCAGTTGACGAGCCCGAGCACCTTGAGCCAACCGCTCACCCGGTCGAGCTCTCCCAGCTCGGCCTTGAGCGAGGCGAGGATCGACAGGCCCGTGAGCCGCGCCGCCTCGTAGCCCTGCTCGACGGTCAGGGCGTCGCCGACCTTCCCCTCCACCAGCACATCGGAGCCGTCGAGCGGTCCGTGCCCCGACACGTAGCCGACCCCTCCGCTGACGCGGACGAGGTCGAACTTGAACTCGACCCCCGGCGGCGCCGCGAACGGGCGCGGCAGCTCGAGCCCGAGCTCCGCGAGCCTGTCCTCGATCCGGCCCATCGCGCCGCACGATAGTCGCGCGGTTCCGCCGCCGCCCCCGCGTAGCCTTGAGCGATGAGCAAGTCGAGAGCTGCCCTCGCCGACGAGCCCGCCGACCGGGTCGCAGGAGCCGGCGAGCCCGACCCCCCGCGCGCGTTCGCCGATGGCGAGCAGCAGACCCGCGAACGGCTGCGCGCCGTGCCGCTGCGCACGCTTGCGCGCCCCAGCCGGCTGGCGACGCCGATTCGCTCGTTGCGGGGCGTAGGCCCGCGGCTCGCCCAGGCCGCGGCGGCGGCGGACCTCGAGACGCTGGGCGACGTGCTCCTGCATCTACCGCACAGCTACCGGGATCGCACCGAGATCAGCGAGGTCGCCGAGCTGAAGATCGGCGAGGAGGCGACGGTCCTCGTCGAGGTAAAGAGCTCCCGTCTGCGCCCGACGCGCAAGCGCAACCTGACGATCCTGGAGGCGACCGTGGCGGACGCCAGCGGGCCGGTGACGGCGACGTGGTTCAACCAGGCCTGGCTCGCCGACAAGCTGCTTCCCGGGACCCGCCTGCTGGTCCGCGGAAAGCTGGACGGCAAGGGGCTGCGCGTCAGCGCCCACGAGATCGTCAATGCCGACGCCGCGACGAGCACGGCCCCGACCGGCCTTCACACCACCGGCATCGTCCCCGTGCACCCGGCGACCGAGGGCCTGCGCCCGCAGCGCGTCCGCGAGTGGGCCTGGCAGGTCCAGGGCCTGGCGACCGATGCGATCGAGCCGCTCCCCGCGCGGCTTCGCGCGCGCCGCCGCCTCGCGGGGGTCGCCGATGCCCTGCGTGCCGCCCACTTTCCCGACTCGCTGCACGACGCCGAGGCGGCGCGTGAGCGACTCGCATTCGAAGAGCTTCTGCTCCATCAGACAGCGCTCGCCCAGCGTCGCGGCGAGCGCCGTTCGCACCGTCCGGGGGTGGCGCTCGATCCCGCGGGCGAGACGGTGGCCGCCTGGCTTGCCACGCTCCCCTTCGAGCTCACCGAGGATCAGCGGCGCGCGATCGCCGAGCTCGACGCGGACCTCGAGTCTCATCTGCCGATGCAACGGCTGCTGATGGGAGAAGTAGGGAGCGGAAAGACCGTCGTCGCCGTCTACGCGATGCTCCGGGCGGTCGAGGGCGGCCATCAGGCGGCGCTGATGGCGCCGACCGAAACGCTTGCGGAGCAGCACTTCCTCACCCTTGAGGCGCTGCTCGCGGGGTCGGGAATCAGCGCCTCATTGCTGACCGGCTCGACTGCGGCTACGCGGCGGCGGGAGCTGCTCGGCCACCTCGCGACAGGCCAGCTCCAGCTCGTCGTCGGCACCCATGCGCTGATCGAGGAGCAGGTCGAGTTCGCGCGGCTCGCCGTCGCCGTAGTCGACGAGCAGCACCGTTTCGGAGTTCGCCAGCGCGCCGCGCTCGACGCCAAGGGCCCGGGCGAGGCCGCGCCGCACACCCTGCACCTGACGGCGACGCCGATCCCGCGGACGCTCTCGATGACGGCCTATGGCGACCTCGACACCACCGCCCTGCGCGAGCTGCCGGCGGGGCGCCTGCCGGTGCGAACCTGGGTGGTGGGGGAGGAGAAGCGGGCCGGCGCCTACGAGTTCGTCCGCGAGCGGCTGCGCGAGGGCCGCCAGGCCTACGTCGTCTGCCCACTGGTCAGCGAGTCGGACAAGCTCCAGGCCCGCGCGGCGACCAAGGAGGGCGAGCGTCTGGCGAGAGGCGAGTTCCGCGACTTCACGCTCGATGTGCTCCACGGGCAGATGCCGGCGCGTGACAAGCAGGCCGTTATGCAGCGCTTCGTCTCCGGGGAGGTGCAGGTGCTGGTCGCGACGAGCGTGATCGAGGTCGGGATAGACGTCGCCAACGCCGCGGTGATGGTCATCGAGGAGGCCGATCGCTACGGGCTCTCGCAGCTCCACCAGCTCCGCGGCAGGGTGGGGAGGGGGTCGCACGAGTCGGCTTGCATCCTGTTCGCGGACCCGCGGTCCGAGCGCGCCCGGATGCGGCTCGAGGCGATCGCGACGAAACGCGACGGCTTCGAGCTCGCCGAGGTCGACCTCGCGCTGCGCGGCGAGGGCGAGGTCCTGGGGACCCGCCAGCACGGCCTTCCGCGCTTTCGCGTCGCCGCCCTGCCCGAGGACGCGGGGCTCCTCTTCGCGGCGCGCGACGAGGTCCTGGCGCTGCTGCGCGCGCACGGCTCGCTCGACGCGCCCGAGGTCGGACCGCTGCTCGACGCCGCCCGGCTCCGATTCGGCGACGAGCGCGCCGAGCCGATCGCGGCGTAGCGCGGCGGCCTGGATGTGTCTAAGGAATCCGGAAGCTCAACCGATCCATGCCCACTGTGAACGGGGGCGTCTCACAGGCGGGTCCCATCTCACCGTCCGGAAAGACGGGGGCTGCGAGCCTACCCTGGGTCGATGCGAGTGATCGCAGGTGAGCTGCGGGGCCGGACGATCCACTCCCCGCGCGGTCAGACCGTGCGGCCGACGGCCGATCGCGTCCGCGAGGCGGTCTTCTCGATCCTCCGCGAGGTCGCGGGCGCTCGGGTCCTCGACCTCTACTGCGGCACCGGGGCGCTTGGGATCGAGGCGATCTCGCGCGGCGCGGCGTCCGCCGAGCTGGTGGACACGAGGACGTCGACGGCGCTCCGCAACGTGCGGGAGCTGGGGCTCGAGGATCGCTGCGCAGTAATTCGCTCGGATGCCATGCGATATCTGCGCCACGCCGAGTCGCAATTCGACCTCGTGTTCTGCGACCCCCCGTATAAACTCGCCGACCGCCTTGCAACCGAGCTCGAATCACTCATTGCGCCCCGCCTCGCGGAGGGCGGCCGCTTGATCGTAGAAAGCGCCGTCCGTCAGCCGCTCGAGATCGGCCTCCCGCTCGTCGTCGAGCGCCGCTACGGCGACACGCTGATCCGCGTCCACCGGGAGTCTGCGAGATGACCGACGGGCAAATCGCCGTCTGCCCGGGAACTTACGACCCGGTCACCAACGGCCACCTCGACATCATCGGCCGCGCCGCCAAGGTATTCGACCGCGTCGTCGTCGCCGTTGTCGGCAATCCCCCGCGCAAGGGCACCACGCTGTTCAGCGCCGAGGAGCGCAAGGGGTTCCTCGACGACGCCACCGCGGGGCTCGACAACGTTGAGGTCGAGGTCTTCTCGGTGCTGCTGGTCGAGTTCGCGCGCGAGCGCGGTGCGAGCGCGATCGTCAAGGGGCTGCGCGCGATATCCGATTTCGAGTACGAGTTCGAGATGAACCAGCTCAATCGCATGCTCGCCCCCGAGCTGGAGAGCATCTACATCATCGCCTCGCCCGATTACAGCTTCCTTTCCTCGACCGGGGTCAAGGAGATGGCGACGTTCGGTGGCGACGTCTCCGATCTGGTCCCGGGCTCGGTGGCCGGGGCGCTCGCCGAACGCTTCGGCAAGTAGCCACCAGCAGGCGCTGGGCAGGAGCTTGCACGCGCTCGTGGAAGTGAGCCTTGCACGATCCTCCCCGGGCACACTCCCTAAGCTTTAGCGACCGCTAATGGACGTATTGGTTCTCATAGACAAGCTGGACGATCTCGTCCACAACGCCCGACCCGTGCCGCTCACGGACCAGGTTCGCGTCGATCGCGAGGAGATCTACGACCTCCTCGACCAGATGCGCGCCACGATCCCCGAGGAGATCAAGCAGGCACGCTGGATCGTCAAGGAGCGCCAGGAGATGCTCGCCGAGGCCAAGCGCGAGGCCGAGCGGGTCATCAAGGAGGCGCGCGACCAGCAGGCTCGCCTGATCTCCGACGAGGAGGTCTACAAGCAGGCCGAGCGCGGGGCGGAGGAGATCATCGAGGATGCTCGGGAGACCGAGCGCCAGATCCGCCTCGGCGCCGAGGACTACGCCGACGAGATCCTCTCCACCCTCGAGGTCAACCTCGAGAAGTTCCTCGCCGCGGTGCAGCGCGGGCGTTCCCGCCTCGCCGGCCGCGAGGAAGAGCCGGCCGAGGTCGGCTAGCGCTAGTTCCCGGCGCGCCTGCGCCGCGTCAGCGCTACGCTGGCCGCAACGTGCAGGGTTCTAGGGAGGCCCCGAGGGCATCACGGGCTACGGCCGTAGCGGCACTCGCTCTGCTGATTGGACTCGCTGCGCCGCCCGCCGCCGGCGCCGCGACTTCGTTGGGGGGCACGTTCAACCCCGGAGGGTGCGCGCTGAACACCTACCTCCAGTCGGTCTCGCCCGGGTCGTCGTATGCGGCCCCCTCCGACGGCGTGATCACGTCGTGGAGCCACCAGGCATCCGGCTCGGCGACCGGGATGCTGAGGCTCAAGCTGGGGCGACCGGCGGGAGGCAGCAACTTCACAATCGTGGGCGAGAGCGAGGTCCAGCCTCTCGTGCCGAGCACCCTGAACTCCTTCCCCACCCGGATCGCTGTCAAGGCCGGGGACGTGCTCGGGTTGAGGACTCCCAACAGCACCAACTGCTCCGTTGGAAGCGCCGGCCATGTGCTGGTCCAGGCGATCGGGGACGTGCCGCCAGGCACGACCGCCTCCTACGCCAGCGCAGGTAGCGTCCGGCTCGATGTGTCGGCGATCCTCGAGCCCGACATCGACAACGACGGGTACGGCGACGAGACCCAGGACTGCGCCCCGACCGACCCGTCCAGAAGCGAGGACTGCGCCCCGCCCGAGACGGCGATCACGACGCATCCTAAGGACAAGACCAAGAAGAAGACCGCGACTTTCGAGTTCACCTCGACCGAGCCTGGCTCCACGTTCGAGTGCTCGCTCGACGGCCTCCCGTTCGCGGCCTGCAGCTCGCCCGACACGCTCAAGGTGAAGAAGGGCAGGCACACGTTCCAGGTTCGCGCCAAGGATCCGGCGGGCAACGTGGACAGCTCGCCGGCGGCGGACGACTGGAAGGTCAAGAAGAAGAATAAGAAGAAGAAGTAGGCTGGGGCGGATGAGGGGGCGCGCGTGCAGGGTGTTCTTGACGGGACTGGGAGCTCTGGCGCTCGCCGCTCCGGGGTCCGCCAGCGCCGCGACTCAGCTCGGGGAGACGTTTCCGCCGCCGAGTGCTTGCGACCCCGGCGCCACGAATCTGCAGTCGTCTTCCCCGGGAGGTCGGTACACGATCGGGTTCCCGGGCGTCATCACATCGTGGAGCTACCAGGCGGGGGCGGGGACGACGCAGGTCAAGCTCAAGGTCGCACGCCCTGCGGGCGGCAACGCCTTCCGGATCGTCGGCGAGAGCGGCCCAAATACCGCCACCGCTGGCTCGCTGTTCACGTTTCCGGCCCAGATAGCCGTTGCGGCCGGCGACATTCTCGGGATCTACACAAGCGGTACGGCTTGTGGACGGTCCGCGCCCGGGACTGGCTATCTCGATCACTATCTGTATCCCGGCGATCCCCCGATCGGCTCGACGAACAACTACCTCGGGCCGATCGAGTGGCAAATCGACATCTCCGCGACGCTCGAGCCCGATTGCGACGGCGATGGCCTCGGCGACGAGACCCAGGACGGCGATCTCGGGTTGTGCGACACCGCGCCGCCCGATACGACGATCACCAAACAGCCGAAGGACAAGACGAAGAAGAAGCAGGCTGAGTTCGAATTCACGTCGTCGGAGCCGGGCTCGAGCTTCGAGTGCAGCCTCGACGGCGCCGGGTTTGCGCCCTGCATCTCGCCCCGGATCGAGGAGGTCGGCAAGGGCAAGCACGTCTTCCAGGTTCGGGCGACAGACGCGGCCGGCAACGTCGACGGCTCGCCCGCGATCGACGACTGGAAGGTCAAGAAGAAGAGGAAGCGGTTATGAGGGCAACTGCCGCCGTCCTTGCGACGGCGTCCGCCCTTCTCGCATCCTTCGTGACCCCCGCGGGGGCAGCGACGCAGATCGGCCAGACGTTCACGCCGACCGACAACTGCAGCCCGAGGACCCGGCTTCAAATCAGCTCCCCCGGGGATCAGTACGCCGCGCCCTTCGCGGGCGTCATCACCTCGTGGAGTTTCGAGCGCTCGAGCAGCGCCGGCGAGGGACCGACGAAGCTCAAGGTGGCCCGCAGTGCGGGCGGCGACAACTTCACGATTGTGGGCGAGAGCCCAGGTGAAAACCCCTTGGTGGGGCTCAACACCTATCTGGTCCGGATTCCGATCCAGGCGGGCGACGTGATCGGCGTCTTCACGGCACCTCCGAGCGTCTTCTACTGCTCACGACCCGCCACGGGCTACACCCTTGGCCAAAGCGCGTTCGGCGAGGACGTGGCATTGGGCGCCACCGCGGCGTTCTCCCCGGTGGTCGGCCAGCAGCTCGGCGTATCCGCGACGCTCGAGCCGGACTGCGACGACGACGGGTTCGGCGACGAGAGCCAGGACGCTGACACCATCTCCTGCCCGCCGGCGCCGGAGACGACGATCACCAGTGGCCCGAAAGACAAGACGAAGAAGAAGACGGCGATATTCGAGTTCAGCTCGAACGAGGCCGGTTCGACGTTCGAGTGCTCGCTCGACGGCGCCACGTTCGCGGCTTGCAGCTCGCCGCACACGGTAAAGGTGAAGAAGGGCAGGCACACGTTCTCGGTTCGGGCCAAGGACGCCGGCAACAACGTCGAGAGCACCCCCGCGACAGACGAGTGGAAGGTCAAGAAGAAGAAGAAGAGGCGGTAACTAGCGGGGCGTCCGCAGGAGCCCGACGCCGGGCACGAAGCGCCCGACGCGGCCCGCGTACTCGCGATAGGCATCGGGGTGGGTGTGCAGCAGGTGGGGCTCCTCGACGAGGCGCACCTGGATCTCGAACGCTGCGACCAGCGCGAGAAAGGCAGCGATCGTGACGGGATTCGGCGCCAGCAGCACGAGGCCGAGGACGAGCGGGATCACGCCCGAGTAGATCGGATTGCGGACGATCGCGAACGGGCCGCCGGTGACCAGATCGGTGCGCTCGGACTCGTCGACGCCGATCCGCCACGAGGCGCCCATCGCGAGCTGCGCCGCGACGCAGCCCGCGAGCCCGAGCGCGTAGAGCACCAGGGCCGCGACCTGGATCGCGGTCGTGTCGAGGGCGTCGATCGGTCCGACGGCGCCCGTGACTTGGACCCGCGCACCGATCACGCCCCCGGCGAGTGCGGCGACGAATAGCAGTCCCCCGAACCACTCCACCGATCCCGGCCTGCCGCTGATCCCCGCAAGTCCCGTCGATCCGGTGCGTAGGAGCTGCAGCAGGATCCGTCCCCCGAGCGCCACGACGCCGAACACGATCCACAGCACGAGCGCCAGGCCGGACATGCCTGGAGGCTAATGCCGCCGCTTGAGCTTGACCTTCGTGGCCTTGGAGTTGGAAGTCCCGCCGCTTGGGGTGTAGGTGACGGTCACCGTCAGCTTGACCTTGTCGCCCGCCTCGAGGGGCTGCTTGGCGGCCCTGGTCGGCTTGAGCCTGAGCCTGACCGGTCCGGGGCCGGACGCGGCGACCTCGACCGGCTTGATCAGGGCCTGGGAATGCGCCGCGTGACCCTGTGCGGCGCTCGTGTCCGCCGCGACGAGCTCGCCGGCCGCGGGGACGGTGGCGGTCACCACCGCGCTGCCGTTCCTGCGCGACTTCGGCTTTCCAAGCGAGAAGTCGTTGCTGGGCAGGCTGCCCATGTCGGAGGCAGGCGGCGGTTCGACCACCGGCGGGCACTGCCCACCGGCCTGGAGCTCGAAAGCGCCCATGTCCGTGCGCGCCGTGCCGTCGCCGTCTGCGTCCCGCACCCGAGGATTGCCGTCGCGATCGGTGCCGCCGCACGCGGCCGGGTCACCGGCATCCGCCACCGGGGAGCCGGCCTGGAGGTGGTAGTCGCCGCCGGCCGCGTCGACGAAGAGGGGATCGACGTTGACGTTGCCGGGCCCCTCGGTGAGCGTGCCCGGGCCGAGGCTCTGGGTGGTCGTCGGGTCGTAGTCCGAGTAGGAGGCGGTCAGGTTCGCCGTCGCCGGCGGGGTTCCCGACCGGACCAGGCTGCGGGGCACCGCACGGAGGATCGAATTGGTGAGCGTGAGGTTGGCGTCGGAGACCGGAGCGTTGGCGTAGGCGCCGATCGCGCCAGGGCGGTTGTCCCCGTAGATCGTGAGGTGATCTCCCGTCAGGCTCGCCGCCAGGAACGAGTCGCTGAAGGCCTGGACGCCGACCGGGACCGAGATCCGCGGGGTCACCTCGACCAGCTTGATCACGACGTCGTGGGCCTCGATCGGTGCCGCCTCGTCCGCCCAAAGGCCGATCGTGGCGAAGATCGTCGAGCGACGCACCGTGGTGGTGCCACCGACCGTGTTGTCGTTGTGGACGCCGGCGAAGCCGGCGATCGTGGAGTCCTCGACGAACGCTTCGACGCTCCCCAGCACCGCGTTGAGATTCACGCTGCTGTAGGGCACGGAGACCACCCCGTCGCGGAATGTCGCGGCTCCGATCGCGAGCCCGGTGCCGGACGCCACCCCGGACGGCACGGTGACGATCGTCCCGGTGGCGGTGGCTCCCGCCAAGCTCATCCCGGTCACGCCGAGCCCGGACGAAGGCGCGTCGACCCGAAGGTCCGAGATCGTCGAGGCGTCGCGGGGAAACGCGTTGGTGAAGATCGACAGCGAGGTGACCCCGTCCCCGCCGGGGGCCGTGATCACGGTCGGCGAGCCGCCGCCCGCGCCCGCGCCCACGATCTCGATGTAGTTCACGGCGCCCGTCCCGCTGGCGTCGTAGCTGAACCCTCCCGTTCGCGAATAGGTCCCCGACCCGATCTGGACCCGATCGAGGCCGGGGTTTGCCCTTGCCGCGTCGAGGGCGTCCTGGAGTTGGGCGGCGCTGAAGCTCTGATCGCAGGCGCCGCCGGCGTTGACGCAGTAGGTGGCAGCGGGGGCCGCTGCAGGCAACACCAGGCCCGCGCAGATCGCCACCGCCGCAGTCCGTGCCGTACCGCGGAAAACGAGCGAGAGAGGATGCAAGCCGACCGTGCCTGCAAGGTAGTACGCCCCGCCCGCGTGTCAAGCGGCAACCGCTCGGGCTGCGCCGCCGATCGCGCCCCGATCCCGGGGATAGGCTGGGGAGCGCCGGTGGAGGCGAGATGGAGGTTGGCAATGGGCGAGAGGTGGTTCAGCGATCAGGAGCTCGGCGAGATGTCGCGCCCGACGATGGAGCGCGCGGTCGAGGCGATCGAGCGCGGCGACAGCGACGAGGCGAAGCGGCTCTGCGAGGAGATGAAGCACGAGTCGCAGTTCATGCACGACCTGCTGGTCGACGGGATCGCGGGGCTGATCTCGTTTGTGCACGAGCGGCTGGGGGATGGCGGGGTCGAGGAGGCGTGGCAGTGGAGCCTCGAGCGCAGCTGGCGCCGGCCGGTGGAGACGATCGCGTCGGCGGACCGCCGCGAGATCGCGAAGGCGCTCGCGGCGACGTGGCGCGCCCACTCGACCAGCGGAGTCGGGCCAAAGCCCGGCGTGTTCGAGATCGACGAGGACGACGAGAAGCTCACGTTCACGATGAACCCGTGCGGGTCCGGCCAGCGACTCTGGCGACTCGGCCGCTACGGCGAGGACGGCTGGGGCCTCACCGACCAGGCCCACCAGTGGAGCTACGGCCGCGACGGCTTCCCGCTCTACTGCACCCACTGCGCGTTCATGAACGAGCTGCTGCCGATCCGCTGGATCGGGTTCCCGGTCTATCCCTCGGACCCGCCGGAGGATTTCGACCACGATCCGTGCACGTGGTACTGGTACAAGGACCCCGCGGACATCCCCGCCCGCCACTATGAGCGCTACGGCATGACGCCACCGGATGGCGGCTGAGGCCCCCGCGGCCGACGGGGTTCGCGCCGCGGTCGCCGAGGCCACGGGCCAGGATCCTGGGGAGGTCAGCATGACGCCGATTCCCGGGGGCGCCTCGCGCGAGACGTGGCTCGTCGAGGGGGACGCCGGCCGTTGGGTGCTCCGGCGGGATCCACCCGGAGGACAGTCGTTCACGCTGCTGGAGGTCGAGTACGGGGTGGTCGAGGCGGCTGCGCGCTCCGGCGTTCCGGTCGCACGGCCCCTGCTCTTCGACTCGACCGGCGGCCGGTTCGAGACGGCGGGGTTCCTGATGGAACACGTCGAAGGCGAATCGGTGGCGCCGAGGGTGCTTCGACGCAACCAATACGCCGAAGCTCGGCACAAGCTCGTCGGACAGCTCGGCGACGCGCTTGCCCGCATTCATGCGATTGAAGTCGGAGATCTCGAAGGCATCGCACGGCCGCAAGCCGATCCGGCCCTTGCGGCGTGCGACCTATGGGAGGCCGAGCTCGACGCCATAGGTGAGGCGCTCCCGGCGACCGAGGCGGGGCTGCGCTGGCTGCGGCTGAACGCTCCGCCGCCGCCGGCTCGCGTGACGCTCGTCCACGGCGACTTCCGGCTGGGCAATTTCATCGTCTCCGAGCAGGGGCTAGCGGCGGTCATCGACTGGGAGCTCTGTCACCTCGGCGACCCGGCCGAGGACATCGGCTGGATCTGCATCCGGTCGTGGCGCTTCGGAAACGACGACAAGCAGGTCGGGGGCCTGGGTGACCTGGACGAGCTCCTCGCCGCCTACGAGGCGGCCGGCGGCACCCCGCCGGATCCGAACCGGCTGCGCTGGTGGGAGGCAATGGGCAACCTGAAGTGGGCCGTCATCTGCGCCCGCCAGGCACAAGACCACCTCACCGGCCGGCGCCGCAGCGCGGAGCTCGCCTCGCTGGGCCGCCGCATCTGCGAGCCGGAGTGGGACCTGCTGGAGCTGGTTGCCGCCAGCCGGGGGCCTCGCCCGGCATAGCCGTGCGATCTTCCTGGACCTCCCGGCGCCGGATCGCGCAATACTGAGACTCACTGGAAATACGACGAGGAGACGTCATGCGGCACTGGGGGGATTGGAGGCAGGTAATAGTTGTGGCATGCGTCGGCCTCGTGGCCCTCGCGGTCGCTTCGCCGGCATCTGCGGAACCAGCCTTGGATGCGAGCTGTGTGAGGAATCCGCCGTTTGGAAACACCACCAGTCTCGGCAATTCGTTCTTCGCTCAGACGTTCACGGCGCAAGCCAGCGGCAGATTGACGACGGCGCAGCCCACCGTCTACAAGACCGGCACGCCGGGTGATTGGATCGTTCAGATCAACGAGGCCCAAGGCCTCAACGCTGGCCCGTCCAATGTCGTGCTCGCTTCCGTCACGATTCCCGACTCCGTGGTACCGGCCGGCGCGGCCACGCTTACGGCGGAGTTCTCTCCCCCACCCGACGTGACCGCGGGCCAGCCTTACGCGCTGGCTGTGACGAGACCTGGATCAAGCACGGTGGGTGTTTCGACCATCGCGGCGAATCCATGCCCCGGCTTCCTGTGGAGAAGAAACGCTTCGGAGTCGAGCCCGTGGTCCACCGCAGGGGGCCCGAGCGACCCGGACATGCCATTCGCCACCTTTGTCGATTCGGCGGTTCCAGACGCACAGCCGCCAGATACCACCATCACCAAGAAGCCGAAGGACAAGACGAAGAAGAAGACCGCGACCTTCGAGTTCACCTCGAGCGAGCCCGGCTCGACGTTCGAGTGCTCGCTGGACGGCAAGCCGTTCGCGCCGTGCACCTCACCCGACAGCTTCAAGGTCAAGAAGGGCAAGCACTCCTTTGAGGTCCGGGCGAAGGATCCGGTCGGCAACCTCGATGGCTCGCCGGCCTCCGACGACTGGAAGGTCAAGAAGAAGAAGAAGTAGGGGCCGGATCGCCCGCATGCGAAGGACTAAGACAACGGCGTTGACGATCGCCGTCGCGGCGGCAGCGCTCGCGGCTGCGCCTACAGCCGGCGCTGCGACGCAGGTTGGCCAGACGCTCGCCCCCGACGCCGGCTGTGCGAACGGGGTCACGCACCTCCAGGCGAATTCACCGGGCTCGTCATATGCAGCCCCCTCGGCGGGCGTGATCACATCATGGAGCTATCAAGCGCCCGCATCGCCCACCCAGGTGAAGCTCAAGGTCGCCCGTCCCGTGGGCGGAAACCAGTTCACGATCGTGGGCGACGGAGGGCTCGAGGCGCCGGTCCAAACCATCGTCAACACCTACCCCGTGAGCATCCGCGTCCAGGCGGGGGACGTGATCGGCCTCTTCGTTGCGAGCGGCGGTTACTGCTTCGAGACCACGCCTCCACCCGGATACAGCTTCATGTACCTGGCGGGAGATCCCGCCCCCGGAACGACTTCGACCTACTCCGGTCCGGTCACCTTCCAGCTCGACGTCTCGGTGACGCTCGAGCCCGACTGCGACGACGACGGCCTAGGCGACGAGACCCAGGACAACGACATCCGTTCGTGCCCACCCGCGCCTGAGACCACGATCACCGAGCAGCCCAAGGACAAGATCAAGACCAAGAAGAAGAAGGTCTCGGTGACGTTCGCCTTCACGGCCAACGAGGCAGGCGCGGGGTTCGAGTGCTCGCTCGACGGCGGCGCATTTGCCCACTGCACTTCACCCGACACCTTCCAGGTGAAGAAGGGTGCCCACAACTTCTCCGTCCGCGCCACGGATGTCGGAGGGAACGTCGAGGGCACGCCCGCTTCCGACGACTGGAAGGTCAAGAAAAAGAAGAAGAAGTAACGCCTGCCCCGAACGCGTGCCTGGGGGTCAGCCGCGGCGCAGGACCGTGATCTTTCCGATCACGCGGTCCGCCGCGAATCCGCTGCCACTCGCCTCGGCGACGACGCGGCGCGGACCGAGCTCGGGATCGATCGAGTCGTCGAGCGCGACGGTCGCTCGGCTTGTCAGGTGCAGGCGGATCTGCGAGCCCGAGTGGGATCTGCTCGAGCTGATCGCCTGACGCTCGCCGCGCCTGTCCCTAGTAGCCTGGCTGTGATGGGAGGACGCAGGGGTATCGCGGTCGGTACCTTCGTCGCTGCCCTGCTGCTTCCGGCCGCCGCGAGCCCGGCCGCGGTCACGATCGGGAGCAGCCTGATCGCGATCCCCACTGAGAACCTCAGCCTCGACGGCTACTGCATCGGCGCCGGTCCATGCACGGCCACGAACGGCAACCTGCCCCAAAGCAGCACTGCCCCGAACGGTGCGACCTCTCCGTTCGACGGCGTAGCCGTGCGCTGGCGCGTCAAGTCGAGCCTGCCGGGCAACCCGGTTGCGCTGCGGGTGCTGCGCCTATCCTTCGGCGCGACGTACACAGGTGCCGGGACCAGCTCACCGGGCACCACCGCGCTTGGGATCGCCGAGTTCACATCCCAGGTTCCGATCAAGGCGGGTGACAGCGTGGGGCTCGACATCGCCAACCAGGGAATCGCCTTCGCGACCACGGCGGGCTCGACCGTCGTCGCGTGGGGCGCCATCAACGGCTTCCCCACCGGGCTTTCTGATGGCGCGACCGCCGGTGGCGACGCGGTGACGCCGCGGGAGCTGCTCGTGCAGGCGGTCGTCGAGCCCGATTGCGACGGCGACGGGCTCGGCGACGAGACCCAGGACCCCGACCTCTCGCCCTGCAATCCCGATACGGCGCCGCCAGACACCACGATCACCAAGCGACCCAGGAACAAGACCTACAAGAAGACCTCGACGTTCGAGTTCACGTCGAGCGAGCCGGGCTCGACGTTCGAGTGCAAGCTCGACGACGGGTCATTTCAGCCCTGCGCGTCGCCCCATGCCGTCAAGGTCAAGAAGGGCAAGCACACATTCGAGGTGCGGGCGAGAGATCCGGCCGGCAACGTCGACGGCTCGCCCGCCGCCGACGGCTGGAGGGTCAGGAAAAAGACGAGGAAGTAGCTCGGCTGCGGCCGTCTGAGGCCGCCCGCGCAGCTCCGTAGTACGCTGGCGCGATGAGCGGGCGGAGGCGGTTCTGGGTTGGCCTCGCGGGGTGTGCGGCGGCGATCCTGCTCCCTGCGTCCGCGAGCCCGGCGGCCGTGACGATCGGCAGCAACCTCGCTGGCACAGGGGTGACGGGCGAGGGGTCCTATTGCCCCGGCATGGGCACCTGCACGGGAACCAATCTCAACCTTCCCGCCGCAAGCCTCGCCCCGAACGGCCTCACCTCGCCGATCGACGGCGTCGTCGTGCGCTGGCGCGTCAAGTCCGGCAGCGCGGGGAATCCGGTGGCGCTGCGGGTGCTGCGCCCGGTCTCGGGAACTACGTTCACGGGAGCTGGGACGAGCTCTGCGGGGGCCACGAACTCGGGAACCGCCGAGTTCGCCAGCCAGGTCCCGATCAAGGCGGGCGACAGCGTGGGGCTGAACGTCGGGAACCAGGGGCTGGTGTGGGCCACGACTCCCAGCGCAAGCACGGTGATATGGGGGACGCTGAACGGCTTTTCGGGGGGCCTCGCGGACGGCGCGACGGGGTCCGGCGACGCGGTGGCGCCGCTGGAGCTGCTCGTCCAGGCGGTCGTCGAGCCCGATTGCGACGGCGACGGGCTCGGCGACGAGACCCAGGACGGCGACCTCTCGCCCTGCAGCCCCGATACCGCGCCCCCCGACACCACGATCACCAGCGGTCCCAAGAAGGTCGTCAAGACGAAGAAGAAGAAGGTCACGGTGAGCTTTGCGTTCACCTCCTCGGAGCCGAACTCCAGCTTCCAATGCCAGGTCGACGGCGGCGCGTTCCAGCCCTGCAGCTCGCCGTTCGCGACGGCGGTCAAGGCAAAGCGCAAGCCGCGGGATCACAGCTTCGCGGTGCGCGCCATCGACGCGGCGGGCAACAACGACTCCACGCCCGCGAGCTTCGAGTTCAAGGCCAAGCGCAAGAAGAAGAAGCACCACTAGCCCGCGGCGCGCGATGCAGGATCGACCGACGGCACCGGAGCTGCTCGACGCTCTCGCCGAGCTGTTGTTCGCGGACGTGCGCGAGTGGGTTCCGCGCGAGCGCCGCTTCCAGGTCCTGGTCGCGGCGAACGTCTGCGCGGTCGTCGCGCGCGAGCTGCGCGCCGGGGAGGACGCCTCGCTCGCCGACGTGGCGCTGTTTCGCTCCCTGCTCGGCGCCGAGGGCCCGGAGCCGGCCATCGATCAGGCCGAGGCGGAGGCTCGAGAGGCAGCGGCGGAGCTCGCCTGGGAGATCAGGCAGGGGAACCTCGACGGCGAGATCGAGCAGGTCGCCGGGAGCCTGCGCGAGCACGTGAAGCGCAAGCTCGAGATCGCCCGGCCTGGCTACGCCGAGCCGTAGCGGGGGGCGGCCAGCCTCGCTCGAACGTCCGGCCAGGGCGCCCGTTTCTCGGCTCCCGGGCACGGGTAGAACCCACACCGCATGGAACTGCTCGTCTACCTCTTCTGGCTGTTCGTGGCCGGCCTGATCGTCGGGGCGCTGGCGAGGCTGCTCGTCCCCGGGACGACGGGGATGGGGATCGTCGCGACCGCGCTCGCGGGGCTCGCCGGGTCGTTCATCGCGGGACTGATCTCGTGGTACCTGGTCAGCCCCAAGGAGCCGCTCGTGGGGTTCATTCTCGCGGTGCTGTGCGCGGCGGTGATCGTCTACTTCATCGCCCGGCCGCGCGTCGGCTACTTCAGCCGGTACCGGTACCGATAGGCCCGCCGGCCCGCGCCGCGCGCTAGCGGTCGTCTCGCTCCGAGCCGAGCGACAGGGTGTTGAGCGCCGCTCCGCCGTCGATCCCGATCGCCTCGCCGGTGATGTAGCCGGCGTCCTCGGAGGCGAGGAAGGCGATGAGCGCGGCGACCTCCCGCGGCGCTCCCATCCGGCCGGTTGGCAGGCCGGCCTCGACTCGCTCGCGCACGTCCGCCGGCATCGCGCGCACCTTCTCGGTCGCGACGATCCCCGGCAGGACGGCGTTCGCCGTGATCCCGCGCGACGCGTTCTCGGCCGCGATCGTCTTGACCATCCCGAGCAGCCCGGCCTTGGAGGCCGCGTAGGCGACCTGCCCCGGGAGCCCGGTGCGCGCCGCCCCGCTCGAGATCACGACGACGCGGCCCCAGCGGCGCTCGCGCATTCCCGGCAGGCATGCCTGGACGACGCGGAAGGCGCCGCTCAGGTTGACCTCGATGTCGCGCGCCCACTGCTCGGCGCCCATGTGGTGGGCGGGGGCGATCGTGTCGGTGATCCCGGCGTTCGACACGCAGACGTCGATGTCGTCGAGCTCGGGAAGCTCCCCGCGCGCGACGTCGAAGCGCAGGTCGCAGCCCTGCTCGCGGTCGGCGGTCACGACCTCGAGCCCGTCCGCGAGCAGCCGTGCGGCTATCGCCGCCCCGATGCCGCGCGCCGCGCCGGTGACGAGAGCGGTGCGACTCACAGGGTGGTTTCGTGGCTGCCGGCGCGCCCGGCGTCGGACTTGTCGTAGAAGCGAGCCAGCAGCGCCCTGGTCTCCTCGGGATCGGCGCAGGTGTACGCGTTCCAGGCCTCGGTGCGGAGCTGGGCGTCGAGCGGCTGGCCGATCACATCGAGGATCGTCTGCTTCGCGGAGCGAACGGCGTGCTGCGAGTTGCGCAGGATCTGGCGCGCGACCGTCTCGGCCTCGTCGAGCAGGCTCTCGTGCGATACCACCTTGGTCACGAGCCCCCAATCGAGGGCCTGGCGGGCGTCGACCGGCTCGGCGGTCAGCAGCATGTGGGAGGCGACCGAGACCCCGCACGCGTTGACGAGCCGCACCAGGCCGCCGTCGCCGTGATGGAACCCGCGCCGCGCCTCGAAGGATCCGAACATCGCCCGCTCCGATGCGATGCGGATGTCGCATGCGAGCGCCGTCTCGAGCCCGCCGGCCAGCGCCCAGCCGTTGACGGCGCCGACGATCGGCTTGTAGATCCGGTGCATCCCGCGCGTGAACCCGTTGAGCCCCAGCTCGACGATCTCGCGGATGTCCGCGGGGCTGGCGTCGGCCATGATCGGCGGGATGTAGGTCTTCAGGTCGGCGCCGGCGCAGAACGCGTCGTCACCGGCGCCCGTGAGGATCGCGACGTCGACCGAGTCGTCGTCGGCAAAATCGGCCCACGTCTCGATCATCAGCCGGTGGACGTCGGGGTCGATCGCGTTTCGCGCCTCGGGGCGGTTGATCGTCACGTAGGCGATCCGGTCGCGCTTCTCGTACAGGACTTTCGGCATCTGCTCCTCCTCGACTCGCGGGGCGGCGGAATCGTATGGGGCTACGATGCAGCCAACAGGCGAGTGCCGCGCGGAGGAGACTCCGGCGGCCAGACCAGACGGGGCCTTCGGGCCCCGTCAGTCGTAGGTCGCAGTGATGACCGCGAGGTCGTCGCCCTGCCACGCGACCTCGCCGCCGGCCCACTCCGCGAGCTTGTCGGGCGGGTCGAGGAAGTCGACACCCGGTTCGGGCGGCAGGCTCTGATGCTCGGCCTCGACCTGGTCGCCGAGCACCAGGGAGCGCGATTGCCCGCGCACGCGCCGGAATAGATCGCGCTTTTGGTGCTCGTCGAGGTGATGCACCGCGAGAACCGCGATCACGAGGTCCCAGGGGCCGTCGGGCAGCGGGTCCTCCATGCGCGCCAGCCGCACCTCGATCCCCATCTCACGGGCGCGAAAGACCATCTCCGGGCTCGCGTCGAGCCCCGTGACGGCCGCGTCCGGGAAGCGATCGAGCAGCCGGCGGGTCGTCTCGCCGGTGCCGATGCCGAGCTCGAGCACTCGGCGCGGCTCGAACGGGATCGCCTCCACGGAGCGGTCCTGGAGATCGTCATAGCGCGGCAGCGCGGCGCGGATCCGCTCCAGGTACGTATCGGGGTCTGAGTGGAACTGCGGGGTCATCGCTAAGCTCGAATCGTTCCACGACCGTGGTGGCGGAGGGAGCTATGGCACTCAGGACGGACAGCATCGACCTGTCGCGATTCGCGCCCGCTCCCGGCGACGGGCGGCGGCTCGACGTCGACGTCGTTCCGGGAGGGCTGAGCTACGGCGGGCAGGCGTACGAGATCGCGGGCAAGCGGGCCCTCGCGCGGCTCGACGTCTCGCGAACGACGACCGGCTATGCGTTGCGGCTGCGCTTCGCAGCGGACGTCACGGGTCCCTGCGTGCGTTGCCTCGACCCGGCCGCCGTCACGGTTGAAGTCGACGCACGCGAGGTCGAGCAGGCCGGCGATGCCGGCGAGGGGGAGGAGGACCTGAGCAGTCCTTACGTCAGCGACGACGAGCTCGACGTCGCGGCCTGGGCGCACGACGCGCTGGCGCTCGCGATGCCTGGCAAGTTCCTCTGCCGCCCGGATTGCGCCGGGCTGTGCCCGGTGTGCGGCAAGCCGCTCGACGCCGACCCGGGCGATCACCGTCACGAGTCGGCGCCCGACCCGCGCTGGGACAAGCTCCGCGAGCTGAAGCTCGAGTAGGGCGAAGGTCTCCGGACTGCTCAGGCCGCGACCGGCTCGGCGGCGAGCGGCACCCCGATCGCCTTGAGCCGCCGGGTCAGGGCCTTGAACGCGAACTCATTGATCTCGCGCGAGGTGTAGCCGAGCATCTCCCACTCCTCGGCGGGGTCCTTGCCGGGGGGGACCAGCACGCCGCTCGCCACCGGCAGGAGCTCCTGGAGCCTGGCGCGCATGCGGTCGGCAAGCGCTGCGTCGGAGCCGCACTTCTGCTGCAAGAACCACGTCCCGTAGGCGACGTGGCGGTGCTCGTCGCGGGCCACCTTCCCGAACCCCTCGACGAAGCCCGGCAGCAGGTCGTTCTTCTCCCAGTAGTCGGTTATGAAGAACTGGCCGGTGAGCGCCAGCGTTCCCTCGATCACCATGTGGTAGGTGGTCACGAAGTCGACCTTCGCCTCGATGTCCTTGGGATCGGAGATCAGGCGCTCTGCGGCCTCGACGAGCGACTCGTCGAACAGCTTCACGAAGGCGTCGTTGAGGTACTCGCGCACCCTTCCGAGCCGGTCCTCGATGTCGGGCTGCTCGAGCCCGACGACCTCGCGATAGAAGCGGTCGAAGAACTGCATGTGGCGCGCCTCGTCGACCTGCTGCGTGGTGAGAAACGCCTCCTCCTGCTCGTCCTCGTAGGCCATGACGAGTCCCGAGAACTGGGTCGTGACGCGCTCCTCGCCGATGAAGAACGAGGACAGCAGCCAGGTGGCCCACTCGCGCTCCTCGTCGTTGAGACTCGCCCAGTGCTCGCGGTCGGTGCCGAAGTCGATCTCTTGTGAGAGCCACTGCTGACGCTCCCACAGCACGTAGAGCTCCTGCGGCGTCAGCAGCTTGATCCGCTGGGCCTGCTCCTCGGTGGCGACCGTGCCGGGATCGCCCTGCTGGGTCATCTCGAGAAGGCTCGTCGCCATCGTCCTCTCCTTCGGTCGCCTCCCGGTGACCGTACCACCGGCTCCGCGAATCTACGAATAAGGCAGAATCAAGGAGATGATCCGGGGAAGGTTTTCGCGAGGAGCGGGTCGTGCTGTGCCCGGCGCGGTCTTGGTGGCGGCCGTGCTTGCGGCCTCGCTCGCGTTTCCCGCGGCGAGTCCGGGAGCGGTGACGATCGGCAGCAACCTCCAGAACGCCGCCGACGCCCCATTTAACTGCAGCAACACCCAGCGCTGCACCGTGCGGCTCGCCGGCCTCGCGCCGGCTTCGCAGGCAACCGGGGGACTCACTTCCCCCGTCAGCGGGGTGGTGGTCCGGTGGAGGGTCAGCGTCGGCAACTTCGTTGGGCCGCTCGTCTTCAGGATCATCCGGCCGGCGGGCTCCCCCGGTCAGTTCACCGGTGCGGGAACGAGCGCGGAGGTCACCCCGCTGATCAACTCCACGAGCACCTTCGAGGTCGCGATGCCGATCCAGGCCGGCGACTCGATCGGCGTGAACTGCTGCCAGATAGGTGAGAGCAAGATCTTCCGAGTCGTCCCCGCGGGAGAGGGACTCGCGGAGACCTGGGGCACCGGGGCCAATGCTCCGCTCGCCGACGGGGAGCTTCCCCGAGCGCCGGATAGCAGCATCGACACCATCCAGCTCCTGATCAACGCGGACATCGAGCCGGATTGCGATGCGGACGGCCTCGGGGACGAGACCCAGGATCCCGACACCTCATCGTGCAATCCAGCGCCGCCCGGCGACACCACGTCGCCTGACACCACGATCACCAAGCGCCCCAAGGACAAGACCAAGAAGAAGACCGCGACCTTCGAGTTCAGCTCGAGCGAGGTGGGGTCGAGCTTCGAGTGCTCGCTCGACGGCGGGCCCTTTGGGCCCTGCACCTCGCCGGACACCCTGAAGGTCAAGAAGGGCAAGCACAGCTTTGAGGTTCGCGCCAGGGACGCCGCCGGCAACGTCGACGGCTCGCCGGCGACCGACGACTGGAAGGTCAAGCGCAAGAAGAAGCACTGACGCGGGCCGCTACCATCCCGCGCTCGATGGCCGTTCCCAAGAAGCGAACCTCCGCGGCGCGCCGCGACAAGCGCCGCGCCCAGCACAAGGCGCGCCGGCCGCGCCTCAACGAGTGCCCGCAGTGCCACAGCCCGCGCCTCCCGCACCGGGTCTGTCCGGTGTGCGGCACGTACGCCGGCCGTGAGGTGATCAGCCAGGAGATCGCCGAGCCGGCCGCGCCGGAGACCGAGACCCCCGAGGGTTAGATGAGCCCCGACGCCGGGGCCGTGCCGGTCGCCCTCGACGGCTTCGGAGCCGATGGCGGCTTCGAGGTGATCGCCGCCGGGGCGCGTGCGGCAGCCGCGGACGGGATCGACGTGCGGGTGTTCGGCCCGCCGGGCGAGCTGAGCGACCTCGAGGCCGTCGACGGCGTCGAGGTATGCACCGCTACGGAGGCGATCTCGAACGACGACGAGCCGGTGCGCGCCGTGCGCTCGCGGCCCGGCGCCTCGGTCGCGCTCGCCGCCGGTGACGTCGCCCAGGGCCGCTCGCGGGCGCTCGTCAGCGCCGGGTCCACGGGCGCCGCGATGACGGCGGCGCTGTTCGCGCTGCGGCGCCTGCACGGCGTCCACCGCCCGGCGCTCGCCGTTCAGCTCCCAGTACCGAGCCGCGACCGGCCAGTCCTCTTTCTCGACGTGGGCGCCAATGCCGAGGCGAGGTCCAGCCACCTCGTCCAGTTCGCCTACCTCGGGGCGGCGTTTGCCGGCTCCGTGCTCGGCATCGAGCGTCCGCGGGTCGCTCTCCTGACGGTCGGCGAGGAGCAGGGCAAGGGCACCCCGCTGGTCGTCGAGGCTCATGACGTGCTCGCGCGGGCCGGGGGGATCGAGTTCGCCGGCAACGTCGAGGGCCGCGACCTGCCCGCCGGGAGCGCCGACGTGATCGTCACCGACGGCTTCACCGGCAACGTGGCGCTGAAGACGATGGAGGGCACGGCGGGTGAGATCGGCGCGGCCGTGCGCGCCGCGGCCCGCTTGGGCCCGCGCGCGGCGCTCGGAGGGCTGCTGCTGCGCCCGGCGCTTGGCCGCCTGCGTCGTCGCCTCGACCCCGACACAACCGGCGGAGCGATCCTGCTCGGGCTGCGCGGGGTCGCGGTGGTCGCCCACGGCAGCTCCGGGCCGGACGGGATCGCGAACGCCGTACGGCTCGCGGCGCGCTGCGTGCGCGAGCGTGCGGTCGAGCGCACCGCCGAGCTGCTGGAGCGCTCGGGCGCGACGCGGGCGTCCCTGCGGGACGCCGACGAGCGTGATAGGACAGAGCACCGATGACCCGCGACGAGGTGATGGCCAAGGTTCGCGAGCACCTCGCAGCGGAGCTCGAGGTCGACGCCGGCGAGATCGAGGAGGGAACCCGCTTTCGCGAGGACCTCGACGCCGACTCGCTCGACCTCTACGAGCTGGTGATGGAGCTCGAGGACAGCTACGGCATCAAGGTCCCGGAGGAGGAGGCGGCGCGGATCGAGACCGTCGGCCAGGCGGTCGACTTCGTCCTGGGGCACGTCCCGAGCGCCTGAGGTCGGTGGGCGCCGAGACCTCGCTGGCGGGCATGATCGAGGCCCTGCCCGACGATCTCCGCACCCAGGCGTTGACCCACTCGTCCTGGGCCGAGGAACGCGCCGAGTCCTACGGGCGTCTGGCGTTCCTGGGCGACAGCGTGCTCGGGCTCGCGGTCGCCGAGGAGCTCTACCGGCGGTTTCCCAACAGCGACATCGGTCGGCTCACCAAGGTCCACGGACAGGCGGTGAGCGGACGGGCCTGCGCCGAGATCGCCGACGAGCTCGGCGTCCCGGCGATGCTGGACGCCGCCGCGCCGCAGGCCGGCGACGCCGGCATCGACGTCGCGGCGCTGCTCGACAGCGAGCGCGCGATGGCGTCGATCGCCGAGGCCCTGATCGGTGCCTGCTACTTAGAGCACGGATACGAGCGCACGGCCGCCGCGACGGTGGCTGCGTTCGACTCCGAGATCGAGCTGGCCTCGGAGACCCTGCTCGACTTCAAGTCGGCCCTCCAGGAGGAGCTCGCCCGATCGGGCTCCACCGTAAGCTACGCGGTCGTCAACGAGACGGGGCCGGCTCACGAGCGCAGCTTCGAGGTCGAGGCCACGGTCCGCGGCGAGGTCCTCGGCGTCGGCTCGGGGCGCAGCAAGAAGTCCGCGGAGCAGGCCGCGGCTCGGCAGGCGCTCGAACGCGTCACCGACTAAGCCCGGCGTCCCGTCCGATCCCCCGGCAAGCCTATGAGCGCAATGCACCTCAAATCGATCGCGATGAAGGGCTTCAAGTCCTTCCCCGAGCGAACCCGGCTCACCTTCTCGCCCGGCGTCAGCGTGATCGTCGGGCCCAACGGCTGCGGGAAGTCCAACATCACCGACGCGGTGCTGTGGGCGCTCGGCGAGCAGAGCCCGACCGCGGTCCGCGGCCAGACGATGCAGGACGTGATCTTCGCCGGCGGCGAGGGTCAGGGCCGGCGCCGCTACGCCGAGGTCGAGGTCGTGATCGACAACACCGACGGCGCCGCCGATACCGAGTTCTCGGAGATCTCGATCCGGCGGCGGCTCGATCGCTCCGGCGAGGGCGAGTACCGCCTCAACGGCGCGCGATGCCGCCTGATCGACGTGCTCGAGACGCTCTCGGAGGCAAACCTCGGCGGCGAGATGCACTCGGTGATCAGCCAGGGCAAGGTCGAGGAGGTCGTGCACTCCAAGCCGCACGAGCGCCGCCTGCTGGTCGAGGAGGCGGCGGGGCTCGGCAAGCACCGCAAGCGCCGCCGCCGCGCCGAGCTCAAGCTCGATCGAACGCGCGACAACCTCGACCGTGCGCTCGACGTAGAGCGCGAGGCGCGCAGCCACCTGCGACCGCTCAAGCGCCAGGCGCAGGCCGCCGAGACCCACGCGCGGCTCGAGCGCCAGGCGATGGAGCTGCGGGCGCCGCTCGTCGCCGACGAGCTCGGCGGCCACGAGCGCGAGCTCGCGAAGGCGTCCGGGGCGGCACAGAAGGCGCGCGGGGAGCGCGAGGAGCTCGAGGCGAAGCTCGCCGACGTCAACCGCCGCCGCACCGAGATCGAGGAGCGCTTCGCACAGCGCGACCGTGAGCGCACCCGGCTCTGGGGCCGGCTGACCGCCTTGCGCGCTGCGCACGAGCGCCTCAGCGTCAGGGCGGAGTCGCTCGCAGCCCGCCAGGCGGACCTCGCCTCGGGGCTGGAGCGGCGCCGCGAGGCGCTTGGAGCGCTGGCCGCCGAAGCCGACGATGCCGGTGAGGACGATCCGATCGAGGTCGAGCTCGGCAGGATCGAGCAGTCCCTGGGTGCTGCCACCCGGGCGCTGCTGCGCGCTCGGGCAGGAGAGGGAGAGATCGGCGAAGAGCTGGGTCGCGTACGGGAGGGCGCCGAGCGCGCCGCTCGCGCCGCGTCCCGGGCCGAGGGCCTGCTTGGCCGCAACCGGCAGGACTCGCTCGAGCGTCGCGTCGCCGCTGAGCAGGAGCTGCTCGTTCCGCTGCGATCGATCGCCGAGGCGGTCGCCCAGTCGCGCGACGCCGTCGGCCGCCGGGTCGCTGCGCTCGAGGATCGCATGCTCGGCAGCCACGAGGCCGACGACGTCACCGATGAGCTGCGCGCCTGCTCGCGCGAGGAGTACGAGCTCCAGGCGAAGCTGCGCGAGGTGGCCGAGGCCGTCACCGAGGCCGAGGTGCGCGCCGCCCACATCTCGGACCGCCGCGACGAGGTCGCAGCGGAGCTTCAACGCATCGCATCGCGGCTCGGCGAGGAGCTTGGCCCCGCGCCGGGGCCGCTGGTCGATGCCGAGCGCGAGGAGATCGAGGCCAAGCTCGAGCGCCTAGCGCGCAGGCGGGAGCAGCTCGGTCCCGTCAATCCGCTCGCGGAGCGCGAGTACGAGGAAGCGAGGGCCCACGTCGAGGAGCTCGAGGCACAGCGCGAGGACCTCGAGTCGGCCCTGGCCGAGCTCGAGAAGCTGATTCGCGACACCGATCGCAAGATCCGCTCGGAGTTCGAGCAGACCCTCGAGGCGGCGGGGCGCAACTTCGAGGAGCTCGTCGAGCATCTCTTCCCGGGCGGCCGCGGCCGGCTCCGGCTCGTCGATGCTCCGGGGCCACGCGCCGTTCCGCCGTTCGCGGGCGCGCGCACCGAGCCGTCCGCGGAGGAGGCGGAGGCCGAAGACGGCGACGAGCCCGCCGACGATGACGGCAAGGGCGTCGAGATCGAGGTCACGCCCGCCGGCAAGGCGACCCGGCGCCTCTCGCTCCTGTCGGGCGGCGAGAAGTCGCTCGTCGCGCTCGCCTTCCTGTTCGCTGTCTTCCTCGCGCGACCGTCGCCGTTCTACATCCTCGACGAGGTCGAGGCGGCGCTCGACGACGCCAACATCGACCGCTTCCTGCAGCTCGTGCGCCGCTTCTCGGACCGCGCCCAGTTCGTGATCGTCACCCACCAGAAGCGGACGATGGACGCCGCCGACGTCCTCTACGGCGTCAGCATGGGCGAGGGCGGAGTCACCAAGGTCGTCTCGCGCCGCCTGCCGCAGGACGGCGATGCCGAGCGGCTGCCGGCCGAGGACGAGCCTGCCGCCGGGGCCCGGCGTCGGGCCGCGTAGCACAGGCGTTGGCCCTCGGCTGGCACGAAGCGTTCGACGTCGGCGACCGCTTGGTCGAAGCGCCGCGCGAGACGCCGGCGGGCGACGAGGTGCCGACGGCTGAGGGCGGTCTGTTTCGCCGCCTGCGCGACAGCCTGTCGAAGAGCCGCCAGGCGCTCGGCGCCGAGCTCGCGGCCAGCTTCGGCGACACCCTCGATGAGGGAACCTGGGAGCGGCTCGAGGAGGCGCTGATCCTCGCCGACGTCGGTGCGAAGACCACCGCCGACGTCGTCGAGCGGCTCGAGCGCGAGGTCGAGGCCGGCGAGGTCGAGGGCCCGGCCGCGGCGCGCGCCCGGCTCGTCGAGCTGCTCGCCGAGGTCGCCGAGACCGGCGAGCGGCGAATCGACGTCTCCGCCCGCCCCGCCGTCCTGATGATCGTGGGGGTCAACGGATCGGGCAAGACGACGACGATCGGCAAGATCGCCTGGCACCTCGAGCGCGAGCTCGGGCTCTCGGTCATCCTCGCTGCCGGCGACACGTACCGCGCCGCCGCCGTCGGGCAGCTCGAGACCTGGGCCGACCGCTCCGGGGCGCAGATCGTCACGGCGAAGCCCGGGACCGATCCCGGCGCGGTCGCCTTCGACGCGATCTCCGCCGCCGAGGCGCGCGGCATCGACGTCGTCATCGCGGACACCGCGGGGCGCCTGCACACCCACGGCAACCTGATGGAAGAGCTCGCCAAGGTCCGCCGCGTGATCGCCAAGCGCCTCGACGGCGCGCCGCACGAGACCCTGATCACGATCGACTCGACCACGGGTCAGAACGGGCTGCGCCAGGCGCAGGCCTTCTCGGACGCGGTCGAGCTCAGCGGCGTCGTGCTGACGAAGCTCGACGGGACGGCGAAGGGCGGGATCGCGCTCGCGATCGCGGCCGAGCTCGGCATCCCGGTCAAGCTGATCGGGGCGGGGGAGACCCTCGAGGACCTGCGGCCCTTCGACTCGCGCGAGTTCGCCAAAGCCCTGCTCGGCGAGTAGGAGGCGGTTCTGGGCAAGTACAGGGCATACCCTGACGGGTTCGTGGCAAGCGTCCTGCTTTGCATCCGGTATGCGGACCCTAAGCAGGACAGTCCCGGTGATTCCAGGGGAGCCGCCGCCCTACCCAGCCCCCGTCCCTCCGCTCCGTCACTAATCTGACTTCCGATGTTCGACCAGCTCTCCGACCGCCTCCAGGCCACGCTGTCCGAGGTCCGCTCGCGCGGCAAGCTCAACGAGGCCGATGTCGACCGGGCGATGCGCGAGATCCGCCTCGCGCTGCTCGAGGCCGACGTCAACTTCAAGGTCGTCAAGTCGTTCACCACCCGGGTCAAGGAGCGCTGCATCGGCGCCGGGGTCCTGGAGAGCCTCGATCCCGGCCAGCAGGTCGTGAAGATCGTCAACGAGGAGCTGGCGAGCCTGATGGGCGGCGCGTCGCGCGACCTCGCCCTCGCATCCTCGGGTCCGAC
>DASPWW010000027.1:0-11304 GCA_035637595.1 Solirubrobacterales bacterium | reverse complement strand
GGCTCGCGGGCGGCGGCATCTGGTCGATCCCCGTCGTGCTCGCGACCAGCGTCGACGCGAGCGAGGGCGACGTAATCGAGCTCGCCGCCGCGAACGGCAAGTCCCTGGGGCGGCTGACGGTCGAGGAGGTCTTCGACCGCGACGTCGAGCGCGAGGCCGAGAACGTCTACCGCACGACCGACGACGCTCACCCGGGCGTCGCCGCGATCTACGGCGAGGGCAACCGCTGTCTCGCCGGCCCGATCGAGGCCGACGCGCTGCCCGACCACGACGAGGCCTTCGCGCGCCGCCTGCTGTCGCCCGAGGAGTCACGCAAGGCCTTCCAGGAGCGCGGCTGGAGGCGGATCGTCGCCTTCCAGACCCGCAACCCGATTCACCGCGCGCACGAGTACCTGACCAAGGCCGCGCTGGAGATCTCCGACGGCCTCTTCCTGCACCCGATCATCGGCGAGACCAAGAAGGGCGACATACCCGCCGACGTGCGGATGCGCTGCTACGAGATCCTGATGGAGCGCTACTACCCCGATGAGCGCGTGATCCTCGGCGTCAACCCGGCCGCGATGCGCTACGCGGGCCCGCGCGAGGCGATCTTCCACGCGATCGTGCGCCGCAACTACGGCGCCACGCACTTCATCGTCGGGCGCGACCACGCCGGTGTCGGCGATTACTACGGGACGTACGACGCCCAGGAGATCTTCTACGAGGTCGACCTCGCCGAGCTTGGGATCGAGCCGCTGTTCTTCGAGCACACCTTCTGGTGCGAGGACTGCGAGGGAATGGCCTCCAACAAGACCTGCCCGCACCCCGAGGAGTCGCATCTGTTCCTTTCGGGTACGAAGGTGCGGGAGATGCTCGCGGCGGGGCAGACGCCGCCGCACGAGTTCACCCGGGAAGAGGTTGCCGAGATCCTGATCGACTCGTACAGAAAGGAACCGGACTGACAATGGCTGGCGACAAGGGCTTTACGCTCTGGTTCACCGGGCTCTCGGGAGCGGGCAAGTCGACGATCACGGGGTTGCTCGTCGCGGAGCTCGAGAGGCGCGGCTCAAAGGTAGAGGTGCTCGACGGCGACATCGTGCGCGAGAACCTCTCCAAGGGGCTCGGGTTCTCGAAGCAGGACCGCGACACCAACATCCGCCGGATCGCGTTCGTCGCCGACCTGCTGTCGCGCAACGACGTGCCGGTGGTGACCGCCGCGATCTCCCCCTACCGCGAGATCCGCGCCGAGGCGCGCCAGCTCATGGACGGGCGCTTCATCGAGGCCTATGTCAAGGCCTCGGTCGAGGTGTGCGAGCAGCGCGACACCAAAGGCCTTTACGCGAAGGCGCGCTCCGGGGAGATCAAGGAGTTCACGGGCGTCTCCGACCCGTACGAGCCGCCCGAGAACCCCGAGCTGGTCCTCGAGACCGAGCACGAGACCCCGGAGCAGTCGGCGCAGAAGATCATCGCGTACCTCGAAGAGCGCGACCTGATCCCACCCGCCTAGATGCTCATCTAGGGCTTCGGAGGTACCTGGGGGTCTCCCAGCCCGTAGGTCTGGTACGCGCCCCAGCGCGCGAAGGTCTTGTGGTTCGGGCCGTGGAAGTCCGACGACCCGGTGGGCACGAGGTCGAGCTCCTCGCACAGCGCCAGGCAGTGCTCGGTCTCGGCGCGCGTGTGGGGCGGGTAGAAGCTCTCGACCCCGTCGAGGCCGACTTCGCGCTTCAGGCTCTCAACCAGGTCACGGACCTGGTCGGGCTCCGAGACGTCCCAGTAGGGGTGGGCGACGACTGCCGCCCCGCCGGCGGCGTGAATCAGCTCGATCGCCTGCTCGGCCTTGGGCCAGCGCCGCGGCACGAACGCCTTGGCTCCCGGGACCAGGTACTCCTCGAAGAACGGACCCAGGTCGGGGCCCGCGCCGGCGGCGCGCGCGATGTGCGGGCGCCCGATCGCATCGGCGGCTCCCGCCTGGGCGGCGGCGTCCTCGAAGCTCACCCGGACCCCGTGCTCGTTGAGCCGCTCGACGATCTCGCGCGCGCGCTCGATGCGCTCCTGCTGGGCGCGCTCGCAGGCGGGTGCGATCGCGTCGAGGTCCACCCAGTAGCCGAGCATGTGGAGGTCCTCCGAGTAGACGTGGACGCACGACATCTCGACCGCGGGCACGCACTCGATCCCGGCCTCGGCCGCCGCCGCCATCGCGGCGGGCACCCCGGCCACGCCATCGTGGTCGGTGAGCGCCATCGTCGTCACGCCCGCCTGCGCCGCGGCGCGCGCGACATCGGCGGGCGCGAGCTCGCCATCCGAGACGGTGGAGTGCGATTGCAGGTCGATCATCGCGGAGCGGCATTGTCGCCGATATTTGTTGACCCGACTTGCGACAATGTCCTCAAATGAGGATCACCGCCAAGGCCGACTATGCGATCCGCGCCAGCCTCGAGCTCGCGGCGGCCGAGGACGGCGAGCCGATCAAGGGCGAGCGGCTCGCCGAGGCCCAGGACATCCCGCTTCAGTTCCTCGAGCACATCCTGCTGGAGCTCAAGCACGCCCGGCTGGTGCGCGCGAAGCGCGGCGCGCGCGGCGGCTACTGGCTCGCCCGGCCGGCCGATGACATCACGCTCGCCAATGTGATCCGCGCCGTCGAGGGCCCGCTGGCCAACATCCAGGACTCGGCGCCCGAGGCGACCGAGTACCGGGGTCATGCCGAGCACCTGCGCGAGGTCTGGATCGCGGTGCGGGCCAACCTGCGCGCCGTGCTCGAGCAGGTGACGCTCGCCGACCTGACCTCGGGCGACCTGCCGGAGCCGATCCGCGAGCTGACCGATCACCCGGACGCCTGGGTGACGCGTTAGCGCGAATCGAGCTCGAGCCACGCCTCGAACGTCGCTACCATTCCCGCCTTCGCGGCCCTCTCCTGAGTAACTCGATCGGCAAAGACCAAAACTTATGGATCCCACGATAGTCGTGTTCGGCTTCGGCATCGGCCTCCTCGTCGGCATGACCGGCATGGGCGGCGCGTCGCTGATGACCCCGCTGCTGATCCTGGTCTTCGGCATCTCGCCGGTGACCGCGATCGGGACTGACATCTTCTACGCCGCGATCACCAAGACCGTGGGCAGCTACAAGCACCTCAAGCTGAAGACCGTCCACCGGGGCTTGGCCTTCTGGCTCGCGGTGGGGAGCGTCCCGTCGGCTATCGCCGGGGTTTGGGTGATCGAGCTGCTCCAGCGGATCTACGGCGAGGACACGCTCGACACGCTCGTGCTGGGCATGGTCGGGGGGGCGCTGCTCGTCGTCGGCGTCGCGACGCTGCTGCGCTCGATGTTCCTCTCGCACGTGATCCAGGAGCGCTCGGCGATGCACCTCTACGCGCGCCACATCGTCGCCGCGATCGTCACCGGCGCCGTGACCGGGTTCGTGATCGGGTTGACCTCGGCCGGCAGCGGCACGCTGATCGCGATCGCGCTGATCGCGGTCTTCCGGCTCACGCCGCAGCGCGTCGTCGGCACGGACATCTTCCACGCCGCCGTGCTGCTGTGGGCGGCGGGGATCGCGCACTGGGTCGGGGGCAACGTCGACTTCGGCCTCGCCGGGAACATCCTGCTGGGCTCGATCCCGGGCGTCATCGTCGGCAGCTCGCTCGCTGTCAAGGCGCCGCAGCGCTTCCTGCGCACCGCGCTCGCCGTCGTCCTGATCGCCTCCGGCACGACGCTGATCGTCAAGGAGGGCACACCCGAGGTCGTCGTGCCGGCGATCGGGATCGCCGGCGTGATGATTGCCGTCCTGTTCGCGGCCCAGGTGATCTCGAGCGGACGCGCCGCCAGACGCCGCGCGCAGCCGGCCGCGCCGTAAAGGCTCGCCGCCCGCAGTAGGCTCCACGGCATGGACTTCGAGCTCAGCCCTCAGGTCACCGAGCTGCGTGACCGGGTGCGGGGGTTCATGGACGAGCACGTCTACCCGGCCGAGGCCGAGGCCCTGCGCGCGCTCGACGACGAGGTGGGCCCGGGTACGCCGTATCCCGAGATCCTGGTCGAGATCCGGGCGCGGGCACGGGACGAGGGCCTCTGGAACCTGTTCATGCCCGACGAGCGCTACGGCGCCGGCCTGACCAACTGGGAATACGGCGTGCTGTGCGAGGAGATGGGTCGCAGCCCGGCGATCGCCCCGATGGCCTTCAACTGCTCGGCTCCCGATACCGGAAACATGGAGATCCTCGCCGAGCACGGGACCGACGAGCAGCGCGAGCAGTGGCTCGAGCCGCTGCTCGACGGCGAGATCCGCAGCTGCTTTTCGATGACCGAGCCCGAGGTGTCGGGGTCGGACCCGACGACGCTGCGCACCGAGGCCGTCCTGGACGGCGACGAATGGGTGATCAACGGCCACAAGTGGTTCACCTCGGGCGCCGTCGGGGCGTCGGTCGCGATCGTGATGTGCGTGACAGACCCGGAGGCGCATCCCTACGCGCGGGCGAGCATGATCCTCGCCCCCACCGACGCCCCCGGCTTCAACCTGATCCGGGCGGTGCCGGTGATGGGCCACGACGGCGGCCCCGGCCACTGCGAGATCCGCTACGCGGACTGCCGCGTGCCCGCCGGCAGCCTGCTGGGCGAGCAGGGCGCCGGGTTCGTGATCGCCCAGGACCGCCTCGGCCCGGGCCGGATCCACCACTGCATGCGGGCGATCGGCACCGCCGAGCGGGCGATCGAGATGATGTGCAAGCGCGCCAACGAGCGCGAGTCCTTCGGCGGCAAGCTGGCCGACAAGCAGTTCGTCCAGGACTTCATCGCCAAGTCGCGGATGGAGACCGACCAGGCGCGGCTGCTGACCCTCCACGCCGCATGGAAGATGGACACCGAGGGCAAGCGCGCGGCGCGCCAGGCGATCTCGATGATCAAGGTCGTGGCAGCCAACGTCGTCATGGACGTGCTCGACCGCGCGATCCAGGTCCACGGGGCACTGGGCATGTCCGACGACACGCCGCTCGCCGGGATGTGGCGCTTCTCGCGCATGCTCAAGGTCGCCGACGGACCCGACGAGGTCCACAAGATGGTGATCGCGCGCCGCGAGCTCGGCCAGTGGGCGAAGCGCGCCGAGGCCGAGCGCGAGGCCGCGGTCGAGCGGCCGCAGCCCGCCAAGGCCTGATCGATCCGCGCGTAGGGCCAGCGGCCGGTGGTACGGTCGCGATGTGAGCGGCAGAGCCTGGCTCACCGGGGTGCTGGGGGCGACGATCGCCGTCCTTGCCCTCGTCCCGAGCGCACAGGCGCGCGACGCGATCGTCAGCTCGTTCGACGGCACGCCGATAGGCGCTCACTTCTATCCCGCTCCGGACCTTCATCCCGGCGAGCGCGCGCCGACGATGATGGTGGGCCCGGGCTGGGGCGTCCCGGCGGAGGACGCTTCGAGCGACGACAGCGCCGGGGTAGCGGGACTCTTCGGAGTGACCTCGGCGTCCGTCTTCTACCAGCACGGCTACAACGTGCTGACCTGGGACCCGCGCGGCTTCTGGGACTCGGGTGGAACCGTCGAGGTCGACTCACCCGACTACGAGGGCCGCGACGCCCAAGCGCTGATCGACTTCATCGCCCAGCAGCCGGAGGCAAAGCTCGACGGACCAGGCGACCCGCGGCTCGGAATGGCGGGCGGAAGCTACGGCGGCGGGATCCAGCTCGTCACCGCCGCGTTGGATCACCGCGTCGACGCGATTGCCCCCGCGATCGCCTGGAACTCACAGGTCTCGAGCCTGTTCACGAACGGCGGGGTCAAGACCGGATGGGGATCGATCCTGATCGGGGCCGGCGTCGCGGCCACCACGCTGCCGGGGGTCTTCAGCCCGGCGGGGGTCCAGACCGGCCACCAGGACGAGCACTTCTACAGCACCGCCGTCAGCGCAACGGCGACGGGGACGGTCTCGGACGACGACAAGGCCTGGTTCGCATCTCACGGCCCCGACTTCCTGCTCAACCGGATCAAGGCACCGACGCTGCTCGTCCAGGGCGAGGGGGACACCCTGTTCACGCTCGACCAGGCGCACCGGAACTTCGAGTCGCTGAGCGCCAACGGGAACGCCTTGAAGATGATGTGGTTCTGCGGCGGTCACGGGGTCTGCCTCACGAATCGCGGCGAGGAGGGCCGGGTCGACAAGCGGGTGCTCGCCTGGATGAGCCGCTACCTGCGCGGGGACCAGGACGCCGAGGTCGGACCGACCTTCGAATGGATCGACGAGAATGGCGACTGGCGCTCGAGCGACGCCTACCCGCTCGAGCGGGTCGGCACCCTCGAGGGCACGGGCTCGGGGCAGCTGCCGCTCAACGCGCAGGCGAGCACGGGGTCGCCGTTCCTGATCGCGGCGACGCCCGCGCCGGTCGCCGTCACGGCGCCGGTCGCGACGCCCGAGGATCCCGTCAACGTCGTGGGCGAGCCGAAGCTCGATCTCTCCTACTCGGGGATCGCGAGCCCCGCGCAGACCTTCGTCTACGCGCAGATAGTGGATCGGTCGCGCAACGTCGTCGTCAACAACCTCGCCACTCCGATCCCGGTCATGCTCGACGGCCAGCAGCACCAGTTGACGATTCCGCTCGAGCGGACCGCGAGCCTGAGCACGCCGGCGGGCTACGAGCTGCAGATCGCGCCCGGGACCAGCGTGTACGACGTCCAGCGGTCGACCGGATACCTCGACGTCTCGAGCGCCCACATCGAGCTGCCGGTCTCCGAGCCGGTCGGGGGCGGGGGCGGCCCCGACTGCTCGAACCCCCAGACCGGTACCAAGGGGCCCGACCACATAAGGGGCGGGCCCGGGCCCGACGCGATCGCGGGCGGCTCGGGCCGCGACCGGCTCAAGGGCCGCGGCGGCGGAGACTGTCTCACCGGCCAGGGCGGCGGCGACCGCCTCGGCGGCGGCTCCGGTGCCGACCTGCTCAAGGCGGGACGCGGAGCCGACCGCGCCTCCGGCGGCCGGGGGCGTGACGAGGTGCGCGCCGTCGGCGGCGGGCACGACGTCGTCATCTGCGGCCCGGGCCACGACCGCGCCACGGTCGACCGCCATGACCGCGTGCGCGGCTGCGAGCGCGTCAAGCGGCGCTAGCTGACCCCAGGCGCGGAGGAGCCGCCTCGCGACGGCTCCTCCACATCCGGGATGGGCTTGGGATCGCTCCGCGGCTACGGAGCCTGCGGCGATTCGTCCTCGTCCGGTGGCTGGAACGGGGGCGGGCCGCCGCACTCCTCCGCGGCCTGCTGGAACTCCTCGCTCATCGCGTCGTCGCCGACCGGGATCGCGATCTGGAAGCGCCCGACCTCGGGGTCGCCGACGTCCTGTCCGTGGTCGCGCAGGCAGTCGACGAACTTCTGGAGCGCGTCGCGCTGCTGCTCGATCTGCTCGTCGCTGAGCGGGAAGAGCTGACCAGGGCCCGGCGGCGCGCCCGGCGGCGGCGGCAGCGGCGCTATGCGCTCCCCACGTTCCCGGGCGCCCGCGGGCGAGCCCGCCGGGAGCACGGCCGTCGCCTCGCCGGGGGGCGGTGGGATCGGCCCGGAAGCGCGCGGGGTGACCCCCGGGGGCCCGCCGGCCGCGATCAGCTCGTCGTCGAGGCCGTGGTCGGACTTCGCCCACGCGGGCACCGCGATCGCCGCGACCGCGACGGCGCCGAGCAGCACCGCGACCTGCGGCGAGCGCCAGTTGAAGGACTTGCGGGACTCGGGGGACTCGGGGGACTCGGGACTGCTGGTCGTCATCTCGACCTCCTTGCCGTTGTCATTGCTGCCTGCAGGAGATCAGGCGGGGCTGAGAGTCAGCTGAGAGGATCCGAAGACTTGTCTAAGAGCTCTAAGGGCTGTGGCGATCCAGCTTCGGCGAGCGGCAGCGACAACCTCATGAGCGCCCCCCCGCCGGCCGCCGGCTCGGCGACGATCGAGCCGCCGTGCGCCTCGGCGACCTGGCGGACGATCGCCAGCCCGAGGCCCGAACCGGGCCTGCCGCGGGCAGCGGGCGCGCGATAGAAGCGATCGAAGACGTGCGGCAGGTCCTCGGCGTCGATCCCGGGGCCGCGGTCGCGCACCGTCACCACCCCCGCCGCGACGGAGACCTCGACGGCACCGCCCGGTGGGCTCCACTGCGCCGCGTTGTCCAGCAGGTTGCCGATGGCGCGCTCCAGCCGGCCCGGCGTTCCGCGCACCACGCATGGCTCGAGCCGCGCCGTGAAGCGATGCTCGCCGAAGTTGCGCTCCGCGCGGCGCACGGCGTCGGCGACCAGCTCGTCGAGGCGCAGCTCCTCGACCTCGGCGGCGGGCTCCTCGTCGCGAGCGAGGTCCACGAGGCTGCCCACCAGCGCGCTGAGCTCGCCGAGCTGGGCGATGACATCGCGCAGCAGGCGCTCGCGGTCGGCATCGGGGAGGCCGTTGGGGCGGGCCAGCACCTCGATGTTGGTCCTCAGGCTGGTGATCGGGGTGCGCAGCTCGTGCGATGCGTCGGCGACGAGCTGGCGCTGGACGCTCAGCGAGCGCTCGAGCTCCGACAGCATCGCGTTGAACGCGGCCGCGAGGCGCCCGAGCTCGTCGCCACGGCCCTCGGTGGCGATCCGGCTGCCGAGGTCGCGCGTCCTCGTCACGTGCTCGGCCGCGCTGGTGAGCCGCTCGACGGGACCGATCGCCGCGCGCGACACGAGCCATCCAAGCCCGGCGGCGAGGCCGATGCCCGCGAGGCCGACGATCACGAGGACGACCGCCAGCCGGCGCAGCGTCGCGTCCACCTCGTCGAGCGAGCGCGCCACCTGCACCGCCTCGCCGGGCCCTCCCGGCGCGGTCAGAACCCGGAGGTGGGCGCCGCCGACGTCAACGTCCTCGAACAAGGGCCCGCGCGCGCCCGCGGCAACGCTCCGCGCCTCGTCCGAGACCGGGATCGCGGGGCCCGTCCCGGGGTTGCGCAGCACCTCGCCCCTGCCGGTGATCAGCTGCCCGTAGCCGGGCGGGGCGCCAAGCGGCGGCTCGGGGAGCGCCAGCTCGACCCTGTGAGGCCGGCGGCGCCCGCGCGCCGGGACGGGAACGGCGATCCCCTGCCCCTGCCCCGTCCCGCGAGGCCCACCCGCCCGCCCCACTCCGGGCGGCGCTCCGGCCTGGCGCGGCCCGGGCGGCGGCGCCGGGAGCGCCGTGATCGAGGCGCCCTGAGCGAGGTCGCGCAGGCCCGAGTCGACCTGGTCGCGCAGCTCGTCGCGGACCACGAAGTAGACGATCACCGATGCGAGCACCACCGCGACGGCGACGGCGGCCGCCGAGACGAGGGCGAGTCGGCGGCGGAAGGTCACGACGACGGCGCCGCGGGCTCGCGGAGCACGTAGCCGACGCCGCGCACGGTGTGGACCATCCGCGGCTCGCCCCCGCCCTCGAGCTTGCGGCGCAGGTAGCCGACGTAGACCTCGAGCGAGTTCGACGAGCGCCCGAAGTCGTAGCCCCAGACGCGCTCGAGGATCAGCGAGCGCGGCAGCACCTGACGCGGGTGCTCGAGGAGCAGTCGCAGCAGCGAGAACTCGGTCCGCGTCAGCTCGATCTCGCGCTCGCCGCGCCTCACCTCGTAAGCGCCGGTGTCCATCTCGAGATCGGCGAAGCGCAGGACCCGTCCCTCCCCGTCGGCGCCGTTGACGCCAGAGCGCCGCAGCAGCGCTCGCAGCCGGGCCTGGAGCTCCTCGAGGGCGAACGGCTTGACGAGGTAGTCGTCGGCCCCCGCGTCGAGCCCGGCAACGCGATCGGAGACGCCGTCGCGCGCCGTCAGCATCAGGACGGGGGTGCGGTCGCCGCTCGCCCGCAGGCGCCGGCAGGCCTCGAGCCCGTCCATCTCGGGCATCAGCAGGTCGAGCACGATGGCGTCGGGCGGCGCCGCGCGGCAGCGCTCCAGCCCCTCGCGCCCGTCAGCCGCGAGATCGACGTCGTAACCGTCCAGCCGCAGCGCACGCTCGAGCGAGTCGCGCACCGCCGCCTCGTCGTCGACGACGAGTATCCGCATGCCCCCATTGTCCCGCCGCGGGCTGAGAATGAGCTAAGAGCGCTTGCAGGGGTCAGTAGAGTCGCTGCCGCAAAGAACCGCGACGCGTACAGGAGGCGAGCAATGGGATTCATGGACAAGGTCAAGCAGGCGGCCGAGTCGGCCCAGGCCCAGACCAGCAAGATCGGCGTCGGCGCTTCCGGCGATCAGATGGAGCTGGCCAACCGGGCGCAGAAGCTGATGAAGGAGGGCGTCGACACGCCCGCCCACATCGACACGATGACCTCGACCGGCAACACCGACAAGCCGGGCGGCACCGAGCACATGATCACGCTGACCGTGAAGCCGGCGAGCGGCGAGCCCTACGAGGTCACCACCAACCAGTACATCTACCCGTCGGCGCCGTTCAACGAGGGCGAGAACGTCACCGTCAAGGTCGATCCCGCCGACCCGAACGTAGTGATGATCTTCGGCAAGGGCTGAGCCAGCTCAGGGACCTCCCTCGCTCCACCAGCCGGGCACCGACTCGGCGATGTCCTCCGAGGCGGGGCCTAGGTTGGGTGCGCCGAACGCCAGGATCTCGATGCCCTCGGGACCCGCCTCGACCGCACGCATCGTGTCGGGCGCGATGCGCACAGCATCGCGCGCCCGCAGCTCGACGATCTCGTCGTCGAGCTTGATCCGCCCGCTGCCGCTCAGCACGACGTAGAGCTCCTCCTGCTGCTTGTGCCTGTGCCCGAAGGGCGCGCGGGCGTTCGGGGCCAGCCGCTGATGGCTGACGGCCGATTTCTCAAGGTCCAGCGAGGCGGTCGCGAAGCGGGCCTCGACGTCGGGCGCCATCCCGCCCTTCGGTGCCATGTCCTCGACGTCTCGCTTCAGGTTGAGGTGGGTGTAGCCGGCGCTCACCCGAGTCTCCTTTCCGCCTCGTCGGCGCCCTCGGCGAGTCGCTCGACGAGGCGCGCGAACTCCTCGAAGCCGCTCTCTGCCTCTCCGTACTGCCCCGCCGCGTAGCGCGCGTAGACGCCCTCGAGGATGATCGCGAGCTTCCAGTAGCCGAGCGCGACGTAGAAGTCGAGCTGCGACAGGTCGCGCCCGGAGCGCTCCGCGTAGCGGTGCTTGAGCTCCTCACGGGTCGGGAAGCCGGCCGCCGCGGTCGGCGGGTCGAACAGCGGCACCAGCTCGTCGCCCTCCTGCGACCAGTAGACGATCAGCAGGCCGACGTCGGCGAGCGGGTCGCCGAGCGTGCACAGCTCCCAGTCGACGACCGCGGCGACCTCGCCGCCGGGCGTCAGGATCATGTTGTCGAGCCGGTAGTCGCCGTGCACGATCGTCGCCGGTCCCTGCTCGGGCACCCGCGCCTCGAG
>DASPWW010000026.1:0-6792 GCA_035637595.1 Solirubrobacterales bacterium | reverse complement strand
CTGGTACGCGGGCCAGGCGGCCGAGTATCACGTCGTGATCCGGCTGCGCGGAGGGGGCACGGACACCAAGACCGTCGCGGCGTCGCCCGCCGGGCGGGTGGAGGAGGTCGGCCTTCCACCCCGGGCGCGCAACGTAAAGCTCTTCGCGCTCGACGAGGCGGGCAATCGCAGCCCGACATTGAAGCTGCGCGTTGGCCCACGGCCGGGCCACGGGCACCACTAGAAGCTCCCCGCCGCGGGTAGCCGGAGGGCATGGCCACCCTGATCCTGGGACCCGTGCTGCGCTACGTCGGTGATACGGAGGCGACGGTGTGGGTCGAGACCGATGCCGCGTGCGAGGTCGAGGTCCTGGGTCACCGCGGCGCCACGTTCGGCGTCGAGGGCCATCACTACGCGCTCGTCTGCATCGAGGGCCTGGAGCCCGGGGCCACCCAGGAGTACGAGCTGCGGCTCGACGGCGAGCCGGCCTGGCCGCTTTCCGAGTCGGACCTCCCGCCGAGCACGGTGCGCACGATCGAGCGTGGCCGGCCGGTCGAGATCGCCTTCGGCTCGTGCCGGGTCGCCCTGCCGCATCGCAAGCCGTACACGCTGCCCAAGGACGAGCACGACGAGGGACGCGAATTCGACGCGCTCTACACGCTTGCCGAGGAGCTGCTGGAGCGGCCGAGAGAGCGCTGGCCCGACCTGCTTCTGCTGCTCGGCGACCAGGTCTACGTCGACGAGGGCTCGCCGGCCGTTCGCGAGCACATCCGGGCGACGCGGGATGCGAACGAGCCTCCCGGCGAGGAGGTCGCGAACTTCGAGGAGTACACGCGCCTCTACCACGAGTCGTGGGGCGACCCGGTGATCCGATGGCTGCTATCGACGGTCTCGAGCGCGATGGTCATCGACGACCACGACATGCACGACGACTGGAACATCTCGCGTGCCTGGCGCGAGGACATGGAGCGCGAGCCGTGGTGGCGCGAGCGCGAGGTGAGCGGCCTCGTCTCGTACTGGATCTACCAGCACATTGGCAACCTCGCGCCGGAGGTGCTCGCCGAGCACGACCTCTACCAGCGCGTCCGCGCAGCCGATGACGCCGGTCCCGTCCTGCGCGAGTTCGCGGACCGCGACCGCAACCAGCACGAGGGCGCGCGCTGGAGCTTCTGCCGCGACCTGGGGGCCAACCGCTTGATGGTCACGGACGACCGCACCGGCCGGGTGCTTCGCGAGGACAGGCGCTCGATCTTCGACGACCACGAGTGGGACTGGATCCAGGAGCACGCGGTCGGGGGCTTCGACCACTTCGTGATCGCAACCACGGACCCATTCCTGCTTGCGCCCGGCCTGCATTACCTCGAGGCGTGGAGCGAGGCGGTGTGCGACGGGGCCTGGGGGGCGGCCGCGGCGCGACTGGGAGAGAGGGTGAGGCGCGCGCTCGACCTCGATCACTGGGCGGCGTTCGGGAAGTCGTTCGACAGCCTCGCCCGGCTGCTGGAGGACCTGGGGTCGGGTCGGCGCGGCGAGCCCCCGGCCTCGATCGCGATCCTCTCCGGTGACGTCCACCACGCCTACCTCGCCGAGGTCGGCTTCCGTCGCGGCTCGAGGGTGCGGAGCGGCGTCTGGCAGGCGGTGTGCTCGCCGTTTCGCAACGCGCTCGACTCACACGAGGAGCACATGATCGCGTTTGCGCTGAGTCCCGCGGGCCGCGCGGTCGGCCGCGCCCTGGCGCGCGCCGCGGGCGCTCGCGACCCCGACATCGGGTGGCGCTTTCGGGAAGGGCCCTTCTACGACAACCAGGTCGCGACGCTGAGGCTCGACGGCCGCGAGGCCTCGGTACGTCTCGAGAAGACGGTGGGGGACCCGGAGAGCGACCGGCGTGAGCTCGAAGTCGTCTTCGAGCGCGAGCTGACCTGAGCCATCCGCCCAGAGGGCGCGGGCGGCGGAGCTTCGGTGCAGTGCGCGGTGCCGATCGATCGCGGCCCGCAACCGGGCCGAAGCTGATCTCCTGCCCTTTCTTGACTTTCCGAATCATCTATGTGCTACGCTGCCGCGCTGCTTTTCACAACTAAATCAATCGGAAAGGTAAAAACCAAGCATGAAAGTCGCCATGAACTCTGGTGCCGGGCCGCTGGAGAAGCTTGCGGCCGGCGTCATTCCCTTGATCGCCGTGTTGGGCATCGCCGCATGCGGCGACTCCGACGGCGGTGGAGGCGGAACCATCGACCTGGTCGCCTACTCGACTCCTCAGACGCTCTACGAGGACAGCATCGAGCCGGCGTACCAGAAGACCGACGACGGCACTGGCGTCGAGTTCACGAACTCCTTCGCGGGCTCCGGTGACCAGGAGCGGGCGGTCGAGGCCGGCCTGCCGGCGGACCTCGTCCACCTCGCGCTCGAGCCCGACATGCAGAAGCTCGTGGACGCCGGGATCCTCCCCGACATCGGCGAGAACGTCCAGAACTCGGTCGTCGTCTTCGTCGTCCGCAAGGGCAACCCCGACGACATCCAGGACTGGGACGACCTGACTACAGGCGACGAAGAGGTGATCACCCCGAACCCGTTCCAGTCGGGAGGGGCGCGCTGGAACATCATGGCCGCCTACGGCCAGGTGATCGAGAACGGCGGAACCGAGCAGGAGGGACTGGACTACGTCCAGCAGCTTCTCTCGAACGTGCCCGTCCAGGACAAGGCCGCCAGCGACGCGCTCGCGACGTTCACGGGCGGCAAGGGTGATGTTCTCCTGTCCTACGAGAACGAGGCGATCCGCGCCCAGGACGAGGGCGAGGACGTCGACTACGTCATCCCCGACGACACGATCCTGATCGAGACCCTTGCTCAGGTATCCGACGACGCGGATGATCCGGACGCCGCCCAGGCGTTCCTCGACTATCTCCTCTCCGACGAGGGGCAGCAGCTGTTCGCCGACGGCGGGTACCGGCCCGCCAACGAGCAGATCCTCGAGGAGAACCGGGACAAGTTCCCCGATCCCCCGGGCCTGTTCACCATCGACGATCTCGGTGGCTGGCCGACTGTGGCCACCGACTTCTTCGATCCGGAGAACGGCTCGGTTGCAGAGATCGAGCGCAACCTGGGCATCGCGACCGAGTGAGCTCTCCCGCAGCGACCCCGGCCGCAGCGCCCCCGAGACCGACCGTATGGCCGCGTCTCGGGGGCGCTGCTCTGTCCCGCGGCATTGTCACCGGGTACATCAGCGTGATCGTGCTGATCCCGATGGCGGCCGTCGTCGCGCGTTCGACCGAGGGCGGTTGGGACACGTTCTGGACCGCGATCAGCAACGAGCAGGCGGTGGCAGCGCTGAAGCTGACGCTGCTCGCCTCGCTGCTCGTGGTCGTAATCAACGCCGTTGCCGGCACGGCGATCGCCTGGGTGCTGGTGCGCGACAACTTCCGCGGCAAGCGGATCGTCAACTCGGTGATCGACCTGCCGTTCGCGCTGCCGACGATCGTCGCGGGGCTGACGCTGCTCGCGCTCTACGGCGACGACAGCCCGTTCGGGATCAACGCCGCCTACACCCGCGCCGGCGTCGTGATGGCGCTGCTCTTCGTGACGCTGCCGTTCGTCGTCCGCGCGGTACAGCCGGTGTTGATGGAGCTCGACGAGGACATGGAGGAGGCCGCCGCGTCGCTGGGCGCCAAGCCGCCGACGATCTTTCGCCGCATAGTGCTCCCCAACCTGACGCCCGCGATTCTCGCCGGCTCGGCGCTGGGGTTCGCGCGCTCGATCGGCGAGTTCGGGTCCCTGGTGTTGATCTCGGGCAACCTCCCGTTCAAGACCGAGGTCGCGTCAGTCTTCATATTCGCCCAGGTTCAGAGCGGCAACACGACCGGGGCAGCGGCCGTCTCGGTCGTGCTGCTCGCGATCTCGCTCGTGATCCTGTTCGCGATCGGCATGTGGGCGCGAAGGAGCCTGCGACATGCGGCTTGACGCGCGGCGCTTCGGCCGTCCCCCCGTCACGGATGAGGAGCTAGAGGTTGATGCCGGGGGTACCGCCCGCATGCGCGCCAATCCCGGCCGCGCCGGGCGTCTGGGGCTGAGGTTCTTCGCCCTCGGCTACCTGGCGCTGCTGCTGCTGATCCCCGTAGTGATGATCTTCATCCGCACCTTCGACGAGGGAATCGGGGCGGCATTCGACGCCGTGACTACTCCCGAGGCTCAGCACGCCTTCTACCTCACGTTTCTGATGGTCGCGATCGCGGTGCCTCTGAACACGGTGTTCGGTGTCCTCGCCGCGCTCGTGCTCGTGCGCCAGCGCTTCAGAGGCCGGGCGATCCTCAACACGGTGATCGACATCCCGTTCGCGATCTCCCCGATCGTGATCGGCCTGTCGCTGATCCTTGTCTACGGCCGCGACGGCTGGTTCGGCCAGTGGTTCATCGACCAGGGGATCCAGATCATCTTCTCGGTGCCGGGGATGGTCCTCGCGACGATATTCGTCTCGCTTCCCTTCGTCGTGAGGGAGGTTCAACCGGTCCTCCAGGAGATCGGTGACGAGCAAGAGCAGGCGGCCTCGACCCTTGGCGCCAACTGGTGGCAGACGTTCTGGCGCGTCACCCTGCCGGCGATCCGCTGGGGCGTCGCCTACGGCGTCGTCCTCTCGACGGCGCGGGCGCTGGGAGAGTTCGGCGCCGTCAGCGTCGTCTCGGGCAACATCTCCGGCAGGACCGAGACGCTGCCCCTCTTCGTCTCCAAGGAGTTCGAGCAGTTCGACATCGCGGGCGCCTATGCGGCGTCGGTGGTGCTCGCCATCCTCGCCGTGACGACGCTGCTGCTCATGAACAGGCTTCGACCCAAGGAGGAATCCCTGTGAGCATCGTCGTCGAGAATGCAACCAAGAAGTTCGGTGACTTCCTCGCGCTGGAGGACGTCTCGATCACGGTGCCCGAGGGCTCGCTGACCGCCCTGCTCGGGCCGAGCGGAAGCGGCAAGTCGACGCTGCTGCGGACGATCGCGGGGCTCGAGGAGCTCGACGAGGGTCGAGTGCTGATCTCGGGCGACGAGGTCACCAGGCAGCCGGTCCAGCAGCGCGGCGTCGGGTTCGTCTTCCAGCACTACGCCGCCTTCAAGCACATGACAGTTCGCGAAAACATCGCCTTCGGGTTGCGTATCCGCAAGGTTCCGCGCGACGAGATCAAGAAGCGGGTCAAGCACCTGATGCGGCTCGTCCAGCTCCAAGGGCTCGCGCACCGGTACCCGTCGCAGCTCTCCGGTGGTCAGCGGCAGCGCATGGCGCTCGCCCGGGCGCTTGCCGTCGAGCCCGAGGTCCTGCTGCTCGACGAGCCGTTCGGCGCACTCGACGCGAAGGTGCGCCAGGAGCTGCGCGCCTGGCTGCGCCGCCTCCACGACGAAGTCCACGTGACCACGATCTTCGTGACCCACGATCAGGAGGAGGCGATGGACGTCGCCGAGCAGATCGTGGTGATGAACGAGGGCCGTATCGAGCAGGCCGGGCCGCCGGTGGACCTCTATGAGCATCCCAGCTCGGAGTTCGTGATGGGGTTCGTGGGCCCGGTCAACCAGCTCGGCGACCGGTTCATCCGGCCCCACGACATCGACATCCGGCACGTCCCCGATCCTCGGTCGGAGGAGGCGCAGATCGAGCGCATTGTCCATCTCGGCTTCGAGGTGCGAATCGAGCTGGCGCTCGGTGACGGCAAGCATGTCTGGGCGCAACTCACCAAGGCCCAGGTCGAGGAGCTCGAGCTCGACGAGGGCGAGATCGTGTACCTGCGACCGCGGCGCCAGCGCGTCTTCAACGGCAGTGGCGAGCCGAGCACCGCCGAGCAGCCGCTGGCCGCCTCGTGAGCACGGCGGCGATCGTCTCGCTGGTCTTTCTCGCCCTGCTGATCGCGTGGTTGGGAGTCGTGCTGGCGGGGACCTGGAGCCAGCTTTGCGACGAGGTGCGCGCCGAGTCGGCGAGGCGGCAGAACTGGTAACCGGCGGGGGCCGGCCCTGGAGGGAGGCGGCCGGCTAGTGCTGCTGCCAGACCTCGGGACGGTCCGTCAACTCGCGAACCAACGGCGGTAGCTCACCGCCCACCAGGTCGGCGAGCGTGACCGACTCGAGCACCTCGCGGATGTTTGCGCGCAGGGCTACCCAGACCCGCTGCAGTGGCTCGGCATCGCCCTCGTAAGAGACCTCGTCTGGGCGCCGGCCGCGCACGCTCGCCAGCGGGCCGTCGACGGCGCGGATGATGTCTGCCAGGGTGACCTCGCCCGGGGGCCGGTTGAGCCAGTAGCCGCCCTCCTGGCCCCGCTGGCTCTGTACGAGCCCGGCGTGCTTGAGCTCTCCGAGGATGTTCTCGAGGAAGCGAAGCGGGATGTCCTGCGCCTCCGAGATGCGGTCGCCCTTCACCGGGCCCTCGCCGGCCGCCGCCAGCTCGATCGCCGCCCTGACGGCGTAGTCCGACTTTGCCGACACGCGCATGCCCGCATTCTCGCGGACGCTCAGGCGGCTGCGGGCCGGGCGGCTTGGAAATCTGTTCGGGCGGCGATCCCAAGTGACTGTGAGGAATCTCACACAGGGGTGGTCCCGGACCGGAGGAGAGTTGGGCTCGAGGGGCAGATGATCGATCCGACGACCTGCGCAGCTGGATGACGCGCATCTAGATGGCGGACGATCGAGCTCAGGACGATACGGAGGCCCAGGAGGAGGAGGAGGGCTCGCGCGTTCGGCGCTGGCTGGCGCTCTCGGCGCTGCTCGCCGTGGCCGTGGTGGTCTGCTACCTGCTGTTCTTCGGCGACGAGTACACCGTCACGGCGGAGTTCGAGAACGCCGCCCAGCTCGTGA
>DASPWW010000025.1:0-18230 GCA_035637595.1 Solirubrobacterales bacterium | reverse complement strand
TTCCTGCCGACAATCGGCGTGCGGCTTCGCCCCTACTCCGGCTACAGGCCCAACGTCAACCCGACGCTGGGCAACGAGTTCGCGGCGGTCGGCTACCGAGCGCACAGCATGATCCACGGCGAGTTCGAGCTCACCGGAGATGCGTCGGAGTACACGCCGAGCGATCTGGCGAGCCTCGAGCAGATGGGCGTCGGGGTCGAGCAGTCGGGCTCGGAGATCGAGTTCGAGGTGCCGCTGAACGTCGCCTTCTTCAACCCGGACCTCGTTCCCGACCTCGGGCTCGACTCGATCCTGGCGGGGCTTAGCTCGGAGGCGCAGTACAACAACGACGAGCAGATCGACAATGCGCTGCGCAGCGTCCTGTTCCAGGTGCCCGGGCCCAACGCCCCGGACCCGGCGGCATGCTTCGAGGATCCGAGCGCCGCCGGCTGCTACCAGGGCGTCGTCGACCTGGGGGCGATCGACGTCCAGCGCGGCCGCGATCACGGCATCCCGAGCTATAACCGGCTGCGGCGAGCCTTCGGCCTGCGTCCTGCCAGGACCTTCAAAGAGATCACCGGCGAACCCACGGATCGCTTCCCGTCCGATCCCGAGATCGGCGGGAACCCGATGTACGATCCCGACATCCTCGACTTCACGGCCCTGTTCGACGCGGCTGGCAGCCCGATTCCATTCGGCTCGGAGGAGGCTGAAGAGGACGCCATCGTCGGAATCCGGCGGACGACGCTCGCGGCGCGTCTGCGCGCGATTTACGGCTCACCCAATAAGGTCGACCCATTCGTGGGAATGGTGGCCGAGCCGCACGTCCGCGGCACCGAGTTCGGGCAGCTCCAGCTCGCGATGTGGAAGCAGCAGTTCGAGGCGCTGCGCGACGGCGACCGCTTCTTCTACGCGGGCGATCCGGCGCTCGATCAGATCGCGCACCGCTACGGGATCACCTACAGGCACCGGCTGTCGGAGCTGATCGCGCTCAACACCGACATCCCGGCCGTGGCGCTCCCGCAGAACGTGTTCCTGGCTCCGTGACCCGTCCGCGGCGACCGCACAGTCCTGGATAGACGTCGCATAGCGACGCCTAGGCAGGACGGTACGACAATGGGCGGGCGTGGAATCCGCCAAACGGCTCTTGATCGAGGGTCGCCCAGGATCGGGGAAGACCACCGTCGCCGCTCGCGTGGCCGAGCTTCTTCAGGCGCGGGGGGCAGCTGCCGCGGGCTTTCTCACCCGCGAGATCCGCGAGCGGGGGAGGCGGATCGGCTTCGAGGTCGAGGCGCTCGACGGCGAGCGGGAGGTGCTCGCTCACATCGACCTCCCGGGCCCCCCGCGCGTCGGCAAGTACGGCGTGGACCTGGAGGCCTTCGAGCGGGTGGCCCTGCCGGCGATCTCGGAGCCCGACGCCCAAGTGGTCGTGATCGACGAGTTGGGCAAAATGGAGCTTGCCTCGAGCCGCTTCTGCGATGCGGTGCGCGGGCTCTTGGAGCAATCGCTCCCGCTCCTCGCAACCGTCCACGCCCATCGCCACCCGTTCACCGACGACGTCAAGCGCCGCGCCGACGTCGAGCTGATCCGGCTGACCAGAAGCAGCCGCGACCAGCTGCCCGAAAGGCTCGCAAGTCGCCTAGATCTCGGCTCTCCCTGATCAATCGACGCCCGCCGCCAGGTGCCTCGCTGGATCAGCGCTTGCGCTTCCGCTTCTTGACCTTCCAGTCGTCGGAGGCGGGTGAGCCGTCGAGGTTGTTGCCGGCGTCCTTGGCGCGGACCTCGAATGAGTGCTTGCCCTTCTTGACCTTGACGGTCTCGGGCGAGGCGCAGGCTGCGAACGCGGCCCCGTCGAGCGAGCACTCGAACGTCGCGGCCGGATCGTCCGCCGTGAACTCGAACCTGGCCGTCTTCTTCTTCGTCTTGTCCTTCGGGCCCTTGGTGATCGTCGTCTCGGGCGCCGGCGGACAGGGGCTCAGGTCGTTGTCCTGCGTTTCGTCGCCGAAGCCGTCTGCGTCGCAGTCGGGCTCGAGAACGGCGGAGGCGTTGACGCGGGCGCTCGAGCTGGAGCCCGGGAACGATGTCGTGGTCCCGGCCGACGGATCGCCGTTGGCGGTGCGGACCTGGTCGCCCCCGCTCGAAGTCGTGAACGAGCACGGCGGAGACATGAAGCTGAACCAGCTCAAGCCGAGTATCTCGCCGCCGCTGACCGGTATCCGGGTCTGAAACGAGTTGAGCGTGCTGGGCATGATCTGCTCCAACGAGCTCTCGCCGACCGCCGTAAAGCTGGTCGGATCCGCGGTCGGCCGGTAGAGCTTCAGCCTCATCACGACCCCGGTGGCACTGCCTCCCCGCGTCGCCCACGAGGTGATGACGCCTCCGCCGTCGGGGACCGTGTAGCTCGGAGGGTCGGCGATCATGGCTTGAACGGCGGTGAAGCTGCCCGGGCCGCAGCCGGTCGGCGTGCCGGTCTGTCCGATCGTGGTCGCTGCCGACGCCGATCCAGAGACGGTCAGGCTCGCCAGCGCAAACGCGGTCGCCGTCCATGCAGCCCGCCGTCTCATGCCTGGACTGTAGGCACAAGCCCGCTCGGGCGCAAACCTCAGTCGTGCGGTCGCGCCAGCTTTCGGTGATCGAGGGCCTGGTCGAGGATCTCCTCGTCGACGCCCATCTCGCGCGCGACCTCGCGGAGGTGGCGGCCGGTCTCGGCTGCCTTCTTGACGATCTCGGTGGCGCGGTCGTAGCCGATGTGGAGGTTGAGCGCGGTGGCGGTGGCGAGCGTCGCCTCGGCGTGGCGCTCGCACATCTCGACGTCTGCCTCGACGCCCTGGATGACCTTCTCGTCGAGCAGCCGCGACGCCGCGGCGAGCAGCTTGATCGAGTCGAGCAGGTTGCGAGCGATCACCGGGACGCGCACGTTGAGCTCGAACTGTCCCTGGGAGCCCGCCATCGTTATCGCCGCGTCGTTGCCGATCACCTGGTCGCCGACCTGGATCACGACCTCGCAGATGACGGGGTTGACCTTGCCGGGCATGATCGAGGAGCCCTTCTGAAGCTCCGGCAGCCGAAGCTCGGCGAGCCCCGTGCGGGGCCCCGAGCCCATCAGCGCGAGGTCGTTTGCGATCTTGACCAGGGAGACCGCCACGACCTTGAGCGCTCCCGACAGCTCGACGAGCGCGTCGCGGCTGGCCTGCGCCTCGAAGTGGTCGGCTGGCGCGTGGATCGCGAGCCCGGTCGCCTCGGTGAGCTTGTCGCGTACGCGCCCGGCGAAATCGGGGTGGGTGTTGAGCCCGGTGCCGGTCGCGGTCCCTCCGAGCGGGATCTGGCCGACGCGCCCCAGCGTCGCATTGACGCGCTCGGCCCCGAGCCGGATCTGGGCCGCGAACCCGCCGAATTCCTGTCCCAGCGTTATGGGCACCGCATCCATCAGGTGGGTGCGGCCCGCTTTGACGACGTCGGCGAACTCCTCCGACTTCGAGGCCAGCGACGCCGCCAGGCCGTCGAGCGCCGGCAGCAGCTCGCCGTGGACCTCACCCAGCGCCGCGAGATGCACCGCGGAGGGAAAGACGTCGTTCGACGACTGCCCCATGTTGACGTGGTCGTTGGGGTGGGCGGGTTCGCCGGCGAGGCTGGCGATCACCTCGTTGGCGTTCGTGTGCGAGGAGGTCCCGGATCCGGTCTGAAAGACGTCGATCGGGAACTGGTCGTCGTGCTCGCCCTCGGCTATCGCGTCGCCGGCCGCACCGATCCGCTCGGCCAGCTCGGCGTCGAGCTGTCCGAGCTCGGCGTTGACGCGCGCCGCGGCGGCCTTGAGGCGGCCGAGCCAGCGGATCACGGGCACGGGGATCGGATGGCCCGAGACGGGGAAGTTCTCGATCGCCTTGCGAGTCTCGGGTCCCCAGAGCTCGGTCTGCACGTCAGTCGCCATTGCGTCCTCCGCTGTCGCAGCGCATCCTCTCTCAGCGTATCCGCTCGGCGACGTGGATCGGTAACGGCTACCGTGTCGCGGATGAAGGACTCAGTTGGGGCGATGGCCTCGCGTTACGCGGGCAGCAATTGCCTGGTCACGGGCGGCCTCGGGTTCATCGGCTCGAACCTCGCGCTGGCGCTCGCCGATGCCGGCGCGCAGGTGACGGTCGTCGACTCGCTCGAGCCGCGTCACGGAGGCGACCGCCTCAACGTCGAGGGCGCGCCGATCGAGATCGTGATCTCCGACATCGCCGAGCACGCCGGCGTCGCCGAGCCGCTCGCGCGCGCGGACTATGTCTTCAACCTCGCGGGCCAGGTCTCGCACCTCGACTCGATGACCGACCCGCTGCACGACCTGGACATCAACGCGCGCAGCCAGCTCGCCTTCCTCGAGCACGTGCGCAAGATCAACCCGGGCGCGAGCGTGGTCTACGCCTCGACGCGCCAGGTGTACGGTCGCCCGCAGACGACGCCGGTCGACGAGAACCATCCGCTCGACCCCGTCGACGTCAACGGCGTCTCGAAGCTGGCCGCGGACCGCCTCCACCGCCTCTATCACCGCGTCCACGCGATGCCCTCGAGCGTGCTGCGGCTCTCCAACGTCTACGGGCCGCGCCAGCGCCTCGACGGCGACCATCAGGGCTTTCTGCCGGCATTCGTGCGGCGGGCCCTCGAGGGCGAGACGATCACGGTTTTCGGCGACGGATCGCAGCGGCGCGACTGCCTCTACGTGGAAGACGCGGTGACCGCGCTGCTCGCCGCCGCCGCCGACCCGTCCGCGTACGGCGAGGTGTTCAACATCGGCCACCACGAGCACGAGAGCCTGATCGACATCGCTCACGCGATCGTCGCCGCCACCGGCTCGGGCGAGGTGGTGACCGCCCCGTGGCCCGAGGACCGGGCGCGGATCGCGATCGATTCCTACTGGACCGATTACTCCAAGGCGACGCGGATGCTCGGCTGGGAGCCGGCCTGGAGCCTCGCCGACGGGCTGGCGGAGACGCTGGAGCACTACCGCTCGAGCGTCGCGTGGCGAGCCTGACCCGCGCGCAGATGCCCGCCGCGCGGGATAGCGCCGCGACGATCCCGTTCCTCGACCTGAGCCGGCGCGCCGGGGCGCTCGAGGCCGAGCTCGCCGCGGCCCTCGATCGAATCCTCGCCTCCGGGGTCGTCCTGTGGGGGCCCGAGCTGGCCGATTTCGAGCGCGAGTGGGCGGAGTTCACCGGACGGCGCCACGCCGTCGGAGTCGCCTCGGGTACCGATGCCCTGCGGCTGACCCTGGCCGGGCTCGACATAGGCCCGGGCGACGAGGTGATCGTGCCCGCCTTCACGGCGATTCCGACGGTCGCCGCCGTATGCGCGGGCGGCGCCTCCCCAGTTCCCGTCGACGTCGATCCCGACACCGCGACGCTGGACCCCGACGCCGCTCGGGCGGCGGTCACCGACCGCACGCGGGCGGTCGTCGTCGTCCACCTGTACGGCCGCCCCGCGGAGCTGCCCGACCTCGACGTGCCGGTGATCGAGGACGCCGCGCACGCGCACGGCGCGCTCGCCGGCGAGGGCGGGGTCGCCGCCGCCTACTCCTTCTACCCGACGAAGAACCTCGGCGGGATCGGGGACGGCGGAGCGGTGGTGACCGACGACGACGTCCTCGCCGACCGGTTGAGGCGCCTGCGCGCCCACGGGCAGGGACCCGACGGCCTCTTCGAGGAGGTCGCGACGAACTCGCGCCTGTCCGAGCTCGAGGCCGCCGCGCTTCGTATCGGCCTGCGGCGGCTCGAGGACGGCAACCGGCGCCGCGCCGAGATCGCCGCCGCCTATCGCGCCGCGGCCCCCGAACTGCGGTGGCAGCCCGACCACCCGCGCCACGCCTACCATCTCTGCGTCGCCCGTCCCCCGGACCGCGAGGACTTCCGGGGCCGGATGCCTTTCGAGTGTCCCGTGCACTACCCCCGCACAGTCACCGACGAGCCCGCCTACGCGCAGCTTCGGCGCGCCGAGACCCCCAACGCAGCGGCGTGGGCGGCGCACTGCGTGAGCTTGCCCTGCTACCCCGAGCTCAGCGACGGGGAGGTGGAGCGGATATGCGCGGCGCTGGCCTGAGCGCCGAGAGCTCGATCTCGGCCTGCCTGCTCTGTTACAACGACGCCGAGACGATCGGGGGGCTGGTCGAGCGGGCCGCGACGGCGCTAGACGAGCTCGGAGCCGACGGGGAGATAATCGTCGTCGACGACGGGTCGAGCGACGACTCGGTGGAGCGGCTCGCCGAGGTCGCCGCGCGGGAGCCGCGCCTGCGGGTCGTCGAGCACGCCGTCAACCGAGGCTATGGAGGCGCGCTGCGCTCGGCGTTCGCCGAGGCTCGGGGAGAGTGGATCTTCTACACCGACGGCGATCACCAGTACGACCCGGCCCAGCTGGTGCGTCTCGCCGAGCACGCCGTCACGGACGTCGACTGGGTCCAGGGCTACAAGCGCTATCGCTCCGACCCGCTGAACCGCCGCATCGTCGGCGCCGTCTATGCGACCGCGATGGGGTTTCTGTTCGGGCTGCCGATCCGCGACATCGACTGCGACTTTCGCCTCATGCGCGCCGGGTTCATCAGCCCCTTGCGGCTCGAGAAGGACAGCGGCGCGATCTGCGTCGAGCTGGTGCGCGGGCTCCAGGACGCCGGCGCGCGCTGCGTCGAGGTCGAGGTTGACCACTTCGAGCGCCCCCACGGCAGCTCGCAGTTCTTTCGCCCGCGGCGCATCCTGTGGAGCCTGTGGGACGTCGCGACGCTGTGGGCCCGCCTCATCGTGCTGCCGGCCCTTGGCCGCCTCGCAGGCCGCGGATCGCGGTTGGGGTTTCAGCCGGGAGCGGGCACGGCCGACGCACGCCGCGCGAGCAGCGTGGTCCCGCCCGCGAGCAAGAGCTCGAGCCCGATCTGGACCAGCCGCACGGCGACCGAGACCGCGAGCGCGAGCTCGAACGGAATCGACAGGCTGAGCACGCCCGCAAGCCCCGCCTCGCGAGCGCCCAAGCCCCCGGGGAGGAAGAAGGCCGCAAGCGAGATCAGGAAGCCGACCGAGAACGACGCCACGGCGACGGGCAGAACCGACGCGTCGACGGAATGAAGCGCCTCGGTGGTCGCGAAGACGCCGAGGCCGACGAGCGTGAAGGACGCGGCGTAGGCGAGAGTGAAGGGCGCGAGCGTCCGCGCCCCGAGCACGGCGGGCAGGTCGTCCCGCCCGAGGCGGCGCAGGACCGCATTGCAGAGGCGCGCGAAGACATTGGGATGCAGGGCGACGAACAGGACGAGCGCGGCGCCGAGACCCGCGACCACCGTGGTCAGCTCGGAGACCTCCGTGAGCAGCAATGTCGAGACGACCAGCGCCCCGAGCACCGAGAACGCGGCCTCGTAGGCCATGCTCGCCAGGGTGACGCGCGCGGCGATCCCGGCCCCGGAGGCGCCCGCGACGCGGATCGCCGGCATCAGCAGCCCGGGGGGCAGGTAGCGGCCCAGCGACGACAGGCACCAAACCCGCAGCCCGGCGAGCGGCTCTATCTCGCCCCCCAGCCGGCGCAGGACGAGCCGCCACAGCGTGGCGTGAATGAGCTCCGACCCCAGGAATCCCAGGATCGCGAGCATGGCCCAGCCCGGGGCAAAGCGAAGGTCCACGTCGGGGAACTGGCCCCACTGCGTGAGCGCGGCCAGGGCGATGCCCATCGCGACGAGAGCCGCCAGCGATGCCAGCAGCGCCCGGCGCACACCGGGGCTGATCCGCGCCATGGCGGAGTCGGCGAGGCTCGGCGGAACCGACGCACCCGTCACCGGGCAAGCGTAGTGGTCGACCTGGGTTGGCGGTGACCTCGGACCGCGGGTCACAGACGCCGATTCTGCGGCGTATCGACGCCTGGCTCGAGCGGCCGACCCGCCGCGGCTGCGGCGTTGCGCTGGCCCTGACGCTGGCGGTGATGGCATTCCCGCTCCTTCCGACGCATACCGACCCGGCCCCCGCGATGGACGAGGGCCTGCTGCTCGTCGAACCCGAGCGAGTGCTCGATGGCGACCTCCCGAACCGCGACTTCGAGAGCTTCTACGGTCCGGCCAACACCTACCTGCTGGCCGGCATCTACGACGTCACCGAGCCCGATGTCGTCATCGAGCGCGGCGTCGGCTTCGTCTACCGGCTGGCGATCATCGCCGGGGTATTCGCGCTCGCGTCTCCCGCCGGGCTCGTGGTGGCGGTCGCCGCCGCGCTGATCTCCGGGACGCTGATGTTCACCCTCGGCCTCGCGGCGTTCGCCTATTTCGGCGGGTTGGCGCTGGCGATCGCGGGACTGTTCCTGCTCACCCGCGCCACGACCACCCCCCGCGCGAGGGGGCGCCTCTTCGTGCTCGCCGGCGTCGCCGGCGGCCTGGCGATCGCCTACCGGCCGCAGTTCGGCGCCGCGCTGCTGCTGGGCGCCGTGCCGCTGCTGATCGGCCACCCGATGGCGGCAATCAAACGATTGCTGATCGGCGCGGTGATCGGGATCCTGCCGCTGCTGGTCCACACGGTCCTCGCCGGCCCCAGCCCGGTGCTGCAGAACCTCGTCGTCGACGCCTTCTTCCGCAGCGCCCCACAGTCGACGCGCCCGTTCCCACCGGATCTGCCCCAGGAGGCAAGGTTGATGGTGCTCGTCGCCCTCGCGGTCGCGGTGCTGGCCCTCTGCGCCGTTTCGTTGTGGCGACGCTCGCCGCGCAGCCCCGACGCCCGGCGGGTCGCGGCGCTGGCGCTGTTCTGCTTCGGGCTCGCGCCGCAGGCGCTGGGCCGCGCCGGGGCGGTACACCTGATCGAGGTCGGCTGCGTCGCCGTGCCGGTCGTTCCGTACGCCCTCATTGCCGTCGCGGGTCCACGCTTGCGAGTCCGGCTTCGCAGCCTCGTCCCGGCGGCGGCTACGGCGGTCATCGTCGCGGCGCTCGCATGGAGCTACGTTGAGCCGATCAAGCCCGGTTACGGCCGCGCCTTCCAGTGGCCGCCCTGGGCCGAGGACGTCGGCGCCGACATCCGCGAGGCCAATCACGGGTCGCGCAGCTTCCCGCTGTCGACCGGACAGGAGGCCCACGAGGCCGAGGAAACGCTCGCGGTGATCGACCGGATCACCGATCCGGGCGATCGCATCGTGGTCGGGCCCGACGACCTCCGGCTGACCTTCTACGACGACACCTACCTCTACCACCTGCTGCCCGAGCTCGAGCCCGGCACGTACTACCTGACGATGACCCCCGGGACCGCGAACCGCGAGGGCTCCCGGCTCGCCGACGACATCGCCTCAGCCGACGTCGTCGTGCTGGGAACGCTGCCCGACTTCACCCAGCTGACCCCGAACGCCGAGCCGGGCTCGGGCGAGGCGAGTCAGGTGCTCGCGCAGCATTTCTGCCTCGTCGACCACTTCTTCGTCCATCTGATCTACGAGCGCTGCCGGTAGCTCGTCAGGAGCGCTCGGCGACCACGATCGCCGAGAGGCCGAACCGGACGTCGCGCCGCGCCAGCAGACGCCGCTCGGCTGCCGCCAGGGTGCCGAAGAGCCCGCCCAACCGGTCGCTTTCGAGATCCGACCTCGGTCGCGCCGCCGAGCGCTTGAAGCGCTGGGCGACCGCGAGCGCGACGGCGGGCGCGACGAGAAAGGAGTTGGCGTACGTGGAGCGGCGCACCGTCAGCCCGGCGCCGGTCGCGAGCGACCCGAGATCGCCGAGGCGATAGCGCCGGACGGTGCCCTGTACGGCGTCGTGGTCGCGCCGCAGGCGCGGGATCGCGGGCTCGAGCAGCAGCACGGCGCCGCCCCGGCGCGTGACCCGGGCGAGCTCGGCGACCGCGCGGCGGTCGTCCTCGACCACCGTCAGCACCGTGACCTCGATCGTCAGGTCGAACGACGCGTCCTCGAACGGAAGCTCCGTTATGTCCGCCTCGACCGCCTCCATCTCGGGGTGGCGCTCGCGCGCGAGCCGCACCGCCTCGGGCGAGTAGTCGGCTCCCACGACCTCCCCGTACCGACTCAACCAGGGGTAGTTCGCCCCCGGGCCGCAGCCGGCGTCGAGGATGCGAATCCCGGGCCGCAGCAGCGGCCCGAGAACGGTGCTGATCAGCGCCGGCATCGAGCGGTACCACCAGTGGTGCCGCTCGGCGTCGGCGATCCGCGCGTACTCCTCGATCTCCATTACGGCTCCCTCAGCCGGTTTCCAGGCCGGCCGTATAGCCCTTTGCGTACCCGCGCTCGAAGCCGGCGGGCAGGGGCTTGCCGCCAGGGCTGAACTGCGCCGCGGCGTCGAGCCGGCGCAGCAGATCGGCGTGGATGCCGCCGGTCGCCGAGGCCCCCTTCTGCGCGGCGCCGACGAGGTATCCGAGCGCGACCGCGCCGCCGCCGCCGGGATCGCGTCGCGCGGCGCCGTTGAGCTGCGTCGCCGCCTCGACCATGGCCTGGCCGACCTGGGCGAGGTCGGCGGCGCCCTGCCCGGGAGGCAGGCAGCCGCTCACGGCGATCGCCCCGTCGAGTGCGACCGGGCCCGGTGCGTCTTCGAGCGCGTCGCGGTACGCGCTCGCCGGCGCCAGACATGCCTCCGGCGTCCCCTCATCCTCGGACGAGCAACCGGCCCCGATGATCGCCGCAGCGGCGGCCGCGAGAGCCAGGAGGCGTCGCATCGGGGAGATGCTAAGCGGTCTGATCCGGGCGACATCCTCGTCGTCTGGTGAGGCCACGCACGCGGTCGACGAGCGGGCGCTGGCAGAATCCGCGCTCGTGAGCGGATTTCGCCCCGTCGATCCAAGGCAGTCGTTCCCCGAGCTCGAGCAGCGGATCCTCGAGCGCTGGCGCGAGAACGACGTGTTCCATCGCTCCCTCGCGCAGCGCGAGGGCGCCCCGACCTGGAGCTTTTACGAGGGGCCACCCACGGCCAACGGCAGGCCCGGCTCCCACCACGTCCTGTCGCGCGTCTTCAAGGACATCTATCCCCGCTACCGCACGATGCGCGGCTATCGGGTGCCGCGCAAGGCCGGGTGGGACTGCCACGGGCTGCCGGTCGAGCTCGAGATCGAGCGCGAGCTGGGCCTTGCCTCGAAGGCCGACATCGAGGCCTACGGGATCGCCGAGTTCAACGCCCGCTGCCGCGAGTCGGTGTTCCGCTACGTCGAGGACTGGAACCGGCTCACCGAGCGGATCGGGTTCTGGATCGACCTCGACGACCCGTACGTCACGCTGACCAACGAGTACATCGAGTCGGTGTGGTGGGCGCTGCGGCGGATCTGGGACGACGGGCGCCTGTACGAGGGAAACAAGGTCGTGCCGTACTGCCCGCGCTGCGGGACAGCGCTGTCCTCGCACGAGGTCGCACTCGGCTACAAGGACGTCGAGGACCCGTCCGTATACGTCAAGCTCCCCGTGCTCTCGGTCCCGCCCGGCGACGAGCGCCCCGAGACCGCGATGCGCGAGGGCGACAGCCTGCTCGTCTGGACGACGACCCCGTGGACTTTGATCTCCAACGCCGCGGTCGCGGTCGGGCCCGAGATCGAGTACGTGCGGGCGCGCCCCGCGGATTCGGACGAGGTTCTCGTGCTCGCCGCTTCGCTCGTCGAGCGCGTTCTAGGCGAGGAGGCGGAGGTCCTGGCTCGCTTCCCGGGCTCGGCGCTCACCGGCACCGCGTACGAGCCACCGTTCCCCTACATCTCCGACTACGGCGAGCTCGGCCACACAGTGCTCGAGGCCGACTTCGTGACCACGACCGAGGGAACCGGGCTCGTGCACACCGCGATCGCGTTCGGGGAGGACGACTTCAGGCTCGGCGAGCAGTACGGGATCAAGCTCCAGAACCCCGTACGCGGGGACGGGACCTTCGACGATCGGGTGACGGACTTCGCGGGGCGTTACGTCAAGGACGCCGATCCCGACATCGTCGAGGCGCTTCGCGAGCGCGGCAGGCTGTACCGCGCCGAGACCTACCACCATGCCTATCCGCACTGCTGGCGCTGTGACACACCGCTGCTCTACTACGCGAAGTCGAGCTGGTACGTACGCACCACCGACGTGCGCGAGCGGATGCTGGCCGCCAACGAGCAGATCGACTGGCATCCCGAGCACATCAAGCACGGGCGGTTCGGCAAATGGCTCGAGGGAAACGTCGACTGGGCACTGTCGCGCGAGCGCTACTGGGGAACGCCCCTGCCGATCTGGGAGTGCACCGGCGAGGACTGCGAGGAGCGCTTCTGCGCCGGCTCGATGGACGACCTGCGCGAGCGGGGAGGGACGGTCCCCGATGACATCCACCGGCCGTTCATCGACGAGGTCACGCTGACCTGCGAGTCGTGCGGCGGCGAGATGCGGCGGGTCCCCGAGGTGATCGACGCGTGGTTCGACTCCGGCGCGATGCCGTTCGCGCAGTTCCACCATCCCTTCGAGGGGTCCGAGCTCTTCGAGGAGCGCTTCCCGGCCGAGTTCATCTGCGAGGCGATCGACCAGACGCGTGGGTGGTTCTACTCGCTGCTCGCCGTCTCGACGCTCTTGTTCGACACGTCGAGCTACCGGCACTGCGTCTGCCTGGGGCTGATCCTCGATCCCGAGGGCTACAAGATGTCGAAGAGCCGCGGCAACGTCGTGGAGCCCGCCGACGTCATCTCCCGGCACGGCGCCGACGCGTTTCGCTGGTACTACCTGACGTCGCAGCAGCCGTGGGCCGGATACCGGTTCTCGGTCGAGACGGTCGGCGACTCGGTGCGCCACTTCATGCTGACGCTCTGGAACACGTACTCGTTCTGGGTGCTGTACGCGAACGCCGAAGGACTGGAGCCCTCCGATCCGGCGAGCGCTCCGGCCGCCGGCGAGGCAAGCGACCTCGACCGCTGGGCGATGTCGCGGCTCCAGACGACGAAGCGGCTGGCGGCCGACTACCTCGACACCTACGACTCGACCCGCGCGGGCCAGGCGATCGCCGCCTACGTCGACGAGCTCTCCAACTGGTACGTGCGGCTGTCACGGCGGCGCTTCTGGGAGGGCGACGGCGCCGCGTTCGCGACCTTGCGCCACTGCCTGCTCGAGGTCGCCGCGCTGCTCGCCCCCTTCACCCCGTTCCTTGCCGACGAGATCCACGTCAACCTGTCGGGCGGCGCTGCCGAGGAGCACGGCGAGCTGCCTGACTCGGTCCACCTGCGCGACTACCCCGAGCCCGACGAGGCGCTGTTCGACGCCGACCTCGAGCTCGGGATGGATGCCGCCCGTCGCGCCGTCGAGCTCGGCCGTGCCGCCCGCGCCCAGGCGCGGGTGAAGGTCCGCCAGCCGCTGCGAAAGGCCGTCGTAGTCGCGAAGGGCGCTGAGCGCGACGCCATCGAGCGGCTGTCGGAGCTCGTCGCAAGCGAGCTGAACGTCAAGAAGCTCGAGTTCGTCGCCGAGGAGGCCGAGCTCGTGCGCTACGAGGCTAAGCCCAACTACCGCTCGCTCGGCCCCCGGTTCGGCAAGCACATGCCCCAGGTCGCGGCCGCCGTCGCCGCGCTCGATCCGGCCTCGGTCGCCGAGGCCACGGCCGGCAAGCGCCGGCTCGGGATCCAGGTCGACGGATCGGAGCACCAGCTCGAGCCCGAGGACGTCACTCTCGTCATGCAGCCACTCGACGGCTATCAGGTCGAGGCCGAGGCCGGACGCGCCGTGGCGCTGGCGCTCGAGCTGGACGACGAGCTGCGCCGTGAGGGGCTTGCGCGCGAGGTCGTCCACGCGGTCCAGAACGCGCGCAGGGAGGCCGGGCTGGAGATCACGGACCGGATCTCGCTGACGCTGGGCGGCGACGCCGAGTTGCTCGACGCGGCGCGCGCCTTCGAGGACTACGTCGCCGGCGAGACGCTCGCGACCTCGGTCGCCTATGACGGGGCCGCCGCCCCTGACTCGACCTCGATCGAGGGTCGCGAGCTGCGGATCGCCGTAGAGCGGGCCGGCTAAGCCGCCTACTTCTTCCTCGTCTTCTTGACCTTCCAGCCGTCTGAGGCGGGAGAGCCCTCGACGTTGTTGCCCGCGTCCTTTGCCCGGACCTCGAACGTGTGCTCGAGCATCGAGCAGCCCGAGCGCTGGGGGTTCGGCGACGAGCCCGACCCCGCGGATGCATCCGACCTGCTGCCGCTGGTCCAGGCGGACAACAAGATCGAGGCGATCAAGCGCTACCGCGAGCGCACCGGCCTCGGCCTCAAGGAGGCCAAGGACGCGATCGACCGGCTCGAGTCGGGCGGTTGAGGGCTACGCGAGCGCCGGCTCGAGCTCGGCCTCGAGGCGCTTCTTCGGCAGCGCGCCGATCACGCGCTTGGCGATCTCGCCGTCCTTGAACAGCAGCAGCGTCGGAATCGAGAGGATCTCGAACCGGGCGGCCGTCTGCTGGTTCTCGTCGACGTTTATCGACACGATCCGCAGGTCGTCGCGCTCGTTGGAGATCTCCTCGAGGATCGGGTGGACGACCCGGCATGGGCCGCACCACGGCGCCCAGAAGTCGACGAGGACGGGGCCGTTGGCCTCGAGGACCTCGCTCTGGAAGCTTGAGTCGGTTACGTCGGGGAGCTTGCCGGTCACTTGCGTTTCTCCTACCTCGTCCGTGTTCTTATCAATCCGGGCACGATGTTCGCTGTCCAATACTATACAAACTAAAGTAAGGTGCCGCCAGCCGGAGTTCGCCGGACGCGCCGCCCCAGCCGCAGCGCCGGCACCTTCAGCGCCGCCTCGACGACGATCGATCCGGTCATCTTCGACTCGCCGACGTGGCGGTCGCGGAAGGTGACCGGGACCTCGACGACCTCGAAGCCCGCGCCCACCGCCCGATAGGTCATCTCGACCTGGAAGGCGTAGCCATGCGAGCCGATCGAGCCGAGGTCGATCGCCTCGAGCGTGCGCCGGCGCCAGCACTTGAACCCGCTGGTCATGTCTCGCACGCGCAGTCCGAGGACGGTCCGGGCGTAAGCGCTTCCCCAGCGGCTCATCGCGAGCCGCCCCGGCCCCCAGTCGAGGATGCGCCCCCCGGGCGCGTAGCGGGAGCCGACGACCAGATCGGCGCTCGAAGCCGCCGCGATCAGCCGCGGCACGTCCTGGGGGTCATGCGAGAAGTCCGCGTCCATCTGGACGACGAGGGCGGCACCGCCGTCGAGCACGTTGCGGAACCCCGCCAGGTAGGCGGGCCCGATCCCGCGCTTCACCGGACGGTGCATGACCTCGACCTCGTCGTGCTCGGCGGCCAGCCTGTCCGCGATCCGGCCTGTGCCGTCGGGGGACGAGTCGTCGACGATCAGCACGCCCCTCGACTCGGGTAGCACCGCGAGCACGGCACGCACCAGAGGCTCGATCGTCTCGGCCTCGTTGTAGGTCGGGACCACGACCCATACGGGTTCGGGGACGGACAAGGCGGCAATAACTTAGGGGTATGCGCAACACGGAGATCGCCGCCGCCCTCGACGAGCTCGGCACGCTGTACGAGCTGGACGGCGCAGTGCGCTACCGCGTGATCGCCTACCACGAGGCGGCAAGGGTCGTGCGGGACAGCCCTGTGTCGGTCGCCGAGCTCGCGCGCGCGGGCAGGGCGACCGAGCTTCCGGGGATCGGCAAGACGCTGCAGGAGAAGATCGTCGTGCTGCTCGACGAGGGCTCGATCCCGTCCGCCGACAAGCTGAAGCAGAAGTTCCCGCCCTCGCTCATCGAGGTCACGCACGTTCCGGGCCTCGGCGCCAAGACCGCGAAGCGGTTGTACGACGAGCGCGGCATCGCGACGCTCGAACAGCTCAAGGAGGCCGCCGCGGCGGGCGCGCTGCGCGACATCAAGGGACTCGGGCCGAAGGCGGAGGAGAACATCCTCGCCTCGGTCGGCCGGCTGGAGCAGGAGGGGGTCGCCGAGCGTCGCCTGCTCTCGAAGGTCCTCCCGGTCGCCGAGGAGCTAGCGGCGGGGCTGCGCGAGGTGCCTGGAGCGGCAGCGGTCGAGGTCGCCGGCTCGGCGCGGCGCTGGGCCGAGACCTGCAAGGACATCGACCTGATCGCGACCGCCAAGGATCCCACTGCCCTCGCCGAGGCGCTCGCCGCCCACCCGCTTGCCGCCGTGTCCGGGTCGGCGGGCGAGGTCGGTGCCCGGATCGTCACCCACCAGGGGATCAAGGTGGACATGCGGGTCGCCGAGCCCGCCGCTTTCGGCAACCTGCTGCAGCACTTCACCGGGTCGGTGAAGCACAACGTCGAGCTGCGCGAGCGCGCCGTGGCCCGCGGGCTGTCGGTCTCCGAGCACGGGATCACCGACGTCGAGACCGGCAAGGTGACGCTCTGCGCGACCGAGCAGGAGCTCTACGAGGCACTCGACCTCGCTTACATCGAGCCCGAGCTGCGCGAGGGCAACGGGGAGCTGCGTGCCGCCGAGCAGGGAACCTTGCCAGACCTGGTCAGCCTCGACGACGTGCGTGGCGACCTCCACTGCCACACGACGCTGTCGGATGGGCGCAACTCGCTCGAGGAGATGGCGCGGGCGGCGCGCGAGCGCGGCTACGCCTACCTCGCCGTCACCGACCACTCGGCGACCCACGGCTTCGGAAACGACGTCCCAGCGAAGCGCCTTGCCGAGCGGATCGCGGAGGTCCGCGCCCTCGACGCCAAGCTGCCGCGCTTCAAGCTGCTCGCCGGCTCGGAGGTCAACATCCTGCCGGACGGCTCGCTCGACTACCCGGACGAGCTGGTTGCCGAGCTCGACTGGGTGATGGCGAGCGTCCATACGTCCTTCCGGATGCCGAAGCGAGAGATGACCGACCGCATCGTCGCCGCGATCGAGAACCCGCTCGTCGACTGCATCGGCCATCTGACGGGACGGATGATCCTCCGCCGCCGCGGCTACGAGATCGACGTCGAGCGCATCGTCGAGGCGGCGGCGCGCACCGGCACGATGCTCGAGATCAACGCCAACCCCAACCGGCGCGACCTCCCGGAGCGCTACGCGCGGCTGGCCTCCGAGGCCGGGGCCACGATCGTCGTCAACACCGACGCGCACGGCGTCGACACGCTGCTCGCCAACATGGCCTACGGGATCGCCACCGCCCGGCGCGCCTGGCTGACCGCCAGCCAGGTCGCCAACACCCGAGGCTGGCGCGACTTCAAGCGGCTTCGCAAGCGGAGGCCACGCGGCGCATAGGGACGGCCGAGCGCCATTTGGCAGGTTTATGCCGGCCCACCGCCGGGAACTAGTCAATCCGAATCCGCGGCGTCTGTGGGTGATTCGTGCGTGCTTGCCACCGTTCCGAGGCGCGGTGTCAGCGACGATAGGAGGCAAGCCTGAGCCAGCAGAGGACTCGATGGGGGTCTCGCCGCGATCGCCTGACGCTCGCGAGCATGACGGCCGCCGGAGTCCTGCTCGTGTTGGTGCTGGCGGCCCCAGCTCGGGCGCACGCCGAGGCGCCGGGCCCTTCCCAGCCACGGTTCGTCCCCGGTCAGCTGATCGTCCGCTTCCAACCTGACTCGACGCCGCTGGAGCGGGCCAGCGTGCTCGAGCGGTTCGGCGCCAGCGTCGCCGAGAAGCTGCCGCTCCCCGGCGTGTCGCTGATCGACCTTCCGTCGGGCGCTTCCGTCGCCCGGGAGCAGGCGCAGCTCGAGCGCGTCTCGGCCGTCGCCTACGCGGAGCCCAACTACATCGACCACCTCAGCGGCGTTCCGAACGACCCGCTGCTCTGGCGCGAGTGGGGGCTGCACAACACCGGGCAGAAGATCAGCGAGAACCTCGGAGCGGGGACCTTCGACGCCGACATCGACGCGCCCCAGGCGTGGGACATCACAACCGGCTCTCCGAACGTCGTCGTAGCCGTGGTGGACAGCGGGATCGACCCGACCCAACCGGACCTGGCGGGCAACGTCCTGCCCGGCCATGACTTCGTCAACGGAGACGACGATGCGTCCGACGACAATGGCCACGGGACGTCGGTCGCGGGGGTGATCGGCGCCCGGGGCAACGACAAGTTCGGAATGGCCGGCGTCAGCTGGAACTCCAAGCTGCTGCCGGTCAAGGCGGCCGACGCGCAGGGCGGGATCACCACCGCCAACGGCATCGATGCGCTCGCGTACGCCGCCGACCAGGGCGCGCAGATCGTCAACGGCAGCTACGGCGGTCTCCACAGTCCCTCCGCACCCGAACGGCAGGTGATCCACGACCACCCGAACACGCTGTTCGTGTTCGCGGCGGGATCCCTCGGCGGCAGCGGACACGACCTCGACGCGCCGGGCTTCGACTGGTATCCGTGCGAGTACGACGAGCCGAACGTCATCTGCGTCACCTCCTCTTCCCC
>DASPWW010000024.1:0-3329 GCA_035637595.1 Solirubrobacterales bacterium | reverse complement strand
ACGTGTCCCAGCTCGTGGACGAGCAGCAGCAGCACGAACCCGACCGCGAACTTCCAGCCCCAGATCAGCGCGTAGGCGCCGATCGAGACCAGCATCGAGCCCGAGGTGGTGAACAGCTTGAGCTTGGGCAGCAGGATCAGGATCGCCTTGAGCTTCGTGCCGAGCTTGACGAGGACGAGGCCGACCGCCGCGATCGGCCCCCAGACCCGCTTGCGCCAGTCGCCGCGGCCCGAGCCGGGATGAATCGGCTCTTGGCCTTCGGGACCCGGCGCCGGCTCGGGCGCGGGCGTGCCAAAGCCGCCCCAGCGCTCGCCGGCGCTCTCGGTCGAGCTCATCGTCAGGCGTCCAGCTCGCATCGCTGGACCAAGTGTAGGTAGCGCGGGGTCCCGCTCAGCAGCGGCCGTCGTCGCACGGCGCGGTCATGGCAGCCACGGCGTCCGCCAGCCGCCGTGGCCCGTCAGCAGGTGGCTCGCGTTCTCGGGACCCCAGCTCCCCTTCTCGTAGACGTCGAGATCGCACGGCTGGTCGAGCAGCGGCTGGACGATTCGCCACGTCTCCTCGATTGCGTCCTGGCTCGGGAAGAGCTGCGGGTTGCCGTCGAGCGCGTCGCGCAGCAGGCGCTCGTAGGGCTCGGGCTGGTCTCCGACCTGCTCCTCGAACAGCAGGTCGAGGTGGACCCGCTGAAGGGCATCGTGGCCGGCCCGCTTGGCCAGCAGGCACAGCTCGGCGCCGGGGTCGGGCTTGATCCGCAGCACCAGCTCGTCGGGATCGGGGCTGATGCGCCCCCCGATGCCGAGCCGCGGCGGCTCGCGGAAGATCACCCGGACCTCCGTCGAGTCGACCGGCAGCTCCTTTCCCGCCCGGATGAAGAACGGGACGCCGTCCCAGCGCCAGTTGTCGACAGCGAGGCGCAGGGCGACGAACGTCTCGGTGGTCGAGTCCGGGGCGACGCCGTCGACGCCCAGGTAGCCGTCGTACTGGCCGCGGACGTAGCGGCTCGGGTCCGCGGACGGCATCGCCCTGAAGAGGTCGATCTTGCGGTCGCGGACGGGGTCGATGTCGCCTCCTCCCCCCGACGGGGGCTCCATCGCGACCAGCCCCAGCACCTGAAGCAGGTGGTTCTGGACCACGTCGCGCAGCGCGCCGACCGGGTCGTAGAAGCGCCCCCGGTCCTCGACCCCGAAGTCCTCGGCGAGCGTGATCTGGACCGAGTCCACGTAGCGGCGGTTCCAGATCGGCTCGAGGATGGAGTTCGCGAACCGCAGGTAGAGGATGTCCATCACCGGCTCCTTGCCGAGGAAGTGGTCGATCCGGAAGATCTGGCTTTCGCCGAGGACCTCGTGGAGCTCGCTGTTGAGCTCGCGCGCCGACGCCAGGTCGTGTCCGAACGGCTTCTCGATCACCACCCTGGCGGTGTCGACGAGCCCCGCGGCGCCCAGCCGCCGCACGACCTCGGCGAACAGCGACGGCGGGATCTCGAGATAGAAGACCGGGTCGCGCGAGTCGCCGAGCGTCTCGTGCAGGCGTTCGTAGGTCTCGTCCTTGGTGTAGTCGCCGTTCAGGTAGGTGAGCCGCTCCAGGAGTTTTGCGAGGACCTCGTCGTCGACGTCGTCGACCTCGGCGTGGACGGCGTCGCGGGCGTGATCGCGAAGCTGCTCGTCGCTCCAGTCGTCGATCGCCACGCCGACGATCCGGCACGCGATCTCGCCGCGGCGCTCCATCCGGTAGAGCGACTGGAAGGTCATCTTCTTGGCCAGGTCGCCGCTGATCCCGAAGATGACGAGGTTGTCGGCGCTGGTGCCCACGCTGGCCCGGCAGCCTAGCCCTCTCGCCCGTTTTCGTAGGATCCGCGCGATGCAGCTCGGCATGGTCGGCCTTGGGCGGATGGGCGCGAACATCGTGCGGCGGCTGATGCGCGCGGGCCACGAGTGCGTCGTCTACGACGTCGACGCCAAGGCCGTCGAGGGGCTCGCCGGCGAGGGTGCGACGGGAGCCGACTCGCTCGACGACTTCGTCGCCAAGCTCTCTGCACCCCGCGCCGCGTGGGTGATGGTCCCGGCCGGAAAGATCACCGAGGACACCGTGGCCGAGCTGGGGGGACGCCTCGAGGCCGGTGACGCGATCATCGACGGCGGCAACTCCTACTACCGCGACGACATCCGCCGCGCCGGCGAGCTGGGCGCGAGGGGGATCGACTACATCGACTGCGGCACGAGCGGTGGCGTGTTCGGCCTCGAGCGCGGCTACTGCCTGATGATCGGCGGGCCCGACGAGGCGGTGACGCGCCTCGAGCCGATCTTCGCGGCCCTGGCCCCGGGGGTGGAAGCCGCCGAGCGCACGCCGGGGCGCTCCGGCGACGCTGCTCCGGCCGAGCAGGGCTATCTGCACTGCGGCCCCAGCGGGGCGGGCCACTTCGTGAAGATGGTCCACAACGGGATCGAGTACGGACTGATGGCCGCCTACGCCGAGGGCCTCAACATCCTGCGCAACGCCGACATCGGCGAGCGCGCCCGCGAGGCCGACGCCGAGACCGCCCCCCTGGAGCACCCCGAGTTCTACCGCTACGACATCGACGTCGCCGAGGTCGCCGAGGTGTGGCGGCGCGGCAGCGTCGTCGGGTCGTGGCTGCTCGACCTCACCGCCGCGGCGCTTCGCCAGTCGCCCGACCTGAGCGATTTCGAGGGCCGGGTCTCGGACTCCGGCGAGGGCCGCTGGACCTCGATCGCGGCGATCGAGGAGGGCGTCCCGGCGCCGGTCCTGAGCGAGGCGCTGTACTCGCGCTTCGCCTCGCGCGGGCTTGACGACTTCGCCGACAAGGCGCTTTCGGCGATGCGAAGGCAGTTCGGCGGCCACGAGGAGAAGAAGGACTGAGGCAGGAGGCGTTCGCCGATTCCGATGCGGCCGCACGGCGAGCGGCCGAGTTGATCGGCGAGGCGGCGCGAGCGGCGGTCGCGGACCGCGGCGACTTCTCGCTCGCGCTGAGCGGCGGCAGCTCGCCGCTGCGGATGTTCGAGCTGCTCTTAGACCAGGAGATCGACTGGAGCGCCACCGATGTCTTCCAGGTCGACGAGCGCGTGGCCCCGGACGGCGACCAGGATCGAAACCTCACCCACATGCTCGAGCACCTGCCGCCCGCCGCCGCCGAGCGGCTGCGGCCGATGCCGGTCACTGACGACGACCTCGACGCGGCCGCGGCGCGCTACGAGGCGTCGCTGCCCGACAGCGTCGACATCGTCCACCTCGGGCTCGGCCCCGACGGCCACACCGCCTCGCTCGTGCCCGGCGACCCGGTGCTCGACGTGACCGACCGCCGCGTCGCGCTGACCGGC
>DASPWW010000023.1:0-10579 GCA_035637595.1 Solirubrobacterales bacterium | reverse complement strand
TGCACCTCACCCGTGAAGCTCAAGGGGCTCAGGCGCGGCAAGCACGTCTTCGCCGTACGCGCCATCGACGCGGCGGGGAACGCCGACCCGACGCCCGCGGATCGCCGCTGGAAGATCACGAAGAAGCACAAGAAGAAGAAGAAGAGTTAGTCGGTGACCTCGACGTCAGAGACCAGCTCGACCCTGCCGCCGCGGCGGTACTCGACGTCGACCACCTCGTGGCGGCGATACGTCCCGAACAGGCCGAGCAGCATCGCGAACCAGCGCAGCCCGCTCACCTTGCCTTCCTTGACGATCGGACGCTTGAAGACGATCTCGCGGCCCTCGACCCGGTAGTCGGGGCCCTCGCGCTGGCGTACGCCGTTGACGAACACCGCGTAGGGAGGCTCCGCGTTGCGAGGCAGACGCGCCCGCCGCCCCACCTCGACGCCCTCGACCTCGCGTCCCAGCTCCAGGCGGTCGTCCTCAGAGCTCATCGTTCGAGCGTCCTTCTCACGGCCTCGTAGGCGTTGGCGCTGCGCGACTCCAGGCGGCGCTTGAAGATCGCGCCGCGGTAGGGGACCAGCGCTCCGTCACCCATCACGTCGAGGCCCGCCTCGGGCCGGCGCACCAGCCCCGATCCAGTCAACTCCAGCCGCGCCTCGACCTGCTCGCCCGGCTCGTAGGTGCGCAGCATCGCCGCCTCCTCGAGCCCGCCACCGGCCCTTATCTGTTCGGCGCGCCGCTGGAGCTGGGCCAGGGCGTCGTCGAGCGTCTCGTAGCGCTCGCGCTCGACCTGCGAGCCGTGGCGGACCGTCAGCCGCCAGGCGCCCATAATGCGTGCTTGCAGGGCCTTTTCAGGCCCCGCGCCGCGGTCGCTTCGGCCGCCGCGCCGGCGGGCCGGTGATCTTCTCCGGCCCCTTGCGATCCCACGGCGCGACGTAGTCCTCGTCGCGCTTGCCGGTGTAGATCTGCCGCGGCCGGGCGATCTTCTGCTCGGGGTCGTCGATCATCTCGAGCCACTGCGCGACCCAGCCCGCGGTGCGCGGGATCGCGAAGATCACCGTGAACATCTCGGTGGGGATGTTGAGGGCCTCGTAGATAAGGCCCGAGTAGAAATCGACGTTGGGGTAGAGCTTCCGCGACGTGAAGTAGTCGTCGTCGAGCGCGCGCTTCTCGAGTTCCATCGCGATGTCGAGCAGCGGGTTGTCCCCCGTCGCGGCCAGCACCTCGTCGACGTGTGACTTGATGATCCGGGCCCGCGGGTCGTAGTTCTTGTAGACGCGGTGGCCGAAGCCCATCAGCTTCTCGTCGCGATTCTTGACGCCCTCGAGGAAGTCGGGGATGTTGTCCGGGGTCTCGATTCGGCGAAGCATCCTCAGTACCGCCTCGTTGGCTCCGCCGTGCAGCGGGCCGTAGAGCGCCGCGACGCCGGCGGCGACGGCCGAGTAGGGGTCGACCTGCGACGAGCCCACACCCCGAACGGCATTGGTCGAGCAGTTCTGCTCGTGGTCGGCGTGCAGGATGAAGAGGATGTCGAGCGCCTTGGCGAGCCGCGGGTCGGGCTTGTAGGTGTTCTCCATCTTGAACAGCATCGAGAGGAAGTTCTCCGAGTAGCTGAGCTCGTTGTCGGGATAGAAATAGGGGAGCCCCATGCTGTGGCGGTAGGCGAAGGCGGCCAGGGTCGGCATCTTCGCGATCAGCCTGATCGCCGCCATGTAGCGCTCCTCCGGGTCGTCGATCTGCTTCGCGTCCGGATAGAAGGTCGAGAGCGCCCCTACCGAGGCGAGCAGCATCCCCATCGGGTGGGCGTCGTGGCGGAAGCCTTCGAGGAACTTCTTTATGTCCTCGTGGACGAAGGTGTGGTGCGTGACGTCGAAGGTCCAGCGCTCGAGTTGGGGCTTGGTCGGAAGCTGGCCGAAGATGACCAGGTAGGCGACCTCGAGGTAGCTGGAGTGCTCCGCGAGTTGCTCGACAGGGATCCCGCGATGCTGGAGGATGCCCGCCTCGCCGTCGATGTAGGTGATCGCCGAGCGGCACGATGCGGTGTTGGTGAACGCCGGGTCGTAGGCCATCAGCCCGAAGTCGTCCTCGGAGACCTTGATCTGGCGCAGGTCCATCGCCCGCACGGTCCCTTCGGTGATCTCGAGCTCGTAGGAGTTGCCGGTCCGGTTGTCGGTGATCGACAGGGAGTCGCCGCTGGCGCCGGCCCCGTCCTCAGAGCTGTCGGCCTTGGCCTTGTCGGCATCAGCCGCCTTGGCCTGCTCGCGCGTCGCCTCCTGGGCCTGCTGCTTGGTCGCCACCTCGTCCTCCTCGGCCGGAGTTTGCGGGGTCAGGCGCAGTATCTCACCTGAGCGCAACCGGCCTCCGTCGGCGCGGTGGTCGCGCGAGCGGTGAATTGGCTGGTAATGGGCGCCCACAAAAAGGCGCCAACTACGCGGCTACGCGACCGGCCAACCCAACGGAGCCGTCTCCTTACCCAGCCAGTACCGCGTTACGCGGCCCACCAGGGTGCCTCAGTCGCCCTCCTCGAAGTGAGTCAGGCGCTTGAACGCCGCCAGCCGCTCGTCGATCTCCCCGCGTGTCAGACGCTGGACGCGCTCGGTGCCGAAGTCCTCGACGTTGAACGAGGCGAGCACCGAGCCGTAGGCCATCGCGCGGCGCAGCTCGCGCTCCCCGCCGTCGTGGGCTTCCGCGCCGTCGAGATAGCCGAGGAAGCCGCCGGCGAAGCTGTCGCCGGCGCCGGTCGGGTCGCGGACCTCCTCGAGCAGGTAGCCGGGGATCGCGAAGAACCCCTCGGGCGAGAACAGAACCGCGCCGTACTCGCCGCGCTTCGCGACGACGATGCCGGGGCCGATCTCCATTGCCGCGCGCGCCGCGCGGGCGAGGTTCGGCTCCGCGGTCAGCATCCGCAGCTCGGCGTCGTTGAGCAGCAGGCAGTCCACCTCGCCGATCGCGCCGAGCAGCGAGTCCTTCGCCGTCTCGATCCACAGGTTCATCGAGTCGAGCGCCACCAGGCGCGCCCCGTCGCACTGGGCTCGCACACCGCGCTGCAGCTCGGGCTGGATGTTGCCGAGGAAGACGGCGTCGGCCGAGCGCGACGCCTCCGACAGCTTGGGCACGAACTCGCCGAAGACGTTGAGCTGGGTGTCGTCGGTGTGGGCCACGTTCATGTCGTGCTCGTAGTGGCCGCGCCAAAAGAACGTCTTGCCGCCCTCGACGCGCTCGATGTCGCCCGTCGCGATGCCGCGCTCGCGCAGCACGTCGAGCTCGGCGTCGCCGAAGTCGTCGCCCACGGGCCCCACCACGCCGACGTCGGTGAAGAAGCTCGCCGCGAGCGCGAAATGGATCGCCGAGCCGCCCAGCATCCGCTCACGCTCGCCGAACGGCGTGCGCACCGAATCGAATGCGATGGATCCGACGACTGTGAGCAAGGATCACTCGGGTAGGATCGGGAGGGATGCGGCGGAGGTACGTGATCGTAGCCACGGCGGGGCTGCTCGCGCTCGGAATCGTCACTCCGGTGCTCGGCCACCCTGGCGCGGGCCAGGCGCTCGACCGCGCCAAGAAGGCGAAGAAGATCGCCAAGAGCGCCCGCGACAGCGCCAACGATGCCCTCGCGCTTGCGCAGCAGGCCCACACTCTCGCCCAGCAGGCCGACCAGGGCGCCCAGCGAGCCAACGGCCGCCTCGACCAGCAGCGAGTCGTCTCAGCCCAGGAGCCCTCGCTCGTCACCTCGACCGCGGCGATCGGCAGCTACGACGCGCTGGGCGGCCCGTCGGTCACCGTGACGGTCCCCGACTCGGGGCTCATCGAGGTCTGGGCCCAGGTGGACATCAAAGACGACGACGGCGGGGCGGTTGGTCTGTACGAGGACGGCCAGAAGGTCCCCGGCGTCTCCGAGGATGCCTTCTGCGGCGACGACACTGCCCTGATCGAGATGGACGGCGGAGGCCCCGGAGACGTCGAGACGTTCTCCACCCCGCCGATCCCCAACCTGAGCCTGGGTTGTACGAACGCGGGCGCGCCGAGCTCGGTGATCCTCCAGCGTCCGACCGGCAGCCACACCTACGAGCTCCGCTACTCGGAGTGCCAGTGCGGCGCCGGCGAGTCGGAGTTCTCCAACCGCGTGCTTCGGATCGCGCCCAGGCCCTGAGCTCGCCCCCTTCAACCGTGAGGTCGTTTCGCGACCTCGGCCTGTCGCCCGAGATCCAGCTCGTGCTCGACGAGCTGGGCTACGAGCAACCGACACCGATCCAGGAGCAGGCGATCCCGGAGCTGCTCGCGGGCCACGACGTGATCGGACAGGCCCAGACCGGGACCGGCAAGACCGCCGCCTTCGGGCTGCCGCTTCTCCAGTACCTCGACCCCGACAGCGACGAGGTCCAGGCGTTCGTGCTGACGCCGACCCGCGAGCTGTGCATCCAGGTCACCCAGGCGCTGCGAGCCTACGCCGAGCACCTGCCGGTCGAGATCGTGGCCGTGTTCGGAGGGGCCCCGATCCGCTCGCAGCAGGCACAGCTTCGGGCCGGTGCGCACGTCGTGGTCGCCACCGTCGGCCGGATGATGGACCTGATGTCGCGACGCTCGCTCGTTCTCACCTCGGCGCGGTACGTGGTGCTCGACGAGGCCGACGAGATGCTCGACCTGGGGTTCATCGAGGACGTCGAGAAGATCCTGCGGATGTGCCCGTCGGGGCGTCAGACCGGGCTTTTCTCGGCCACCATCCCGCCGCCGATCGCCCGGCTTGCCGAGCGCTACATGTATGAGCCGGTCACGATCAAGGTCACGCCGAAGCAGCTCACCGTCGACGCGATCGAGCAGGCCTACGTCGAGGTCGAGGGCCGTGGCAAGACCGACCGCCTCGTCGAGGTCCTGAAGGCGGAGGAGCCCGAGCAGGCGATCGTCTTCTGTCGCACCAAGATCGGCGCCGCGCGCCTCGATCGCACGCTGCGCGACCGCGGCCTCGACGTCAAGGCGCTGCACGGCGACATGTCGCAGGGCGCGCGCGACGGCGTGATGATCGCCTTCAAGGATCACCGCCTGCGCCTGCTCGTCGCGACCGACGTCGCGGCGCGTGGCCTCGACATCGAGCACGTCACGCACGTGATCAACTTCGACGTCCCGGACACCACGGACGGCTACGTCCACCGCATCGGGCGCACCGGCAGGGTGGGGCGCACCGGGCGCGCGATCACCTTCGTCACCAAGACTCAGCGCGGCGAGATCCCTCGGATCGAGCGCGAGGCCAAGGTCTCGATCGGGGCGTGGGAGCCACCCGAGGAGCGCCTCGAGCACGCCCCGCGCCCGCGCCGCAAGGAGCACCCGAAACCCGCCGACGGGGCCGCCGCCCCCGCCTCCGGGAACGTGAAGCTGTTCGTCAACCGGGGGCGGCGCAGCGGGGTCTCCGAGGACGACCTGCGCTGGGCGCTCACCGAGGGGGCGGTAGTCCCGGAGGAGGCGATTGCCGACGTTCGCGTCCTCGAGCGCTTCTCGTTCGTCGAGCTCGACGCCGAGCACGCCGACAGCGCCGTCGAGCGGCTCGACGGGACGAAGCTCAAGGACCGCCAGCTCCGGGTCGAGATCGCGCGCTCCTAATTCACGCCTGAGCCCACGCCTGGCTCGACCGGTTGTCGAAACCGGGCCACCTTATTTCCGACATCGGGACAAAGACGCATGGCGGGCACGTCCTCAACATGGTCGCCAGTCGTCAACCCGCGACCGCCGGGGCGCTTGCCGCGGCGGGCAAGGAGGTAGTGGCAGATGAAGAAGATGAAGAAGCGAATGCTCGCGGCGCTCGCCGTGGGAACGGCCGTCTCGGCCGTCCTGCCGAGCGTCGCGTCGGCCGACACACTCGAGGCCGCCCAGCACGGCGTCTTCCCGGACTCCGCGGCGATCAACTCGATCTGGGTGATCGTGGCCGGCTGTCTGGTGATGTTCATGCAGGCGGGCTTCGCGTTCCTCGAGATTGGGTTCTCGCGGGCCAAGAACGCCGGCACGGTGGTGGCCAAGATCCTGGCCAACTTCTCGATCGCGACCATCGGCTGGTACGCGTGCGGATTCGCGTTCGCGTTCGGGACCGGCCAGATCATCGGGCACGACGGGTTCCTGCTCCAGGACTTCGGCAACCCGCTGAAGGCGTTCCCGGTGATGGGCCTGTCCGACGCCACGGTCGAGTCGAAGTGGTTCTTCCAGCTCGTCTTCTGCGCCGTCTCGCTGGCGATCGTCTGGGGGACGACCCTGGAGCGGATCAAGTTCGGCGTCTACGTGATCTACGCGCTCGTGTTCTCGACGCTGATCTACCCGATCGGCGCCCACTGGGTGTTCGGCGGCGGCTGGTTGCAGGCCAACGTCGGCATGCAGGACTTCGCCGGCTCGACGGCGGTCCACCTGATCGGCGCGACCGGTGGTCTGGCGGTGCTGCTGCTGCTCGGCGCCCGCAAGGGCAAGTACTCGAGTGAGGGCAAGCCGCGTCCGATCCCGGGGCACTCGATGCCGCTGTTCGGGCTCGGGATCCTGATCCTGTGGCTCGGCTGGTTCGGGTTCAACCCGGGCTCCACCCTGGGGGCGCTCGACGGGCGCTTCCCCGAGGTGCTGATGATCACCCAGCTCGCCGCCGCGGCGGGCGTGATCACCGCGGCGATCACGAGCCGGCTGCTCCAGAAGACCCTCGACATCGGGATGATCGGCAACGGGGCGATCGCCGCCCTGGTAGCGATCACCGCACCGTCCGGCTACGTCGAGGCGTGGGCGGCGATCCCGATCGGCGCAGTCGCCGGCGTCATCGTCGTCGTCGGCGTGCTCGCGATCGACAGGGTCATCGACGACCCCGTCGGCGCGTTGTCGGCGCACGGCCTGGCCGGTATCTGGGGCACCCTGTCGTGCGGGTTCTTCACCTCCCCGAGGCTTGCCGAGTACAACGGCTTCGGGAATCCCGACGGCGGCCTGCTGTACTCGGGCAGCTTCGCGCAGCTCGGGCATCAGGCGCTCGGCGTCGTGGTCGCGTTCTCGTTCGTGTTCGCGGCCAGCTTCGCGACCTTCTGGATCATCAAGAAGGTCTACGGGCTCCGCGTCACCGAGGAGCAGGAGGACGCCGGCCTCGACATCTCCGAGCACGGGATGTACGGCTACCCCGAGCAGTTCATCCCGCCCGAGGAGTACCCGGGCGGCGTGGCGGCGCCGGTGCGGCCCACCGTGCCCGCACCCGCCACGGCGATGATGTCCGATCAACCCAGCAAGGCATAGGAGAGGTCACATGAAGAAGATCGATGCCTATATCCGGCACGAGGCGTTCGAGCCGATCCGCGCCGAGCTGGTGGAGCGAGGGTTCCCCTCGATCTCGATCAGCGAGGTCAAGGGCTCAGGGCGCCAGAAGGGAATAGTCGAGACCTACCGGGGCTCGAGCCTGACCGTAAACGTGCGACCGAAGCTCAAGCTCGAGGTCGTCGTCGAGGACACGGACAAGCCCCTGGTGGTTGAGACGATCCTCAAGCACGCGCGGACCGGTGACATCGGCGACGGGAAGATCTTCGTGATCCCCGTCGAGGAGGCGATCCGGATCCGCACCGGAGAGGAGGGCGAGGAGGTCCTACAGGCACACAAGGCCTCCGAGATCCCGGCGTAGCGAGTCCCCTCATCTCCACGGAGCAAGCGGCGGCGCCGGCGCAGTGGCGCCGGCGCCGCCGCCCAGCTCCCAAGGACTTCAACGACTTCAAGACCCAAGAGAAAGCGAAGGAGGAAGACAGTCCAATGGCAACGATTACCCAGGAGACCAGGGGCCCCGAGGACATCCTCGCGCGTCTCGACGAGGACGGGGTGGAGTTCATCCGCCTCTGGTTCACCGACATACTCGGCCAGCTGAAGAGCTTCTCCGTTGGCCGCGACGAGATGGAGGGAGCGCTCCAGGACGGGATGGGCTTCGACGGCTCGTCGATCACGGGGTTCAACGCGATCGAGGAGTCGGACATGATCGCGATGCCCGACCCCGAGACCTATGCGGTCCTGCCCTGGCGCACCAACGGCGAGAAGGGCAAGGTCGCGCGGATGTTCTGCGACGTGCTCAAGCCGGGCGGCGAGCCCTACGAGGGCGATCCCCGCTACGTCATGCGCCGGGCCCTGGCCCGCGCCGAGGAGATGGGGTTCGACCACTACTACATCGGGCCGGAGCTGGAGTTCTTCTACTTCCGGACCGACGGAGTGGGAGAGGACGGCGTGCCCGAGATCCTCGACAAGGGCGGGTACTTCGACCTCACGACCCTCGATGCCGGCTCGGACCTGCGCCGCGACACCGTCAACGCGCTGAAGGCGGTCGGGATCGGGGTGGAGTACACCCACCACGAGGTCGGGCCCTCTCAGCACGAGATCGACATGCGCTATGCGGGCGGGCTCGAGATGTCCGACAACGCGATGACGTACCGGATCGTCGTCAAGGAGATCGCGGCACAGCACGGCGTCTACGCGACGTTCATGCCCAAGCCGCTGTTCGGCGAGAACGGGTCCGGGATGCACACCCACCAGTCGCTGTTCGCCGATGGCGGCAACGCGTTCTTCGACGCCGCCGACCAGTACCACCTGTCGGGGGCGGCGAAGTCGTACATCGCCGGGCTGCTGCGCCACGCACGTGAGATCGCGGCGCTGTTCGCGCCCAACGTCAACAGCTACAAGCGGCTCGTGCCGGGGTTCGAGGCTCCGGTCTACGCCGCGTGGTCGCAGCGCAATCGCTCGGCCCTGGTGCGGGTGCCGGTCTACCACCCGGGCAAGGAGCAGGCGACGCGCGCCGAGCTGCGTTGCCCGGATCCATCCTGCAATCCCTACCTGACGTTCGCGGCGATGCTGCACGCGGGGCTGGACGGGATCGAGCAGGGCTACGAGTGCCCCGATCCGATGGAGACCAACCTCTACGACCTCTCGCCCGAGGAGCGCGAGGCGCGTGGCATCGAGCAGCTGCCGGAGACGCTCGGCGAGTCGATCGAGGAGCTCGCCGGCTCGGAGCTGGTCCGCAAGGCGCTCGGAGATCACATCTTCGAGCGCTACGTGGCGCTGAAGCGCGAGGAGTGGGAGGAGTACCGCATCCAGGTGAGCAAGTGGGAGCTGGAGCGATACCTCCCGGTGCTCTAGCCGAGGTTGGTTCGAGCCCGGAAGTCGGCATGGACGACCTCCACGCCCGGATGCTGGCCGCCGTGCTCGGCGGCCAGGGCCTGGACGGCGTAGCGGAGGTCGCGGCGGCCGAGGCCGGCGGGCAGGTGGCGATTCTGCTGCCGGCCCGCGGCCTCGCCGCCGTCGCGCCCGCGCAGCGCGAGCTCGACGAGCTGATGGCCTACGTCGGCGAGCGCGTGCGGGGCGCCGACGGTGAGCCGCCGGAGCCGGTGGCGCTCGAGGCCCCGGTCGAGGCGGGCGGCGAGCCGATCGGCGCCGTGCTGCTGCTCGGCAATCCGAATGGGTCCGTAGCGCTCGACCGCACCGAGATCCTGCGCACCGCCGCGGTCGCCTCGCTGACCGAAGTCGCCGTGATCGCGGCGCGCGACGAGCTCACGGAGGAGCTGCGCGCCACGCTGCTCGAGGACCTGCGCGCGGGGGGAGGCATCGCCCGCGCCGAGCTGATGCGCCGGGCGGCGCGGCTGGGCTGCGACCTGACGCGCGGCGCGGTCGTGATCGTCGCCGAGCTCGAGCGCCTGCTGCCGTCGCGAGGCGCCGCGCTGATCGACTCGGAGTGGCGCGGCGCGCTCGCCGAGCCGCTCGAGGGGCGGATCTACGGCATCCTGCCGGCGTCGGGCGGCGACGAGGCGCCGGAGCGCACGATGAAGGCGGCGGGCGCGCTCGTACGCCGGCTGCGCAAGCACGGCGGCGCCGCCCACTCCTCGTTCTGCGCCGACCCCGAGGGGCTTCCCGACGCCCTCAGGGAGGCCGAGCTCGTGCTCGAGGTGACGGCGCGCGATGAGCGGATCGCCGAACGCGTCGGGACCGGCAGCGCCGACTCCGTCTACCGGCTGCTCTTCCGTGCCCTGGTGTCCAACCCCGACGAGGTGCGGCGCTTCTACGAGGACACCGTGGCGTCGCTGGTCGACTACGACCGCCAGTACCGCACCGACCTCGTCGGCACCCTCGAGGCCTACCTCGACAACGACTGCAACATGAACGCGACCGCACGCGCGATCTTCGCCCACCGCCACACGGTCGCCTACCGCCTCGACCGCATCCGCCAGATGACCAGCATGGACCCCACGGTCACCGACGACCGCGAGCGTCTGGGTCTCGGCATCAAGGCATACCGCCTGCTGGCGCCGTCGCTGCCGCGCTGAGCGGGCGCCGGTCGGCGAAATGCCGTCATAGACCCGGGGCCCTGGCCAGCGCTGGACACTTGCCGGCCTCGCGATGGCGTGTGTGCTTGCCAGTGGGCTCGGTGCCTGCGGCGGGTACTCCGACAGCGGGGAGGCAGGCGGAAGCACGGCCGAGGGCGGCATGCCCGACCTCGCAGGGGCGACCCCGCTAGGGAACAGGCCCCGGACGCTGAACAACCGGCGATGAGTTCCGCGGCCCGCCGCGGTCTTAGGGATAGGTTGCAGTCATATGGCGCCGGCGCGCCGGCGCACAACGAAAGGAG
>DASPWW010000022.1:0-10356 GCA_035637595.1 Solirubrobacterales bacterium | reverse complement strand
ATGCTGCGCTTCCGCACCATGCAGGCCGCGCCGGCGATGCAGATCCCGGTCTTCATGATCCTGATGACGACCCCGGTCTACGTCCCCCGCGACCTGCTCCAGGGCTGGGTGGAGACCGCTTCGCAGCTCAACCCCGCGACCGCGATCGTCGAGGCCGGTCGCAGCCTGATGGCGGCCGACCCGTTCCATGTCGTCCTCGCCTTCATGGCCGCCGGGAGCCTCGTGCTCGTTCTAGCGGTCTTCGCGAGGCGTGGACTGCGCAAGGCTGAGGCGCAGGCCGCCTAAACCGAAGCGGTAGATAGCCCCTTACGCGGAGGCGCCCCGCCCGTTTGCTTGGGCAGTGGGGATTCAAACAGCCGACCAAGGGGGCTTCAGGGTGCTGACGCAAGTCTGGACGGGTGAGCGGGAGATCGAGGAGTCCGGCAGGGCCGCCAGGGCCGTGGTGGAGCTGGAGCGGACACTCGAGAGCCGCTACCTGGACCTGACGCGCCACGGCCACAGGGTCGCCCACCTGAGCGGGATCACCGCGCGGCTGATGGACCTCGACGAGCTCACCGTCGAGCGCATCCGGCTGGCGGGCGCGCTTCACGACATCGGCAAGGCCGCGATCGACGAGGAGGTCCTGCTGCAGCCCGACCCCCCGACACCCGCGCAGTGGGAGCAGATCAGGCAGCACCCCAGGATCGGGTTCGAGTTCCTGGTCCGTGCCGGCCTCGATGACATCGCGAGGTGGGTGCTCGCCCACCACGAACGGGTCGACGGGCTCGGCTACCCACGCGGGCTCGACGGCGACCGGATCCCACTCGAGGCCAAGATCCTCGCCGTCGCCGATGCCTACGATGCGATGCTCACCGATCGCGTCTACCGGGCCGCGATGCAACCCGAGCTGGCGATCGCGGAGCTGCGGGACTGCGCGGGAACGCAGTTCGATCCCACCGTGGTCGAGGCGTTCATCGCGGCGCTCGAGCTCGAGGTGCCCGCCCCGCCCTCGCTGGTCAGCTGCGTCGCAGTGGCCTGAGCCCCGCTCGCCGACCGTCCGATCAGCGAGTACGCTGACGGCGCGGCCGGTTGGTCGCGGGCAGATCACGTTGGAGAGGTGGCGAGGATGACGACGCACGCGCAGCAGGACCTCGACCGGGTTGCGGTCGCGGACAGCGAGAACTGGGTCGACGGGCCCCCGCACGAGGCGTTCCGGCGGCTGCGGCGCGAGTGCCCCGTCCACTGGAGCGAGATGAACGACTACGACGACGAGGAGGGCCTGTGGTCGATCACGCGCGCGGACGACGTGCGCGAGGTCAGCATGGACTGGAAGACGTTTTCCTCGGAGCGCGGCGGCGTTACGGGACTGACCCACCAGGTCCCGATCGAGCTGGTCCAGTCGATGTTCATCGGCATGGACCCGCCCAAGCACGACCGGCTGAAGATGCTGTTCCAGCGCGGGTTCACGCCGAAGCGGATCGCCGAGCACGAGGACGCGATCCGGGCGATCGCGGAGCGGGTCCTGGACGGCGTCACGCCGCGCGGCGAGTGCGACCTCGTCACCGACGTCGCGCAACCGGTGGTCTCGCGCGTGATCGGGAGCTTCATGGGCATACCGGAGGAGGACGACGCGATCTGGGCCAACCTGGTGAGCTCGGCATTGGGGCTCGGCGACCCCGACCTCAACCCCGGTGGCCTCGAGGGGATCCTCGAGCGCGACATCCCCGAGATCTTCGAGCGCTGCGGGGCGATGATCGCCGCGCGGCGCGAGAACCCCACCGACGACCTGACCAGCGTCCTCGTCCACGCCGATGTCGACGGCGAGCGGCTCACCGAGATGGAGATCGTGATGGGCTACTTCCTGCTCGTCGCGGCCGGCAACGACAGCACCAAGGCGACCTACACCAGCGGGATGAGGGCGCTGATCGAGGACCGCGACCAGATGCGTCTGCTCGTCGAGGATCCCGCGCTGATCCCCGGCGCCGTCGAGGAGATCCTGCGCATGTACCCCGCCTTCGCCCATTTCCGGCGCACGGCGACGAAGGACACCGAGATCGCCGGTCAGCCGATCTCCGACGGCGACAAGGTGCTGATGTGGTACGTGTCGTCGAATCGCGACGAGTCCAAGTACGAGGACCCCGACCGCCTCGACGTGAGCCGCAACCCCGAGCACCAGGCGTTCGGCGCCGGGGGGCGCCACTTCTGCCTCGGCGCGGCCCTGGCGCGGCTCGAGCTGCGGATCCTGTTCGAGGAGACGCTGCGGCGCTTTCCCGAGATCGAGCTCGCGGGCGAGCCCCAGCACGCCCTGTCGCCCTTCCTCAACCAGCTCAAGACGCTGCCGGTGCGCTGGTAGCGCGCGGATCGATCTGGCATCATCCGCCGCGGATGTGCGCGAACTGCGTCTCCTCGATTGACTCGGCCGCCGCCGCCATCGGGGGACTTGCGGGACTGCGCGCCTGGGTCGGCGTCCACGTCAACCTTCCGGTCATCCCGGTTCGCAAGCTGGCCAGCCTGGCGACGGTCGCGTTCGTGGCCGTTGCGGTGACGACCGTCGCGCTGCGACACGTCGCCTGACGGCCTGACCGCTACTCGAGCAGGAAGCGGCGCAGCCCCGCGAAGATCCCCCTGGCGATCTTTCGCCGGAAGCCGTTCGACTCGAGCTTCTGGGCGTCGGTGTGGTTGCGCATGTTGCCGGTCTCGATGAAGACCTTGGGCACGTCCGATAGCCGCAGGCCGCCGAGGTCGGAGCGCCTGTCGAGGCCCGCCTCGCCGGCGTAGGTGGAGCGCGGCAGCCCCGTGACGTGCTCGTAGGCGTTGCGCAGCACGACGGCGAGGCGCCGCGAGTCGGCGTAGATGTCGTCGGTGAGGCCCTCGATCCGAGTCGGGTAGATGACGTGAAAGCCGCGGCCGCCCGGGGGCCCGCCGTCGGCATGGATCGAGATCGCCGCGTCCGAGCCCGCGTCGTTTCCGATCTTCGCGCGCTCGTCGATGCAGGGCCCCACGCCGTGGTCGTTATCGCGCGTCAGCACCACCTTCGCGCCGGCCTTGCGCAGCAGCCGCTTCAGCCTCAGGGCGACGTCGAGGTTGTAGGCCGACTCGGTGTATCCGGACGCGGTCTCGGTCCCGGCTGTGTCGCAGGCCTTGGTCTCGCCGTTTCCGATCGGCACCTGCTCGTTGATCTGCTCGGGGTGCGAGCCGTTCTCGCCGTTGTGGCCGGGGTCGATCGTGACGACGAGCCCCGCGAGCTCTCCGCCCGCGCCGGATCCGCGGATCGCGGGGACACGATCGCCGCGGCTCGCGCGATCAGCTTGCCCGGCGGAGGCGACCATCGACCCCGCGCCGATCGCCGCTGCGAGCACCAAAGCCGCGATGCCCAGTATTTCAGCGCCCGCCTTGCCAGACCCCATCGCCGGCGAGGCTACAGGCGCCGCGGCGTCATCAGACCGCGGCTACTTCTTCTTCTTGATCTTGAACGTCGCCTGGTCGTCGGGACCCTCGACGCCGAGTCCGGGGTCGATCGCGAAGACGACGAGGTCGTGCTCGCCGGGCTTGAGCTTCTTGGCCACGAGCGGGGAGTCACACGGCTTGCCGGCATGTCCGTCGAGACCGCATCTGAAGGTCATCTCGTCGAGGGGCGTCCCGGTGTCGGTCCCCGTCGCCTCGAAGAAGATCTTCGCGGTGCGCTTCTTGACCTTGACCTTGGTGATCTTTGTGCTCGGCCCCTCGAACTCTGACCCTGGGGAGCAATCCGGGCAGGCCTCTCCCGAGCCCTCGGGGGCGATGCCCACTCCGAAATCCCCGGACGCGCCGTTGTCGTCGATGGCGATCCGGTACACCGTCCCTGATACCGGCGTGAACGTGAGATAGCTGGAGACGCTGGCCGAGAACCCGCAGCTGCGGGGGTCGTTGTCGTTTTGCGCGACCAGGCTGAGCGCGGCGACTATGGACCCGGTGTAGACGGCGGTGCGAATGTCGGTCGGGGGGTTCCCCTGACCGCAGACCCTGATCTCGGTGGGACCGACCCCCGCCGGCGCGGTCCACTTGAACCACACCGAGTGCTGGGCCGCCTGACCGGCGTGGGCCGGCTCGCCGGGCTCGGCCGTCGCACCGACTGTCGAGTCCGTCACGATCCCGTAGGTCCCCGGGGTCAAGAAGGGTGGGACCTCGGGTGCGAGGGCGAAGCTGTCGTTGCCGTAATGGTTCGCCGATGCGCCCGGCGCAACGAGCGCAGAGACGACCAACGCCGCGGCGACTGACATTGCGGTGCGAAGGCCCGGCGACGAGCCTGAAGTCCGCTTCCCTATCTGGGCCATCGCTTTATCTCCCGAGGTCTCGGAGGCCAAGCAGATGGCGAGGCAATCCCTCGCTGCGTCAGCCGGTCAGCGTCCGTGTAGGCGATTACTGAGAGAGATGGTAGCTGGCAGGTCCGCGCGCGTCCCGCGGCGACCTCCGAGCCGACTCGCGCGATGCGATGGCTCTTGCAGCGCGAGACCGTCGTAGGACTCGCCCCCAGGCGAGCGAAACCCCCGCTCACGGGGCGGAAGCCCATCTTGAGAGGAGACCCGGTGTCCAAGAGTCGCACCGGGGGGATTGGGGTATCTGCCGCCGTCGCGATCGCCGCGGCGGCCGTCGTCGTCTGTCCGACCGCGCAGGCGGCAGCGCCTCACGTGGTCCAGCCCGGAGAGACCCTGTGGTCGATCTCCGCGGCGAACAACCTGACGACGCGAACCGTCGCCGTCTACAACGGCCTGCCCGAGGACGCGATGCTGATCGAGGGGACGACGGTGTACGTCCCCACGGTCGCCGAAGGCGCCGCGTCGCTGGCCAGCGGGACGGCGGTCGCGTCTTCGCCGCCGATCGCGGGGGGTGGCGAGGCGACCACCGCGGCGAGCGGTTCTGACTCGACGATCCCGCCCGCGCCCGGGATGGGCCACATCCCGTCCCCTTACGGCGAGCTCCATCTCATTCCCGCCGCCGCCGACTCCTGGAACGCGATGCGCGCCGAGTCGCTCGAGGTCTACGGGATCGACATCTACCCGGGTGGGCCGCTCTCGGCCTACCGCACCTACGAACAGCAGGCGCAGCTTTACGAGGCGTTCCTCGAAGGGGTCGGCGCGCCGGCCAACCCGCCCGGGACGTCGTCGCATGAGCTCGGCACGGCGGTCGACGTCGAGACGCCCGACATGCGCTGGGTGATCGACCAGATCGGCTGGAAGTACGGCTGGGGCAAGGTTCACGGCCCGGACGAGTGGTGGCACGTGGACTACGTCGGCGGCTGAGAAGACAGCCCACGAGGCGAAGGCCTGGTCACCACTACGTAGTCACGTTCGACAGGCGCGCACCCCGCTTCGGTCCCGACTCGTCGTCGTCGAAGCATTGCGCGAATGCGAGCGCGCCAGTGGCCGGATCGCGGTCGAAGTTGACGACCGCCGCGTCGAAGGCGCTAGTCATGTAGAGCGAGTGCCCGTCGGACGAGACCGCGACCGACGTAGGGGCGTCGAGCCCGTCGACGCCGGCGCACGCGGCCTCGGTGCCCGTGTCGTTGTCGTCGGAAGCACTGGGCGAAACCCAGGTCGCCCGTCGCGGCGTCGGCCGCGCCCGCGAAACGAGAACGGCGATCGCGCCGGCGAGAAAGGTCAGCGCAAGCCGCACGCCGTCGATCCTACCCCGCCGCTCACTTGCTCTTCTTTCCCCGCGACTTGACACTCCAGTCCTGGGTCGCGGGCGTCGGATCGACGTTGCCGGCCGCGTCCCTGGCCCGGACCTCGAAGCTGTGCGTCCCCTTCTTCACCTTGTAGGTCGTCGGTGACGTGCAGGGTGCGAACGCCTCGTCGTCGAGCTTGCACTCGTATGTCGCGCCGGGCTCGGAGACGAACTGGAAGGACGCCGTCTTCTTGGTCGTCTTCCTCGGCGGCGCCTTCGTGATCTCGGTCTCGGGCGGGGTCGTGTCCGCGGCAGGGGTCTCGGGAGCGGGGGTCGGGGGCGGAGCAGGGGTGGTCGAGTCCTCGGTGTAGCCGATGCTCGCGGAGCAGGCCGAGGTGTTGCCCGCACCGTCGGTCGCGGTGGCGCTGAAGCTGGTCTGGGTGTTGTCCGCGACCGTCACCGTCAATCCAACGGTCGCGAGCTCGAACGCCGTGCCGCCGACCACCGGCGCACCCGTACAGCCGCCGTTGTCGTGAACGCTCACCGCCGAACCCTCCTCCGCGATTCCCCTCGATCTCGGGCGAGTTGTCGTTGGCCGGCGAGGCCGGGTGGGTCTCCTGCAGCGACGGGGCCGCCGGGGCCTGCGTGTCGACGGTGAACGTGCGGCTCGCGGGGGTGGCGTCGACGTTGGCGTCGGGGTCCGTGGCCCGGACCTCGAATACGTGGGTGTCGTCGGCGAGCGCTCCCGGCGTGTGCTCGTCCCCCGGGCCCGAGCAGGCGGCGAAGCCCGGCGGCGGGTCCCCGGCGGGATACAGGCGGCACTCGAAGCTCGAGCCGGGCTCGTCGGACGAGAACGTGAACGTCGGGGCCGGATCGCTGGTGAGACCGGTGGGGCCGGAGTCGATCTGCGTCTCCGGCGCATCGGCGTCCAGAGGCTCGCGGTCGAAGCGCACGGTCGCGTCGTCGGTGTTGGTCGCCGCGTACACGGACTCCGCGCCCGGGCTCACGGCGACGGCGATCGCGCCGTCGAGGCCGTCGGTGCTCTGGGCGCAAGTGTCGGCGCCGGAGTCGTTGTCGTCGACGCATCCTTTGGCGGTGGCGGCACCCGTGGCGGGGTCGCGATCGAGGCGGACATGGCGTCGTCGGTCGCAGCCGTCACGTAGACCGACTCCCCATCCGGGCTCGCGGCGACCCCTATCGCGCCGTCGAGGCCGTCGGCGTCGGCTGGCGTCGCTAACTAAACCCGAGTCAAGACGCGGGCCCGACGCTCCTCTTCTTCCTCTTCTTCGCCTTCACCTTCTCGGTGTTCGAGATCCCGTCCTCGCAGACCTCGGTCTCGGCGACCTGGGCGCGGTACAGGAAGCTCTTCTTGACCTTCACCTTGTCGGCGAAGCTCCCCGCGGCGTCGGTCTGGAGCTGGTCGAAGGCCTTGAACTCCGCGTCGGACTGGCTTCGCTTGCGTCGCTGGAGCTCGACGATCTGGCTTGCCTCGCAGCCCGCCTCGTTGTGCGGAGCAACGACCTGGCCCGACAGGAGCACCCTCTTTCCCCTCTTGACCTTTCGCTTGCTCGCGTCGAGCGTGAGGGCGCGGTTCGCCTTCAGGCGCTGCCAGTCCGGCTCGCCGTCGAACGCCGCGCTGTCGCCCGTCAGGTTGGTGGGCCCCGAGCCGTCGGCGCCCATGACGAAGACGTCGGAGTCGCCGCCGTCGCGCAGGCTCGTGAAGGCGATCTGGGTGCCGTCGGGCGAGAAGGCGGGCTCGAAGTCGTTCGCCGCGCTGTCGCCCGTCAGGTTGGTGGGGCCGGAGCCGTCGGCGCCCATGACGAACACGTCGAGGTCGCCGCCGTCGCGTCGGCTCGTGAAGGCGATCCGGGTGCCGTCGGGCGAGAACGCGGGCTCGCCGTCGCTCGCCGCGCTGTCGCCCGTCAGGTTGCTGGGGGCGGAGCCGTCGGCGCCCATGACGAACACGTCGAGGTCGCCGCCGTCGCGGTTGCTTCTGAACGCGATCCGGGTGCCGTCGGGCGAGAAGGCGGGCTCGCCGTCGCTCGCCGCGCTGTCGCCCGTCAGGTTGGTGGGGCCGGAGCCGTCGGCGCCGATCGCGAACACGTCGAAGTCGCCGCCGTCGCGCGAACTGTCGAAGGCGATCCTGGTGCCGTCGGGCGAGAAGGTGGGCCGGAGGTCGGGGGCCGCGCTGTCGCTCGTCAGGTTGGTGGGGGCGGAGCCGTCGGCGCCCATCACGAACACGTCGGGGTCGCCGCCGCGGTCGCTCGCGAACGCGATCTGCGTGCCGTCGGGCGAGAACGCGGGCTGCCCGTCGAACGCCGCGCTGTCGCCCGTCAGGTTGGTGGGGGCGGAGCCGTCGGCGCCCATGACGAAGATGTCGGAGTCGCCGCCGTCGCGCAGGCTCGTGAAGGCGACCGGCCCGCTCTCGCCCGGGAACGCGGCCTCGCCGCGGCCCTGGCCCGCCGCCAGCGGCGCCCCGAGGGCGAGGAGGGCGACGGCGACGGCGAGGCGCCTCGCGCCCGCCCGCGCCCCTCGGGGTGTCGCCGCGCTGTCCACCAGCCGCAGGATAGTTCTACCTCCTCTTCGCCTTCACCTTGTCGGTGTTCGAGACCCCGTCCTCGCAGACCTCGGTCTCGGCGACCTGGGCGCGGTACAGGACGCTCTTCTTGACCTTCACCTTGTCGGCGAAGCTCCCGGCGGCGTCGGTCTGGGGGTGGTCGAAGGTCGTGAACTGCGCGTCGGACTGGCTTCGCTTGCGCCGCTGGAGCTCGACGGTCTGGCTTGCCTCGCAGCCGGCCTCGTTGTGGGCGGCGTCCACTTGGCGCGACATGTCGCGCTCGCCACCAAGACCCACGCCCCGGTCTTGCTCGAGGCCGGCTTCGCGGAGCTGGAGGTGGCCGTGCCCTGGTGGGAGGGGCGCCGGCTTCGGTTCATCCGCCCCGCTGAGTTTGAGGCGGATTCCCTGACCGAGGATCGAGGCTAAGCCCCGGCCCCAGGGCGGCCTTCGATCACGTACTGGGCAAGCGAGTCCTCCGGTGCCGTGAGCAGGAAGACCTGGTAGTGGTCGCCTGCCACTCGGCGGTTATCCGAGTCAGTCAGGTTCTCGCTGATGATCTCGCCGAGACGGGAATCGGCAGGATCGCCGTCAGCCCTGCGCTTCTCGGCCTCCTCAGTCTTCTTCTTCTTCTTGATCGTCCAGGTCCGGACCGCTGGAGTCGGGTCGACGTTCCCGGAGGCATCCATGGCGCGGACCTTGAACCTGTGGGAGCGTCGCTTGAGGCCCTTGTAGGCCTCCGGTGAGCTGCAGGGCTTGAACGAACGCGAATCCAGCTTGCATTCAAAGCTCGCTCCGGACTCATCGGCCGAGAACTTGAAGGTTGTGTGCTTTGACCTCGACTTCTTCCGCGGGCCCTTGGTTATGACCGTCTGTGGCGCGGTGGTGTCGACGGGCGCACTGCACGGGATCGAGCCCGAATCGAGCGTGTCGCCGGCGAGGTTGATGAAGCTGTATTGGGCGAGCCCGGGATCCAGATCCAACCTCAGGGCTCCGAAGTCGGTGTCGTTGGCGAAGGCGAGCCGTGCATCCCCGGCGGGATCCACGAGCGTGTGGTGCTCGCCGCCCTCGCCACCGGTGCCGACGACGATTTCGGTGATGCCGTCGATCGGATGCAGGCGCTGGTAGTTGTGGACGTGGCCGGCCAGGATCAGCGAGGCTTTGCCGACGAGCGCTCGCCATAGGGGATCCATGCTCGCCTTGTCCCCAATCGTGATCGTCGAGGTGACTTGGGACGTCGCCGCATAGCGCGGCTGGTGCCAATAAGCGAGCGTGCAGGGGCCCGGGTGCGCGGCCACGTCGGCCTGGAGCCACGCGAGCTGTTCGGAGCCCGGTCCCGCGGGCTCTTCGGAGTTGAGGCTGATCACGTGCCAGCCGCCGGTCTCGAACGAGTAGTAGTGCGGTGCGCTGAAGGCGGCCCCCCAGTAGGCGTCATAGCCGGTGGACCGGTTGGCCCACTCGTGGTTGCCGGGCGTCGGATGCGACTTGCTCTTGTAGCTGCCGTAGGCCGGCTCGTAATAGGAGGCGAAATCCGAGGCTGTGCCGTCGGGGTAGACATCGCCCAGATAGAGGAAGGCGTCGAGCGGTCCCGCTCCGATCATGGCTCCGACCTGGTCGTCGGTGGGCCCGGCCGCGGCGCCGTCGCCAACGGCCCACACGGTCGTCGACGCAGCGGCAGCGGCGGGCATGGCAAGCACCGCGACGACAGTCGCCCCCACGACGACGAGCGTTCTGAGCAGAGGCATACAGGCTCCGATCGGCGACTTTCGCACCGAGCATTAGGCAACCTATCGCCGGCGAGCGCGGGAGTCGACGAGTTCAGCCCCGACACCCGCGAGGGGCCGACGACAGGCCATACGCCGCGTAGCCAAGCGGTTCGTGCGGTCTCTAGGGAACGCGCCCGACAGGATTCGAACCTGTGACCTTCGGTTTCGTAGACCGACGCTCTATCCGGCTGAGCTACGGGCGCGGGCCGGGGCGCTCGGCCCCGGACGGTCGATTGTAGAAGCGACGCCCGAGGCCGGGCCCCGCGCCGGCTCTCGGTGAAGCTGTCGAACTTCTCGCGCGACTCCCACACGTCAGCGGCGACGCGGCGAGCGGATCACTCGCCGCCGGCGGCCTCGGCAAGATGCTCGGCGAGCCACAGATCGGTCATCCAGAGCTGCTCGGCCTGCTGGCTG
>DASPWW010000021.1:0-9236 GCA_035637595.1 Solirubrobacterales bacterium | reverse complement strand
TCGTCGTCGTACCGCGCCGCGAGCTCGACCGGGTCGCCCGCGTCGCGCAGGCCGACGAAGTTGGTGCCCTTGACGACCCGCCCCTGGTCGACGTCGAGGCAGGGGATGACCCGCTTGAGAAGCATTGAGGCGAGGGTAGCGGCGAGAGTCGGCTTGGACAGTAATCTCAGCCGGTCCCGGCCTTCTTGACCAGCGCCCACAAGCGCCCGCGCTCGCGCTCGGTGAGATTCGACCGCCGGCCCCTGGACTTGCGAATCATGCGGCCGATCTCGGCCCGCTCGCTCGGGGTGAGGTTGTCCCAGCGCTGCCTGCCGTGGCGGTAGATGAGCTTCGACGTCTCGTAGAGCGCCACCCAGTTGACCGCCCTTCCGCGGGAGACGAGGCTGCTGAGACGGCTGGCCATCGGCGTCGATGCTAATCCGCGCTGCCGTCGAGGACGGACTGGCCCTCGGCGACGGTGAAGCGACCCTCGTAGAGGGCGCGGCCGACGATCACGCCTGCGAGGTTGGGCAGCCCCAGGTCGCGCAGCGCTGCGAGGTCGTCGAGGCTGCCGACCCCTCCGGAGTAGATCAGCTCGGCGTCGGTCGCTCCGGCGACCGCCGGCAGCTCGGCGAGCCCCGGCCCCTCCATCGTCCCGTCGACGTCCACGGGCGTGTAGACGAAGCGCCCCACGCCCCGGTCGGCCAGCGACGCGATCAGCGCGCCGGGCTCCGCCTTGGTGTCCTGCTCCCAGCCCGCGATCGCCACGCGGCCCTGCCGCGCATCGACGGAGATGACGATGCGGTCGCCGTGCTCCCCGGCCAAGGCCTCGACCAGCTCGGGGCGCTCCAAGGCACCGGTGCCGAGCACCACCCTCGCCGCTCCGGCAGCGATCCCCGCCTGCGCCGACGCCGCGTCCCGCAGCCCGCCCCCGAGCTGGATGGGGACGTCGACGGCGGTCGCGATCCGGCGCACGTGATCCAGGTTGACCGGCCTGCCCTCCCGTGCGCCGTCGAGGTCGACGACGTGCAGGAAGCGCGCTCCCTGCGCGACCCAGCGCCGCGCGGCGTCGACCGGATCGGCGTCGTAGACGGTCTCGCGGTCGTAGTCGCCGCGCAGCAGCCGCACCGCACGCCCGCCGCGGATGTCGATAGCCGGGTAGAGGATCACGCGGCCGAGACGACCCGGGCGCAGATCTCCGCGAAGTTCGACAGCAGCCGCAGGCCGGCGGCGCTCGACTTCTCGGGGTGGAACTGGACGCCGTACAGCGGCGGGCGGTCGATCGCACAGGCGAACCGCTCGCCGTACTCCGCGGTACCGAGCACGTCGCCGGCGGCGCTCGGCCGCGGCGTGAACGAGTGCACGAAATAGAACGGGATCTCGGACTCCAGGCCTTGGGTCAGGTCCGAGTCGCGCTCCCAGCGCACCGGCGACCACCCCATGTGCGGGACCTTGAGCCCCGGCGCCCGCAGCCCGGACACGTCGCCCGCGATCAGTCCCAGCCCCTCGGCGCCTTCATTCTCGGACGAGCTGGAGAACAGCAGCTGAAGCCCGAGGCAGATCCCGAGAACCGGCGTGCCGGCCTGGAGGCGCTCCGAGACCAGGGCATCGAGGCCCAGCTCGTGGACGCGGCGCATCGCAGCGGGGAAGGCCCCGACGCCGGGCAGGATGAGTCCGTCGGCGCCCCGTGCCCGCTCGGGCTCGGCGGTGATCACGGCTTGGGAGCCCACGTGCTCGAGCGCCTTCTCGACCGAGCGCAGATTGCCCATCCCGTAGTCGAGGATCGCGATCGTCGTCATGCGGCATCCGTCGTGGACGCGGCGGCGGCCACTACGTCAGCGTCCCCTTCGTCGAGGGGACGCCGCTCTCGCCCGGGTCGATCTCGACCGCCTCGCGCAACGCGCGGGCAAACGCCTTGAAGCACGACTCGATCAGGTGGTGCGCGTTGGAGCCGTAGCGCGTCCCGATGTGCAGCGTGAGCTTGGCGTTCGTGGCGACGGCGCGGAAGAACTCCTCCGTCAGCTCGGTGTCGAAGCCGGCGATCGAGACCGGCGGCAGATCGGCGCCGAACAGGCACAGGGGGCGCCCCGAGATGTCGATCGCACACATCCCGAGCGCCTCGTCCATCGGCACCGCCATGTAGCCGTAGCGGCGGATCCCGGCGCGGTCGCCGAGCGCCTCGTCGATCGCCTGGCCGAGCGCGATCCCCACGTCCTCCGTGGTGTGATGGGCGCCCGTCTCCAGATCGCCGCGCGCCTCGACGCGCAGCCCCAACCGGGCGTGACGGCCGAGCAGCTCGAGCATGTGATCGAGGAATCCGACGCCCGTCGACGCGCTCACCTCTCCGCCGTCGAGATCGAGCTCGACCGAGATCTCGGTCTCCTTGGTCTTGCGAGTGACGCTTGCCGTGCGGCTCATCGGCGCCTCATTGTCCTGGTCCACCGCCGCGAGCGCGCGCCGACTCGCCGTGGACCGGGAACCCCTCGGCGCGCGCGAGGGCGTCGAGCTGCGACGCCAGGGCGCGCGCCGATTCCTCGTCGAGGTGCACGACGGTGGTGCGGCAGCGGAACGTCCCCGGGCCAAGCGGTCCCGCGAACCGCCCCGCGCCACCGGTGGGTAGAACGTGGTTCGAGCCCGCGACGTAGTCGCCGAACGCGGCGCCGCTGTGCGAGCCGACGAAGATCGCGCCCACCGAGCCGATCCACGGCGCCAGCATCGACGCGTCGACGGTCATCAGCTCGAGATGCTCGGGGGCCAGCGCCTCGGCGAGCGCCGCTCCCGTCGGCGTGTCGGGGGCCCGCACGAGCGCCAGCACGGGGTCGCCGACGCTGGGGCGGTGGGCCGCGATCTCACCGACTCGCTGCTCGAGGCGATCCAGCAGCTCGTCGTCGGGGGCGATCGCGACGAGCAGCCCGTCGTCGCCGTGCTCCGCCTGCGCGCAGAGGTCGAGTGCCACCCAGTCGAGCTCCGCCTTCGCGTCGAAGACGACGACCAGCTCTGTCGGACCCGCGATGGCGTCGGTGCCGACCGCCCCGCCGAGCTGGAGCTTTGCCTCCTGGACGTAGCGGTTGCCGGGCCCGGCGAGCACGTCGACCCGGGCGACGCTCTCGGTGCCCAGCGCCAGTGCGGCAAGGGCCTGCGCGCCACCCATGGCGTAGACCTCGTCGACCCCGGCAACGCGGCACGCCGCGAGCACCGCCGGGTTGAGCCGCCCGTCCGGCCCCGGTGGCGATGCGACGGCGATCCGCTCGACGCCGGCGACCCGCGCGGGGACGCAGCACATCAGCACCGACGAGGGGTAGGCCGCCCGCCCGCCGGGTGCGTAGACGCCCGCGGCGCGCACGGGCAGCTGGCGGATCATCACCGTGTGGCCCTCGGGGAGGTCGATGATCTCGGTGTGATCGTCGAGCTGTGCCTCGGCCACGATCCCGATGTTCCGCGCCGCGAGCTCCAGCGCCGCGAGCACCTCGGGATCCAGCTCGGCGACGGCGCGCTCGAGCTCCGCGGGGTCGACCCGCAGCCCCTCGGGCGCCGACTCGGTGGCGTCGTGGCTCGCCGTCAGCTCGAGCACCGCCTCGTCGCCGCGCTCGCGGACGTCGCGGACGATCGCCGCAACCTCGTTCGAGACCTCGCCAAGCGATGGGGCCAGATCGCGGATCTCGCTGGCCAGAAGCTCGGCGTCGGCGCCGTCCCACGCAAATCGGGCGGCCTTCACGAGGTCGCCTCCCTTAGCCGCTCGGACAGTGCGTCCATCTCTTCGGCACGCAGCTTGTGCGCGATCCGGTTGCCGACCAGGCGCGCGGTCGAGCCGGCGATCTCCTCGCGCACCTCGAGGTCGTTGTCGGCAAGTGTCTGGCCCGTGTCGACGAGGTCCACGATGCCGTCCGCGAGGCCTACGAGCGGAGCGAGCTCGACCGAGCCCTTGACCTCGATCACCTCAGCCTGGCGGCCCGTCGCCTCGAAGTAGCGCTCCGCGGTGCGCGGGTACTTGGTCGCGATCCGCATCGTCCCAAGGCGACGCTCCGACTCCCCGAGGCTCTCGTCGCCGCGCCGCCCCGCCAGCACCATCCGGCAGGCGCCGAAGCCGAGGTCCAGAAGCTCGTAGACCGCGCGGTCGCGCTGCTCCATCAGCACGTCCTTGCCGGTGATCCCGACGTCCGCCGAGCCAGCTTCGACGTAGGTGGGGACGTCCGACGGGCGCATCGTGACGAGCGTGAGCTCGGGGGTCTCGAAGATCAGCGCGCGCGAGTCGCCGCGCGGCCCCGACGTGTCGATCCCGGCTGCGTCGAGCACGTCGAGCGTGCCCGCGAACAGCGCCCCGCGCGGGACGGCGAGCCTCAGCGGCCCACCGCCGCCGGCAAGCCTCGCTCCCTCGATGCCCGCGAACTTCATCCGTTCTCCTCCTGCGGGCGATCTGCCGTCAGCCGGCCGAGGCGCTCCTCCTCGGCCTGGGCGATGTGCATGCGCTGGAGATAGAGCCCGAAGCCCGCGGCGGGCAGCGGCGCCCCGAAGCGCCCCATCAGCTCGTCGTAGCGCCCGCCGCCGCCCAGCACGTGGCCCAGCGCCGGGTCGTAGACCTCGAGGATCGCGCCGGTGTAGTAGCCGAGGTCGCGCAGCAGGCCGAGGTCGAGCTGGATGCGGTCGGCGACGCCGCGCGCGCCGAGAGCGTCGTAGGTGGCCTGAAGGCGGCTGGTGGCGCGCTCGACGGCGGTGCCTCCGAGGCCACGCGCCCGCTCGAGGATCTCCGCCCCACCGCGCATGTTCGGAAGCTGCAGCAGGATCTCGCGCTCGACGCCACCGATCTCGTCGAGGGCGCCGATCTCGGCCTCGAGCCCGACCAGGTCATGGGCGGCGAGCCGGCTGAGGATCAACGTCTTGGCGTCGCCCTCGACTCCAATCTCGGCGAGAAGCTGACGGTAGAGGTCGGCGTCGCCGAGGCCGACCACGGCCCGCGACAGTCCCGCGGCGTCGAGCGCCGCCACCAGGACCTCGATCACCTCGGCGGTCCCGTGCGGCGCCTCGGCGCCGACCAGCTCGACGCCCACCTGCATGAACTCGCGCATCTGGCCGCGCTGGGGGCGCACCGCGCGATAGGCGTTGCCCAGGTAGAAGAAGCGCAGCGGCTGCTCGGCGTCGGCGAAACGGCTCGAGACGAGGCGGGCGATCGGGATCGTCATGTCGGAGCGCATCGCGAGCAGCTCGCCGCGCTCGTCGAAGAACCTGTACGCGGCGGGCGCACCGCGCTCGTCGCCACGAGCCAGCACCTCGTGATACTCGATCGTCGGCGTCGCGACCTCCCCGTACCCCCGGCTCACGAACACCTCGGCGAGCGCGCCCTGGAGGCGGCGCAGCTCGCGCATCTCGTCGGGGAGCACGTCGCGGGTCCCGGGTGGGATCGGTTGGGTCATGCGATCCTGCTTCGATTCGTGATGCGGGAAGCCTGCGCCGGGGTGCTGCTACGCGGGCACCGGCTCCGCCGCGACGCGCTCGATCCGCGCGCCGAGCTCGCGCAGGCGCAGGTCGATGCGCTCGTAGCCGCGGTCGATCTGGGCGATGTTGCCGATCTCCGACGTTCCCTCGGCGGCCAGCGCCGCGATGAGCATCGCCATGCCGGCCCGGATGTCGGGGCTCTCGAGGCGAGCGCCGTGAAGACGGCTCGGTCCGCTCACGATCGCCCGGTGGGGATCGCAGAGCGTGATCCGAGCGCCCATCGCAACCAGCTTGTCGATGAAGAAGAGACGGTTCTCGAACATCTTCTCGAAGATCAGGATCGTGCCCCGCGCCTGGGTGGCGAGGGCAAGCGCGATCGAGGTCAGGTCGGCGGGGAAGGCGGGCCACGGCCCGTCGTCGAGCTTGGGGATCGCGTCGCCGATGTCGTCGCGGATCTCGAGCCGCTGCTCCGGCGGGACGAGGATGTCCTGTCCCTCGACCATCGACTGAAGCCCGATGCGGCGGAAGTGACGGCGGATCGCCACCAGGTCATCGGGCTCGGCGTCGCGCACGCGCAGCTCGCCGCCGGTCGCCGCCGCAAGCGCCATGAAGCTGGCCACTTCGATGTGGTCGGGGCAGATGTCGTGCTCGGCGCCGCCGAGGCGGTCGCGGCCGTGCACGGTCATCACGTTCGAGCCGATGCCGTCGATGCGAGCGCCCATCTTGTCGAGCAGGCGCGCCAGGTCCTGGACGTGCGGCTCGCAGGCCGCGTTCCCGATCGTCGTCGGACCCGGGGTCAGCGCCGCGGCGAGCAGCGCGTTCTCGGTCCCCATCACCGAGGGCTCGTCCATGAAGATGCGGCAGGGCTGCAGCCCGCCCGGGGGAGCTGTGACCTCAAGCCAGCGATCGCCGCTCACCTTGGCGCCGAGGTCGCGGAAGGCGTCGAGGTGTGCGTCGAGCCGCCGGCGGCCGATCAGGTCGCCGCCCGGCGGAGGCATCCGCGCCTCGCCGAATCGCGCCAGCAGCGGGCCCGCGAGCAGAAACGAGGCCCGAATACGGGTCGCCGTCTCCTCGTCCACCTCCACCCCGCTGAGCGCATCGGCGCGCAGGGTCAGCTCGTTGTCGGCCGTCCACTCGACCTTGACGCCGAGCAGTTCGAGGAGACTGATCTGAGTCTCGGTGTCGCGGATGCGCGGGACGTTGCGCAGCACGAGGTCCTCCTCGGTGAGCAGGCACGCCGCGAGGATCGGGAGCGCGGCGTTCTTGTTGCCCGCCGCCACGATCTCTCCCGAGAGCGGGCTGCCGCCCTGGATGACGAACTTCTCCATCGGTTTCCGGCCTTTGGGTGGTGACGACTTCCTGCCGGCGGCAGCGCGCGGGCCGCCGGACCGGTCGTGTGGCTAGGGTAACGGACGACCATGAGTGAGCCGTCGCGCGACGACGCCTGGGAGCTGTTCTGCGAGTGGACCGAGTCCGACTCGCTGCGAAAGCACGTGCTGGGGGTCGAGGCGGCGATGCGCGCCTATGCGAGGCGGTTCGAAGAGGACGAAGAGCGTTGGGCCGTGACCGCGATCGTCCACGACCTCGACTACGAGCGCTATCCGGACCTCGAGACGGGCCACCCGCGCATGGCGCTCGAGGAGCTGCGCTCGCGGGGATATCCCAAGGACGTCGTCGAGGCCGTGGCGGGTCACGCCGAGTTCCTCGACGTCCCTCGCGAGACGCGGATGGCGAAGACCCTGTACGCGGTCGACGAGCTTTCGGGTTTCATCGCGGCGTGCGCGCTTGTCCGACCCACGGGGATCGAGGGCTTGAAGCCGAAGTCGGTGCGCAAGAAGCTCAAGCAGCCGTCGTTCGCCGCCAAGGTCGACCGCGAGCAGATCCAGCGCGGGATCGAGGAGCTGGGCATCGACGAGGGCGAGCACATCCAGTTCGTGATCGACGCGATGGCCGCGCGCGCCGATGAGCTCGGGCTCGCGCCGCGTGACCAGGCCGAGGCCGCGGAGGCGCAGTGAGTCGCGCCTGGACGATCCTGATCGCGGTCGTCGTGGTGGTCGCGGTGCTGCTGACCCTGAACACGATCACCACCGACAACGAGACCAAGTCGGCCGAGGTGACGGCGGACGGCGGCCAGATCCTCAAGCTGTCGGGCGGCGACGTCCAGGTCGTCGAGACCCCCGCCGAGAGCGATAAGCCCGGCGCCCCGATCGTCCTGCTGCACTGCTACGCGTGCTCGCTTCGCTGGTGGGACTCGATGGTCCCGCTGCTATCCGAAGAGCACCGCGTGATTGCGCTCGACATGCTCGGCTTCGGGGGGTCGGAGAAGCCATCGAGCGGCTATTCGATGGAGGATCAGGCGAGCCTCATCGCCGAGGCGCTGAACGGGCTCGACGTACAGGGCGCCGTCGTCGTCGGCCACTCCCTGGGCGCCACCGTGGCGACCGCGCTCGCGACGCAGTCGAGCGAGCTGGTCGATCGCGTCGTCGACATCGATCAGGCTCCCGACGACAGCTTCTCGGAGGGCTTTCCCTTCCTCGCCAAGCTCGGCTACGTGCCGGTGATCGGCGAGCTCCTCAACCGCATCACCCCCGACTTCGCGATCAAGGACAGCTACGGCGATGCTTTCGCGCCGGGCTACGACATCGAGAGCGGATTCGAGAATCCCGACCAGGTGATCAACGATTTCAACGCGATCACCTACACGTCGTTCGACGAGTCGTCAGACGCGCAGGACTCCTACACGGACGAGATCCCTCTCGACGAGCGCCTGCGCGACGCAGCAGTGCCCCTGCTCGTCATCTTCGGCGCCGACGACCAGATCTACGACGAGGACGAGGCGCTGGCCGCGTTCTCGGACGTCCCGGGAGCCCGGACGGCGACGATCGAGGATGCCGGCCACTCGCCGAACGTCGAGCAGCCCGAGCAGACCGCGCGGCTGATCCTCGAGTTCGCAGCCGACGCCGGAGACGAGGCGCTCCCGCCGCTGCCCGAGGCGGCCGGCGGCGCCAAGAAGGACGAGGGCAAGAGCCACCGCAAGAAGAAGGGCAAGGACGAGGGCAAGGGCAAGCCGCATGAGGGGCGCAAGAAGCAGGGGAAGGCCGCAGGCGGCGGCAAGCACGACGCGAAGTGAGGGCGCGGGCGGCGGGCGCTTACTGCCAGCGCCCGCCGGCCTTGGCCCAATCGGCGAGGTGGTCGACGGAGCAGAAGCCGTCGGGAATGCGGGCCTCTCCCCTGTGGCGCACGAGCAGGACGCGGACCTCGCCGAGCGGCTCGCCGCAGTGTGAGCATCGCGGCGCGTCGTCGTGGATCGTCGACGGCTCGGTGAGCGCGCCCGCCTCCCAGTGGGGGCCCTGGATCGACCACGGGATTATGTGCTCGAGACGGCAGAAGACGGCGCGGCGGTCGCCGGCCGGCTCATAGGCGCGGAACCCGTCGTCGTGCTCGACCGCGGCGCCGCACCACGTGCAGGGCTCGGCCGCGTTCACGTCGGATAGGTTGACTGCGCCATGGCCGGGCTGAGGATAGTCGTGCTGGAGGGAGACGAGACCGGGCAGGAGCTGCTCGAGCAGGCGCTGCGGGTGATCGACCCCGACGTGACCGGAGTCGACGTCGAGCTGGACCGCTACGACCTGTCGCTCGAGGAGCGGCGGCAGACGCGAAACGAGGTCTGCCACGAGGCCGCGAGAGCGATGCGCGACGCCGGCTACGGGCTCAAGGCGGCGACGATCACGCCCGAGGGCGCGGACGATGTCGGCAGCCCCAACCGGATCCTCCGCGAGCAGGTCGGCGGCAAGGTGATCGTGCGCACCGGCCGCCGCATCCCGGGG
>DASPWW010000020.1:0-57378 GCA_035637595.1 Solirubrobacterales bacterium | reverse complement strand
GCCTGCTCGTACATCTCCTCGCACAGCGCCGGGTGAATCCGCCCGTCGGCGATCAGTTTCTCGAGTGTTAGACGCGCGATCTCGCGGCGCACGCCGTCAAAGCTCGACAGGATGACCGCCGACGGCGTCTCGTCGATGATCAGGTCGACCCCGGTGAGGTTCTCGAGGGCGCGGATGTTGCGCCCGTCGCGCCCGATGATCCTGCCCTTCATCTCGTCGTTGGGAAGCTCCACGAGCCGGGTGGTGGTCTCGCTGGCGTGCGTCGCGGCGAGCCGCTGCGCCGCGACCGCGAGGATGTTGCGCGCCCGCCGCTCGGCCTCCTGCTTTACCTCCTGCTCGATGCGCTGGATCGTCAGGCCGGCCTGATGCCGGGCCTCGTCCTCGACCTCCTTTATGAGCAGCTGCTTGGCCTGCGCCGCCGACAGCCCCGAGAGCTGCTCGAGCTCGCGCCGCTGGACCTGCTTGGCTCGCTTGAGCTCCTCGAGCTGACGGGCGAGGTTGCGCTCCCGATCCTCCAGCGCCTGGCGGCGCCGGTCGAGCTCGGCCTCCTGGACCTTGATCGACTCGGAGTTGCGAAGCGCCTGCTCTTCCATTCGCGCGATCTCCGCTCGGCGCGCTCGCAGCTCGTCGGCCAGCCCCGGATCGGCCTCGGGCCCGACAGCGCTTGCCGGTGTCGCGGCCGGCGTGGGCTGCGCCGCGGCAGCGTGCGCCTCGCTCGGCTCAGACGATCCCCCAGGGGCCGCCTCGGGCTCGGCGCGCGCTCGATCACTCTCCGCAGCCGTACTCCGTCCCAGAAACGGGAACAGCTCGCGTATCTCCATCGTTTTCACCTCTGCCGGCCATGCGGGCCGTGGCGTTTCGTTTTGCCGTCAAGGGCCGCCAGCCGACGGCCCCGCGACCGCAAGCGCCGGAAACGCGCGTTTCGTTAACGATGAGGCGGTGACGCGGACTCGGGCTCCAGGCCCGGGTGCCGCATCGACGCGGCGTGTTCGAGGGCCGCCGGTCTAGGCGGTCAACCCCCTGCGCTCGCCGCGGTGATGCGGATAAGGCTCTACTCGGTCCGTGCTCAAGGTCTCAACCAAACAAAACAGTCGCGATTTCAGGCGACGCTCGGTCGCACGAACGATCGTAGTGACAAGGGCTCGCCGAGGCAAGCACCGCGTGCCAGACGCAGTAGAGCTTGGCGCTATCTCTGGGCGAAATACAGGAAGTCGATCGCGCTCACGCGCACGGTGTCGTTCGAGGTGTTGCCGCCGGACCCATCGGTCACGGCGCACCTGACGTTGACCGGCGGGCCGGGCACGTAAGGGGCACCAGGAGAAGGGGAGAGACCTACGGCTCCCAGCGTTGCGAACGCCTCGGCAGTCGCGTGGTTGCCCAGGAATCCGTTGACCCCGACCTGGCAGTCGAATCGTTCGATCACTCCGGCGGTATGGGCGTCCTTCGTGAAATGGATGTCGATGAACCCTCCGCCGGCATAGTCCGTCGGCAAGGTGAAGTTGGCGCGGACGAAGTCCGTGTCGGCGACATCGGCTCCAGCGCCGTCCGAGTCGTCATCCCACTCGATGACCAGGTTGCCGTTCGCGATGTCGAGATCTGGCGAGGTGCCATTCGAGGGCGTGAAGTCGAGGGTCGTCTCGTCGGTGTCGTTAACGAACGAGGCCAAAGGGAGGCTGACTTTGCGGCTCAGGTTCTGGATCTCGTCCGAGCCGATTGAGTCTGGCCCGACGAGGGGGGCCGGGTAGGTTCCCGTGAGGTCGCCCCCGGCCTGACCGGTGGGGCTCGCGCTCCCCGCGGTGTCGGCGCTGTTCGCGCTTTCGGCCGAGTTCGCATGCTGCGCGTTGGGGACGGTGCCGAGCGTCGCCTCGTCGACATCGTTGCCGGTCGCGGCATCCGGCGCGATGTGCTTCGACAGGACGCTGTTCGGCTTGAGCTTGAGCTTCTTGGCAGCCCACGCCCCCCCACCTGCGAGCACCAGAAACAGCGCCAGCGTGGCGACCACGTTGCTGTAGGTCATCCGCGCCCGGAGCTTGCCGATCATCAATCCCGCTTCGTCGACCTCCGCCCCCAAGGGGCCCGACGTCAGAGACTACTCCGCTCTGGCTGATCTGATCGCCTCGTGGGCGACCTCGTACGAGTAGCCGCGCCGGGTGAGGTAGCCCAGCGCGCTCGCCCGGTCGGCATCGGAGCCAAGGCCACGGTCGCGACGGGCGAGCAGGTCGGTGGCGCGGCGCACCTGGATCTCCTCAGAGTCGGAGCAGACCGCCGCCTCGACGTGCTCCGGGGCGATCCCGCGCTCAAGCAGGGCCTCGCGGATCCGCTCCGCGCCCCACCCGGCCAGCTCGCGCTTGTCCTGCGCGTAGCGAACCGCGAAGCGCTCGTCGTCGAGCTCGCCGATCTCGGTCAGGCGCCCGATGGCGACTTCGACCTCATCCTCCTCGGCCCCGCGCTCGCGCAGCCATTCGGCGAGCTCGGCGCTTGAGCGCTCCTTGCGCCCCAGCGCCCGCAACGCCAGCTCGAAGGCGTCGGCGTCGCGCGCCATGGCTCCGCGGAACCGCTAGGCGGCCTTGCGCTCGGCCTGCTTGGCCTCGGCCTTCTTGGCTTCCTTCGCCGGGGCCTCGGCTTCGGCGGCGGCGTCCGCGATCGGCGCCGGCGCCACGGCGGGCTGCTCGATCCCCAGCGCGCCGTAGATCTTGCCCTCGATCTCCGAGGCCAGCTCGGGGTGCTCGCCGAGGTACTGCTTGGAGTTGTTGCGCCCCTGGCCGAGCCGCAACTCGCCGTAGGAGAAGAACGAGCCCGACTTCTGCACGAGGCCGTGCTCGAGGCCGAGGTCGAGGATGCAGCCCTCCTTCGAGATCCCGGTTCCGTACTCGATGTCGAACTCGGCGAGCCGGAACGGCGCAGCGACCTTGTTCTTGACCACCTTCACCTTGACCCGATTTCCGACGGCCTCGGTCCCCTCCTTGAGGGTCTCGATCCGTCGCAGGTCGAGACGCTGGGAGGAGTAGAACTTGAGCGCCCGGCCCCCCGGCTGGGTCTCGGGGCTCCCGAAGCTGACCCCGATCTTCTCGCGGATCTGGTTGGTGAAGATGCAAACGGTCTTGGCCCGGTTCAGGTTGCCGGCGAGCTTGCGCAACGCCTGGGACATCAGCCGCGCCTGGAGTCCGACCTGGGTCTCCCCCATCTGGCCCTCGAGCTCGACCCGCGGGGTGAGCGCCGCCACGGAATCCACCGCGACCACGTCTACGGCGCCGGAGCGAACCAGCACGTCGACGATCTCGAGCGCCTGCTCGCCGTAATCGGGCTGCGAGACGAGCAGCTCGTCGACGTCGAGCCCGATGCGGCGGGCGTAGATCGGGTCGATGGCGTGCTCGGCGTCGACGAAGGCGCAGATCCCGCCGCGCGCCTGCGCCTCGGCGATGATGTGGTAGACGAGCGTCGTCTTGCCCGACGATTCGGGGCCGAAGATCTCGACGATGCGCCCGCGCGGGACGCCGCCCACCCCGAGGGCCAGGTCGAGCGACAGCGCGCCGGTCGGGATCGCCTCGACCTCGACCGCGGTCTTGTCGCCGAGCTTCATGACCGAGCCCTGGCCGAACTCGCGCTCGATCTGACTCACGGCGGCGTTGAGCGCCGCGTCCTTGGCCTTCGCGTCCTTGGCGACGTTGGCCTCTCTCAGGGGTCTCTTTTGATCTGCCATCTCAGCTTGCCTTTCCGCTGCCGGCGATCGGCAGCTCCACGTTGGCCACGGACACGTACTCCGCGCCCGACGACCGGAGCAGAGAACGGTAGAGCGTCACTCGGACGCAGAAAAAAGGCTCCAAGAGCGTCTCCGGAAGCGGTCCGGGAGGCCTCTCGACGCGCATCGGGCGGGCAAAACGGCGCTTCTTGGCGCCGCTTCCCGGCGGGCGGCGCTCGGAGCGCACCCGGGCGACCGTCAGATGGGGCCAGAAGGCGCGCTTCTCGGGCTTGTAGAACCCCGCCTCGACCAGGCTCGCCTCGACCTTCGCCTGGAGCGCGATCGCGCCGGGGCTCTCGGCGTCGATCGCGAACAGGCGCGGGCGGCTGCCGCGCGGGACCGGGATGGGGTCGGGCAGCAGCCGCGCCTCCGGCGCCTCCGCCTCGATCCCGGTTGCCGCCTCGGCGATCCGTTCCAGCTCGCGCTCCGGGTGGTAGCCCAGGAAGGCGAGCGTCATGTGCAGGGTCTCGGGAGGCGAGGGCCGCAGCTCCTCGGCCGTCAGCCCGTCGCGCTGCCACGCCGCGAGGCCGCGGCGGATCTCGTCGGGAAGGTCGAGCGCGACGAACAGCCGCGCCCGGGGGCTCTTCAACCTCTCCTTCGCCACCGCCGTCAACCTACGCCAGCGGGACCGCCGAAGGGCGCGCTGAACGCGACGCCGCTCACACGGATCAATCGAGGATCACGTGCGATGATCGCGACCAGCATGGCCATGGAGTCTCGCGCCGATCTCGCCGGGATGCCCAAGGTCGCCGGCGTCGAGCACCGCTTGGTCGATGCCAACGGACTGCGGATGCACGTCGCGGAGGCCGGCGAGGGCGACCCCCTCGTGATGCTGCACGGCTGGCCGCAGCACTGGTACGAGTGGCGGCACCTGATCGGTCCGCTCGCCGAGCGCCACCGCGTGATCTGCCCCGACCTGCGCGGGCTCGGATGGACCGACGCACCACCCCGCGGCTACGAGAAGGAGAACCTCGCCACCGACGTCCTCGCGCTGCTCGACGCCCTCGAGGTCGAACGCTTCAGGCTCGTCGGCCACGACTGGGGCGGCTGGGTCGGCTTCCTGATCGGGTTTCGCGAGCCCGAGCGGATCGAGCGTTTCCTCGCGCTCAACATCATGCCCCCGTTCACCGAGATCAGCGGCCGTGCCCTCATCGGCACGTGGCGCTTCTGGTACCAATGGGTGCTCGCGTCCCCGGGCCTCGGCCCGGCCGCCGTCCGCGGCCTCGCCTCGGGCAACGCGGTGCTGCGCTGGGTTGGGGGCATCTCGTGGTCCGAGGAGGACCGCAATGCGCTGCTCGGCCCGTTGCGCCAGCCGGCCCGCGCCAACGCCAGCGTCCAGTACTACCGCACGTTCCAGCTGCGCGAGATTCCCGAGCTGCTGCGCGGCCGCTACCGGCGTCAGCACTTTCAGCCTCCTACCCTGCTGCTATTCGGAACGGGCGACCACGTCATGAAAGCGGAGTGGCTCGAGGGCGCCGAGCGCCGTGCCGACGACTTCTCAGTCGAGCTCGTCCCCGGCGTGGGCCACTTCATCGCCGACGAGGCGCCCAACCTCGTCCGCGACCGCGCGCTGAGCTTCTTCGGCGACTCCTGAAGCCGGCGACCTCTGCAGCTATTTATGGGCTATGGCCTCATCACGCTCCGTCTCGGCATCATTTCGGCCTGTGGTGCGCCGTCACCTTGGTCGCGGCGAAGCCCGGCTTCTCGGCCTTGACGACGATCCGCCCGTTGTCGCGGGGCCGAACCGCCAGCCTTCCGATCCCGCGCTCGTTGGTCCGTGCCCGCTCGCCCCGCGCCCGCACCTTCGCTCTGTCGACGGGGACCTCGAGCGCCGCGAGATCGCGCGTGACGCGGACGCGCAGGCGGATGCGCCCGTGAGGTCCCGAGCGAACCGCGAGCAGCTCGATCCGCAGCTGCGGGCGGAAGATCCCCGGGTAGTTCAGCGGTAGCCCGGGCTCGCCGGCGAAGACGTCGAGGATCGCCCAGCTGGCCGGGTCGCCGCGTATCGGCGAATGGTTGGTGACGAGCAGCCGGTCGCCGAGGAAGGCGATGCTGGCCGGCCCGTCCAGCGGTACCGGCAGGGCCTGGTTGGCCACCGGGTCGGCTGGGGCGCGCGCGATCTCGGTGAACTGGGGTGAGAGCAAAAGAACCTGGTTGGCGCCGGCGAGAGCGACGTAGACGTTGCCCGACTCGGCGATCGCGATGCCGTCCGGCGCGTCGACCGGCAGGCTCTCCCAGACCTGCGTCAGCTCGCCGGAACCGCCGTCCGCCTGCACCTGGACCGTGTAGAGGCGTCCGGTAAGCGGGTTGCCGGCGAGCGGGTTCGACGCGGTGTTCGCGAACAGAAGCGTCCGGCCGTCGGCCATGAACTGGATTCCGTTCGGCCCGTAGAGGCTCTCCAGCCGGGGGTCGGACAGCCAGATCTCGGCGTCGCCGCCGCCCGCGGGCACCTTCCAGATCAACGCCTGGTCGATGTCGGTGACGTAGAGGTCGCCCGTTGCCGAGAAGACCGCGTAGTCGGGGCCGGCCGGCGAGTCGTTGACGGTTTGGGAGCAATTGCCGTCGGGCGTGCCGCTGCACGGCGGAACGTCGCGAAAGCTGGCGTATCTCTCCTGGTCTCCCGTTGCCGGGTCGAGGACCACGACGCGGGGGTCCGCGGAACGGTCGAGCACGTACAGGAGCCCGTCGCGGTCGAAGACCAGACCCTGGATGCCGTGGTCCTGGTCGAGCGGCTGACCGCGCAGCTCGTATTCGCGTAGAAGCTCGCCGTTGGCCGAGAACGCCAAGACCTTCGACGGCGCATCGGCATCGCCATGCCCGAGCTGGTTCGTGCCGACGTAGACGCGACCGTCGGGGCCCACCGCCACCGGTTCCGGCTGGCCCGGGGGCCCGATCTTCGCGAACAGCTGGATGTCGAGCGGCTCTCGACCCGCGGCGACCGAGGGCGCGGCGAGCAGGAGGACGACCAGGGCGACGCCGACTCGACCCGCTCTTCGCCACCCTCGCCGCATTCGGATATCCAACCCGATCCAGGCTGAGCGCGCAATCAGTGACGGACAACCGTGTGCCGACGAGTAATGTGGCTCGCGATGGCGATCCTCACGCTCGAGGCGATCGGCCCCAAGGCCGAGCAGCTCGCGAACGACGCCGGCGAGGCCCTCGACATCCCTGTCGGCTACGACCCGGAGTTCGAGTGCGCCACCTTCGACTCCGATACGCAGGACGAGGATGAGCTGCAGGCGATCGTCTTCGAGGCGCTTGCCCGGATCGATTCCGAGTGGCAGGCGCACCTCCGCCTGCTGGCTGACTAGTCGGGCCGCAGCTCGACCACGAGCGGAACTCCGCCCTGAAACCAGGTGCGGTGCAGCTCCCTGACCTTCGAGCGCGTGGGACGGCCTCTCCGGTGCGCACGGCACTCGGCGTAATCGAAAGGGTTGACCGTCTCGCAGAATGCGGTCATCGCCTCCTGTCTCTCTGAATCGTCACGCAGCTCCCGCGCGATGCCCGAAAACGTCCCGCCGCGGATGCGCAGCCGCACCTCGGGGGTCGCGCGGACGTTCTTCAGCCAGCCGGAGAACTCGCCGCCGATCGCGACCAGGTACGCCCTGTCGCCCCGGCGGATCGCGCGAACGCATCGCCGGCGCGTCTTTCCCGTCTTGCGACCCGTGGTCGTGAGAACGCCGAAGCCCTTCGGGGGAAGGACGCTGAACCACGGAAGCTGGGACGCGCTGAGCACCCGGCCGCCGAGCGACGTTTGCACCAGTGGATTTCGCCGTCGCTCGGCGACGTACTTGCCGTCGACGTAACTCGGCCCCTCGGTCATGCCTGGCCCGTCCCCGAGTCGACTTCGCCCAGGAACGCGATCACGTCGTCGGATAGCAGCTCGGGCTCCTCGAAGGCGGCGAAGTGGCCGCCGCGCGGCATCTCGGTCCAGCGGCGGATGTCGGCGAGCAGGCGCTCGGCCCAGTCGCGCGGCGCGGGGACGATGTCGATCGGGAAGTCGGCGACAGCGGCCGGGACCGTGACGCGCTCGCCCGCGGGCAGCCGGGAGCGGTCGCGGCGCTCGGCCCAGTAGAGGCGCAGCGAGGGCGCGATCGTCCCCGTCGCCCAGTACATCGTGAAGAAGTCGCACAGATCGTCCTTCGAAAAGCGGCGCTCGACCTCGCCCTCGCAGTCGCTCCACACGCGGTATTTCTCGAGCAGCCAGCCGGCGAGCCCGGCCGGGGAGTCGTTGAACGCGACCGAGACGGCGTCGGGCGCCGCCGAGTGCAGCAGCAGATGGTGCCCGCTGCGGTTGCGCCACCGCACGCCGCGCTGGATGAAGTCCTGCTCTGCCTCGGACAGCGGCGGATCGCTGAGGTCGGCCGGGGCCGGCAGGACCGACACCGCATTCAGGTGCAGCGCCGCCACGCGCTCCGGTGCCAGGTGAGCCATCTGGAACGTGATCGCCGCGCCCCAGTCGCCGCCCTGGAGCGCGTAGCGCTCGTAGCCCAGAGCCTTCATCAGCGCCGCGAACCGGCGCGCGACTCCGGCGGTGTTGAGCGGCTCCTCAGGCGCGTCCGAAAACGCGTAGCCGGGCAGCGACGGCACGATCACGTCGTGCCCGGCATCGACGAGGCGCGGAATCACGTCGCGGAACTCGATCGGCCCCCCGGGCCAGCCGTGCACCAGCATCACCGGGAGGCCCCCACCGCCGTCGGCGCGCTCCCACAGGAAGTGGATGCCGTCCCAACGCCAGTTGGGAAACGCGTTGAGCGAGTCCTCGAGCCGCACCGGGTCGTAACCCTCGAGCCAGTACGCGCACAGCTCGCGCAGGTAGTCGATGTCGACGCCCAGCTCCCAGCCGAGTCCCGCCGGCTGTTCGGGCCAGCGCGTGCGCCGCAGCCGCTCGTGCAGGTCCCCCAGCGCCTGCTCGGAGAGCGAGACCGCGAACGGCTCGACCTCGCTCACAGCGGCGGCTCCTCCCCGCGCAGCAGCATTCGCAGCAGGTGCATGGCGACCGTGACCGAGCGGTCGCGCACGTCGTCGCGGCCGCCGGGCAGCCGCGGATCGCGGGCCAGCACCGTCCCGTCGGAGAGCTTGGCGCAGAAGCAGACGTAGCCCACCGGCTTGTCCTCGGTGCCGCCGTCCGGACCCGCAATGCCCGTGACGGCGCACGCCACGTCGGCGTTGAAACGCACCAGCGCGCCGTCCGCCATCGCCTCGGCGACCTCGGGTGAGACCGCGCCGCGGGTCGCAATCAAATCGGTGGGAACGTCGAGAAGGTCCCCCTTCGCCTCGTCCGAGTAGGCGACGACCCCGCCCGCGAAATACGCCGAGGACCCGGGGCGCTGCGTGAGCCGGGCGCCGAGCAGCCCTCCCGTGCACGACTCGGCCACCGCGATCCGGCGGCCCGCCAGAAGCTCGGCGACCTGGTCGTCGATCGACTCGCCCCCGACGCTGAAGACGTGGCGCCGGTGGCGCACGACGATCTCGTCGCTCACCTGCCGGGCGAGCTCCTCGTCACCCGGCCGGCTGCGAATGTCGACGACGAGCTCCGCCTGACGCAGGCAGGTCGTTATCTCCAGCGGCGAGAGGTCCACCTCGGCTTCGATCTCCCGCAGGCTCTTGGCGAGCTCGGACTCCGGGATCCCGAACATTCGGAGCTCGTCGAGCCTGTAGGGAGGGGCCCGATCGAGCACCTCGTGCACCTCCTCCGTCTCTAGCGCATGCGGCCACATCGCGTGCAGCTCCCTCGGCGGCCCCGGCATCACGATGATCGTCATCGCGTCCGCCCTCACCACGAGCCCCGGGGCGGTACCGGCGGGATCGACCGTCTTGGCCCCTTCGGGCACCATGGCCTGCTTGCGGTTCGCGACCCGCAGCGCCTCGGGGTCCATCCGAAACCGGCGCGCGAAGCCGCGCAGCACCGCCGCGATCTTCTCCTCCATTCCCTCGTCGAGCACCAGCTCCCGGCCCGCGAACCTGCCAACCACCTCCGCCGTGAGGTCGTCGGCGGTCGGGCCCAGTCCGCCCGTCGTCACCACGAGGTCCAGCCCCTGCTCGGCGCAGAATCGCAGCGCGTCGAGCAGGTCCTCGCGCCGATCGCCGACGCACAGGATGTGCGCGACCTCGACGCCGAGCTCCTCGAGGCGCTGCGAAACCCAGGGGCCGTTGCGGTCCGTCACCCGTCCGGTCAGGACCTCCGTCCCCGTGACGACGATCCCCGCCCTGACGACCGAGTCGGAGCTCACGGGCAGTCGGGGTCCGGGTCTGCGACGGGCGCACGGACCCCCCGCGGTGCGATCTCCCAGGTGAGCGGAGCGTCGGGGGTTGCCCTGAGACGCTGGGACTCGTCGTTGACCGAAAGCTCCACCGCGCCGAACCCGAGGCTGAGGTCGAACGTGTCCGACTCGAACGTCTCCTCGTCACCGGTCTCCATCAGCTTGTTGTCGAGCAGGACGGCGCCGCCCTGCGAGACGAGACAAACCTCGGAGTCGGACCGCGCGGTTACGTCGAGCTTCACGGTGTCCGGCACGGGCTCGTTGTTCTGCTGCTTGTGCTTGTGATGACCCGGTTGGTTCTTGCGCTGGGCGGCGGGCTCGCCCTTCTCCTCGTCGGAGCCTCCCGTGAGCCCGAGCACGAGCAGCAGCACGGCGAGGCCCGCGACCAGGAGGCCGACGACGAGGCGGCGATCGATGCGCGGCCGCTCGCCCTCGCGGGGTATGCCTCCGCGCAGCACCGGTTCGGCGATCCCGACCGGCTGGCTCTCATGCTCCTCGAACCTGGCTCGGTACTCGTCGACCAGCGCCTCGGCGTCGAGCCCCAGGATGCCGGCGTATGTGCGCAGGAACCCCCGCGTGTAGGCCGCTCCGGGAAGGACGTCCCAGTCCTCGTTCTCGATTGCGCGCAGGTATTTCGCGCGGATCTTCGTGCGCGCCTCGACCGCGCCGATCTCGAGGCCCTGACGGACACGCTCCTCCTTGAGGATCGAGCCGATGCGCGAGGTGTCGTCGCCGGATGTGGCTGCCATGGCGACCCTATTGTCCCCGCCCGGCGGGGTATTCCGCCCCGCGGGTCAGTCGCTCGCAGGGGGCGGGCCGGCGGCCTCGCCGACCGGCTCGAGCTCGTCGCCCTCGGCCGCGCCCGCGCCCGTCCCGTCGAGCCGTTCGAGGACGCGCGAAAGCTCCGCCTCGGATATCAGGACCTGGCGCGGCTTGGAGCCCTCGTATCCCGAGATCACGCCGCGGCGCTCCAGCATGTCGATCAGGCGCCCGGCGCGCGTGTAGCCGACGCGCATGCGGCGCTGGACCATCGACACCGATGCCGTCTGGGTCTGCACGACGAGGCGCACCGCGTCGGCAAGCAGGTCGTCCTGATCGGGCGACAGCTCGCCGTCGGCCTCGTCCTCGGGCTCGATCCTGGCCTCGAGCAGCTCCTCCGCGAACTCCGGCTCGCCCTGGCGTGACCAGTGCTTGGTGATCTTCGCGATCTCCTCCTCGGTCACGAACGCGCCCTGGATCCGCTGCAGCTTCGACGTCCCGGCGGGCCGGAAGAGCATGTCCCCCTGCCCGAGCAGCGTCTCGGCGCCCCCCTGGTCGAGGATCACCCGCGAGTCGACCTGGGAGGCGACCGCGAACGCGATGCGCGCCGGGATGTTGACCTTGATCGTCCCGGTGATGACGTCGGTGGAGGGGCGCTGGGTGGCGAGCACGAGGTGGATGCCGACGGCCCGCGACTTCTGGGCGAGCCGGATCACCGAGTCCTCGACCTCCGCCGGGGCGACCATCATAAGGTCGGCGAGCTCGTCGATCACGCACAGGATGTGGGGCAGCGGCGGGTGTCCGGCCCGCCGCCGGATTCGATTGAGCTCGGCGAGGTTGCGCGCTCGGGCCTGGCCCATCACGCCGTAGCGACTCTCCATCTCGACGATCAGGTTCGAGAGCACGTTCGCTGCCAGGCGCGGCGCGGTCACCACGGGCGTCAGCAGGTGGGGGATCTGCTCGTAGTGGTTGAGCTCCACCTGCTTGGGATCGACGAGGACGAGCCGCAGCTCGTTCGGCGAGGCATGCAGCAGCAGCGAGGACAGGATGGCGTTGATGCAGCCCGACTTTCCCGACCCGGTCGTCCCGGCCACCAGGACGTGGGGCATCTTCGCGAGGTCGGTCCACACGGCGTGCCCCGCGATGTCCTTGCCGAGCCAGCCCACCAGCGGCGACGAGCCGCTCGGGCGGCCCTGGTAGATGTCGCCGAGCCGCACCAGCTTGCGGCGCTGGTTGGGGACCTCGACCCCGATCGCCTGCTTGCCCGGGATCGGCGCCAGGATGCGAATGTCGGTCGAGGCGAGGGCGTAGGCGAGGTCGTCCTTGAGCTGGGTGACCTTCGAGACCTTGGTCCCGGGCGCCAGCCGCAGCTCGTAACGGCTGACGTGCGGGCCGATCACGGTGCCCACGATCTCGGCATCGACCCCGAAGCTCGCCAGCGTCTCGATCAACGCCCTCCCGACCGCCTCCCGACCCCGCGTGTCGGGTGCCTGGTCCGGCCCGCCCTTGTGGAGCAGCTTCGCCGGTGGCACCGTGTAGGAAAGCTCGTCGGACTCGGTGACGCCGCTGCGGCGCTCCGCCATCGGCGTGCGCGCGACCGCGATCTCCTCGCTCGGAGGCCCGGGCGGCCCGTCGGCGGAGTCGACCGCGTCGTCCCCGTCGGTCGGAAGGTTCACCGTCTCGTCGAAGCTGAGCGCGGGAGGTGAACCCGGTCGCGCTCCGTCGCCCGCCGCCCCGGCGACGGTCTCGACCTCGTGGCCGTCCTCCCCGTCCGGGCCGAGCAGCTCGGTGGCGAACGGCTCGGTGTCGTTCGCCTCGGTCAGGACGAGCGCCTCGTCGGGGTGCTCGCGAGTCGGGAGCGCGGCGCGTGCGAGGTCCCGCCCCGCGCTCCCCGCCCGGCGCAGCGCCGCCGCGCCGCGGCCGGCCAGCGCCGAGAACGTGCTTCCACTCAACAGCAGCAGGCCCGCGGCCACGAGCAGGATGGCGAGGATGTGGGCGCCGGGACGCTGAAACAGCGTCGCGGCAGCCCAGTAGAGCGTCTCGCCCACAGCCCCGCCGTGGTCACTGAAGAAATCGGGTTCGAAGAAACCGTGGCGGTGGGGCTGATCGGGGCCGAGGCCGGCGGTCTGGGACGCATAGGCGAGCAGCAGCCCCGCCAGCAGGCAGACCGCGCCGGCGTTGAGCGCCCCGGGCGCGGGGATGAACGGCCGCAGCAGCAGCGCGACGCCGATCCCGGCCAGAACGAGCGGCAGTACGCCTGCAACCGCGCCGGCTACGTATGCCATCGCCGTGTCCGCCGCCGAGCCGACCCGGCCTCCGTCCCAGCCCAGGAACCACACCCCCCACAGATAGACGCCGGCGGCGATCAGCCCGAGGCCGATCAGGTCGAGGTGGCGCTGCTCGAGCCGGATACCCCGCCTGCGTGACCGTGACGTCGCGCGGCCGCGCGACGAAGCACGGGTCCGAGAGCCGCCGCGCCCACGGCGCGACGACGCCCCGCGCGTCGCGCGACTCGCCGGCTTGCGCTTTCGAAGCATTCGTAGAGCGGATTCGACACGCCAGGCAGCAGCCCTGCCCCCGCCCACGGTCCGCCGAGGGTTGCCGATAAAGCCTCGCTAAAGAACCTGCGTCCCACGTCCGGCTCGCTCTACCCTTGAGCCATGCTCTCCGCGGAGGTCGCGACAGGTCGGGTGCTCGTCGTCGAGGACGATGCCGAGATCGCCGACGTGCTGCGGCGCTCGCTGCGCCAGGAGGGACACGAGGTGCGCACGGCCGCCGACGGCGTCGAGGCGCTAGACGCCGCCGAGGAGTTCATACCCGACCTCGTCGTCCTCGACCTCGGGCTGCCGCGGCTCGACGGGGTCGAGGTGTGTCGCCGGCTGCGCGCCGAGAGCGATGTGCCGATCCTGATACTCACCGCGCGCACGGGCACCGACGACCGCGTCGAGGGGCTCGACAGCGGCGCCGACGACTACCTCGTCAAGCCGTTCGAGCGTCAGGAGCTGCTCGCCCGGATCAGGGCGCTGATGCGGCGCCGCCCGCCGCGCGGCAGCGCACAGCTAGCGGTCGGCGACCTGCGGCTGAACCCCGACACACGCGAGGTGAACCGCGCCGACCGCCCGATCGAGCTGACGAGCCGCGAGTTCGAGCTGCTCGAGTACCTGATGCGCAACGAGCGCCTCGTCGTCTCGCGCGAGCGGCTCCTCGAAGAGGTCTGGGGGTACGACCCGATGGCCCTTACCAACACGATCGACGTCTTCGTGTCGAACCTGCGCCGCAAGCTGGAGGCCGGCGGCGAACCGCGCCTCCTGCATACGAAGCGCGGCGCCGGCTACGTGGTCAAGGCCTAGATGACGGACCTCACCACGATCTAGATGTGGCGCGACCGTGCATCGCGAGGCATCGGAGGCGTCCTCTCCCGACCCGCCCGATGGCCGGTCACGTGGCGCCTCGCCGCCGTCTCGGCGGCGCTCACGCTCGTCATCCTGGTCGGGTTCGCGCTCGTCGTCGGGCGGCTGTTCTCCGACCGACTCACCGACGAGTACTACGACGAGCTGCGTTCGGCCGCCGGCGAGCTGGCGTTCGAGATCCAGCTCTCGGGCCACGGGATCGATCAGGCGCCCAACCTCGAGGAGGTCGCGATGGCCGACCAGGCCGCAATCCGGGTGGTCGACGGCAACGAGCAGGTCCTCGCGCAGACCCACAATGCGGCCGACCTCGGGCCTCCCGAGCCCGGCGTCCACAAGGTCGGGCCGTTCCAGGTGGCCACCGTCCCGGTGGCGACCGACCAGCTCGGGCTGCCAGCGATCTACGTCCAGTACGCGCGCAACCACAACGACCTCCAGTCGACGATCGACCGTCTGTGGCTCTTCCTCGCCGCCGGAGTCCTGGCCGGGACGATGCTCGCCGCCTTCGCCGGGGTGGTCGTCGCGCGCCGGGCGATGCGCCCGATCGCATCGCTGACGGCCGCGGCGCGAGAGATCGCCTCGACCCGGGACCCGTCGCTTCGCGTGCCCCGCCCCGCCACCGAGGACGAGGTCGGGGAGCTGGCGGCGACACTCGATCAGATGCTGCACTCACTCGACGCTGCCCAGACGGAGCGCGAGTCCGCGATGCAGGCCCAGCGCGACTTCGTAGCCGACGCCTCCCATGAGCTGCGTACGCCGCTGACGAGCACGCTCGCCAACCTCGAGCTGCTCCACGCATCTCTCGATCGGGCCGGAACCAAGGAGGACCGCGCCGCAACCGCCTCGGCGCTGCGCTCCTCGCGGCGCATGAGCCGTCTGGTCTCCGATCTGCTGCTTCTTGCGCGGGCCGACGCGGGCCGGGCCGGAGTGCGGCGCGAGTGCGACCTGGCCGAGATCGCCCGCGCGGCCGCGGCCGAGGTCGAGCCGGTGGCCTACCGGCACGAGCTGGTCGTGGACGCCGAGCCGCAGGTGCCGATCCTCGGCAATGCCGATGAGCTGCACCGGATGGTGATCAACCTGCTCGACAACGCGCTCATCCACACCCCGAGCGGCACCGAGGTGAGGCTGGGCGTGGAGCGACTAGACCGGTCCGCGGTGCTCACCGTCTCGGACGACGGCCCGGGCATACCGGTGGAGCTGCGGGACCAGATCTTCGGCCGCTTCGTGCGCGGCTCCGGGCCGGCCGACGAGGCGCCGGGCTCCGGGACGGGCCTCGGGCTTGCGATCGTGCGCTCCGTCGCCGACGCCCACGGCGGCTCGGTGCAGGCCGACAGCGCTCCGCAGGGAGGCGCGCGCTTCACGGTGCGGCTGCCCCTCACCGAGACGGCTTCCGCCCCCACCCCGGCGCGAGTTTAGGCGCGCGCGGGCGCCGGGTAGCCGTTTGCCGGGGCCGGCCGCCGCCGGTCCGACGGCTTCGAGTGAAACCCGAAGGAGGCAAGATGCCAGCGACAACGGATGCCCGGGGAATCCTGTCCAGCGAGAGAACCTCCCAGCGCGAGGAGATCATCGAGTTGCTCCGTCGCGCCTACTGGATGGAGCTCGAAACGGTCATGAGCTACCTCGCCAACTCCGTGAATCCCGACGGGGTGCGCGCACAGGAGATCAAGGAATCTCTCCAGGAGGACATCCAGGAGGAGCTCGGCCACGCCCAGCGCTTCGCCGAGCGGATCAAGGAGCTCTACGGGGTCGTGCCGGGCTCGGGGGACTTCGAGGCCGAGCAGACCTATCTCCAGCCGCCCGATGAGCAGACGGACGTCGTTCACGTGATCCGCGGCGTGATCGAGGCCGAGACCGGCGCGATCGACCACTACAACCGGATCATCGAGGTGACCGACGAGGTCGACCCCGTCACCCAGGACATGACGATCGAGATCCTCCACGACGAGGAGGGCCACCGGCGGCTGTTCGAGGGATTCCTGCGCGAGTACGAGGCCGAGGGACTGGCTTAGCGAGATATTCAGCTTTCTTAAGGAACCCTTTAGCGAGGGTTCTTAGTCTGCGCTCCAGGACGAGACAAAGCGGCCCGTCGCACCACCTCCCCCCAACATTAGGTCCGATGGGTCCAATTGATTGGCCAGCCTGAGCCAACGGCCCGCCGGGTTTTCCCTCCCTGAACCCGGCGGGCCTCTTTTTCGGGCCCTGCAAACCGGCGCAGTTCGCGCGACTCGGTCGGGCGTCTCGCTCACGCAATTCCATTGCGCTCGCTTCGCCCCCCTCCCTGCGTCGCACGAACTGCTTGGTTTTCGGACCCTCCGGGTTCGGTTGACGTGTCTCAGACTTCGACGACGACCGGGAGCACCATCGGTCGGCGGCGCAGGCGCTCATAGACGAACTCCGCGACATCGTCGTGCAGGTCCTCCTGGAGCAGCGCCACCTCGCGAACGTCGTCTCGAGCCGCCTCGGCCAGCGACGCCTCGACGACCTCGCGCAGCTCGTCGACCAGCCCGTCGGCCTCCTCGACGAACGGAACCCCGCGGAACATGACCTCCGGCGCCGCGACCGAACTGCCGTCGTCGGAGGAGATCGTCGCGACGACGATGAAGACGCCGTCGGCCGAGAGCATGCGCCGGTCACGCAGGGCGACGTCGTCGGGATCGCCGATGTCGACGCCGTCAACGAAGATCATCCCGGCGTGGATGTCGTCGCCGAGCCGCGCCTCGCCGTGCTCGTGGATCTCGAGCACGACGCCGTTTCGCCCCTTGAAGATCCGCTCGGGCTCGATCCCGACCGCCTCGGCGAGCTGGGCGTGGAGGTGGAGCCGCTTGTGGTCTCCGTGCGCCGGCAGGACGAAGCGCGGCTTGGTCAGGTTGAGCATCAGCTTCAACTCCTCCCGCAGGCCGTGCCCGGAGGCGTGGATCGGCGCGTCGGCGGCCGTCACCACGGAGGCGCCGATCTGGAAGATTCGATCGATCGTCTCGGAGACCGAGCGCTCGTTGCCCGGAACGGGCGTGGCCGAGAAGATCACCGTGTCGCCGGAGTGCAGCTCGATGTCGGGGTGATCCGCGTGCGCCATGCGGCGCAGCGCCGACAGCGGCTCGCCCTGACTGCCCGTCGAGATGGCGACGACCCGCTCGTCGGGGTAGTCGGAGATCTCCTTGGGCTGAATCAGCATCCCGTCGGGCGCCGAGGCGATCCCGAGGTTCGCCGCGATGTTGAAGTTCTTGCGCATCGAGCGCCCGACCAGGGCGACCTTGCGATCGAGCTGCGCGGCGGCGTCGACGACCTGCTGGACTCGGTGGACGTTCGAGGCGAAGCAGGTGACGATGATGCGGCCTCGACAGCGCGAGAACGTCTCGAGCAGCGCGGGCCCCACGCTCGACTCCGAGGGAGCGATGCCGGGCCTGTCGGCGTTTGTGGAGTCGCCGCACAGGCACAGCACCCCGTCGCGCCCCAACTCCGCGAGCCGCGACACGTCGGCCGGGTTGCCGTCCACCGGGGTCTGATCGAACTTGTAGTCGCCGGTCACCACCACGGTGCCAAGCGGCGTCCGTACCGCAACCGCACGCGAGTCGGGGATCGAGTGGGACATGTGGATCGTCTCGATCTCGAACGGGCCGGCCTGCTGCCTCTCCCCCGTCGGGAGCACGGTGAGCGGTGCGTCGCGAATCTTGTGCTCCTCGAGCTTCGAGCGCACGAGGCCGATCGTCAGGGCGCCGCCGTAGATCGCTGCGGGCATGCCGATCTCGCGCAGCACGTAGGGAAGCGCCCCGACGTGATCCTCGTGTCCGTGCGTGAGGACGATCGCGTCGATGTCGGCGGCGCGGTCCCGCAGGTACGTGAAGTCCGGGAGCACGAGGTCGATCCCCAGCATGTCCGAGGTCGGGAACATCAGGCCGGTGTCGACGATCACGATCCGCCCGTCGTGCTCGAGCACGGTCATGTTCTTGCCTATCTCGCCGAGACCGCCGAGCGGCAGGATGCGCAGGGGCGCCATCGGGCTGGCCGTCTACCCTGCGCTCGTGGCCAGCAGGCCGTGGCGCTCCAGCGCCGACCTGACGGCCGCGCGCTGCTCGTCGTCGGCCTCGACCATCGGCAGGCGCAGGCGGCCGCCGATCAGGCCGAGCATCTCGACGCCCGCCTTGACGGGGATCGGGTTCGCGGTCACCATGGTCGCCTCGTAGACGTCCTGGAGGGAGTCGTCGATCTCGCGCGCCCGCTCGAGGTCGCCGGCCGTCGCGGCGTCGTAGAGGTCGCGCATCTGGGGCCCGGCGAGGTGGGACGAGACGAGGATGCCGCCGGTGCCGCCCATCTCGAGGCAGCGCAGGAAGACGTTGTCGTTGCCGGCGAGCACGTCGAGTCCCTCGATCGGCCCGAGCTCGTCGTTGTTGGCCTGCTTGACGCCGACCAGGTTTGGGATCTCAGCGGCCAGCTCGGCCATGAAGTCGGGGTCGAGGTTGAGCACGGTTCGCGACGGGATGTTGTAGAGCAGCATCGGGGTCTCCCCCGCCGCCTCCGCGACGGCCGCGAAGTGGGCGCGCAGGCCGGCCCGGTTCGGCTTGTTGTAGTACGGCGTGACGACGAGCACGGCGTCGGCGCCGGCCCCCGATGCCGCCCGCGTCAGCGCGATGGAGTGGCTCGTGTCGTTCGACCCCGTGCCGCAGACCAGCGTCGCCTCGTCGTTCAGCTCTTCGCGGACTTCGCGCAGCAGCGTTAGCTTCTCGTCGTCGGACAGCGTCGGCGACTCACCTGTCGTCCCGGCGAGAACGAGCCCGTGCGACCCGTTGTCGACCAGATGGCGGGCCAGCCGCCGCGCGGCCGCGACGTCGAGCGAGCCATCGTCGCCGAACGGCGTGACCATCGCGGTTATGACACCTTCGATCCTGACCATAGCGGCGCTAGCGTAGCGCCTCGTGCGCGGACGCCCGCGAGGCGTCGGCCGCGAACGTCGGCGGCGTGCGCTCTGCCCAGGGATGCGCTCGTTCGAGCTGTGCCGCGACCCGGATCAGTACGTCCTCGCGGCCCAGCGGCGCGACGAGCTGGACGCCCAGCGGCAGGCCGTCCTCGCTCCAGATCAGCGGCAGCGAGATCGCCGGCTGACCGGTCGCGTTGACCAGCGCGGTGAACGACACCGTGAGCCGGGCGCGCATGATCGGCGCCAGCGGGTCGTCACCGGAGTCGTCGAAGGCGCCGAGCGTGGTCGGTGGCTCGCCCATCGTCGGGCTCAGCAGCAGGTCGTAGCCCGACTCGTACCACGCGGCGACGATGCGGCTCATCGTCTGGTGCATGGTCACGGCCGCGAGGTAGTCGCTCGCGCTGCGGCGCCTCCCCTCCTCGGCGAGCGCCCAGGTCAGGGGCTCGACGTCGTCTGGCCCGAGCCGGCGACCAAGCAGCGCCGAGAACTGGTCGAGCGTCGCAGCCTGGCCCGCCATCCAACGGGTCAGGAACGTCTCCACGAGAGGGAACTCGTCCAGTCCCTGCGGGGCGGAGTCCTCGACCGCGTGGCCAAGGGACTCGAGCATGCGGGCGGCGTCGTGCGCAGCCTCTACGACGCGCGGCGTCGCCTCGACGTCGGTCAGCGAGTGCGTCGTGAGGCCGATTCGCAGCATGCCCGGGTCCGCCTCGAGCTCCTCGACGTAGGGACGCTCGGGAGGCGGCGCGACGTAGGGGTCGCCCGGCGCCGGCCCGTGCACCGCGTCGAGAATCGCGGCCGTGTCGCGCACCGAGCGCGAGACCACCAGCTCGCAGGTCAGCCCTGACATCAGGTCTCCGACCAGCGGCCCCTCGGAGATTCGCTGCCGGCTCGGCTTGAGGCCCACCAGCCCGCAGGCGGCGGCGGGCACGCGTATCGAGCCGCCTCCGTCGTTGGCGTGCGCCACCGGCACCATGCCCGCCGCGACGGCCGCCGCCGAGCCGCCGCTCGAGCCGCCGGGCGAGCGATCGAGGTCCCACGGGTTGTGGGTCGCCCCGTAAGCGCGCGGCTCGGTCGTCGGCAGGATCCCCAGTTCGGGGGTGTTGGTCTTGCCGATCGTCACCAACCCCGCGGCGCGGAAGCGCTGCGCCAGGTAGGCGTCGATCGGAGCGCGGAAGTCGGCCTCCTTGAGCGCCTTCATGCCCATGTGCAGAGGCTGTCCCGCGAAGCACGCGCCGAGGTCCTTGAGCAGGAACGGCACGCCCCGGAAGGGGCCGTCGGGGAGCTCGCTCGCCGCCGCCTCGAGGCCGTCCTCGAACAGGGCATGGATGACCGCGTTGATTTCGGGGTTGAGCGCCTCGATGCGCGCGATCGCCGCCTCGACCAGCTCAGTCGGGCTCGCCTCGCCGGTTCGCACCAGCTCCGCCTGAGCGGTCGCGTCGAGTCGCGCCAGGTCGGTCATCGTGCGCTCAACACTAGTCCCGCGGGTCCTCGCGGGGGCGCATCGCCTGGCGGGTGAGGCGATCGCGAAGCCGCGCCGGTACGAGTCTCGCGACTCCGGCCTTCGCGTACTCGCGCCCGGGAAAGGCCAGCTCCGGGCGGCGATCCAGCGAAGCGCGGTAGATGCGCTCAGCGGCGTCGCGGGCGGGGATCGAGTACGTGTGCCTGAAGGCGTTCTGGCGGAACATCTCAGTGTCGACGAAGCCCGGGAACACGGTCGTGAACGTGAGGCCGCGGGGGCCGAGCTCGGCGCGGGCCGACTCGACGATGTTGACCAGCGCCGCCTTGCTGCCGCTATAGGCCGCCTCGTATGGGGTGCCGACGAGCGCCGCCAGGCTGGCGATAGCGGTCACGTGGCCCCCTCCCCGGTCCGCCATCCCCGGGGCGAGGCGCGACAGCAGCACGAGGCTCGACAGAGCGTTGACGGCGAAGTCGTCGCGAGCCTGGCGCCAGTCGAAGTCGAGCATCGACTGCGCGCGGTCGAGGCCCGCGACGACGAACAGGGCGTCGAGGTCGGGGTGCTCGGCCGCTATCTCCTCGATCGCGCCGTCGAGCGCCTCGAGGTTGGTGAAGTCCACCGCGCTCGTCGCGATCTCCGCCGAGCCCTCGAGCCCGGCGGCGAAGGCACCCAGCGGCCCCTGGTCGCGGTCGAGCAGGACGAGCCGCGTGCCGTCGGCCGCGAGCAGCCGGCACAGCTCGGACCCGATCCCGCCCGTCGCGCCCGTGACGAGCGCCTTGGCGAAGCGCCCGTCAGGGGACGCCGCAGCGCGACCGACGAAGGGTGCAAACCGCGGCCGCGAGCGCGGGCTGAACCCCATCTGCCCCTCGTACCAGGGCTCGGCGTGCAGCAGCTCGATGCTGAACCCGTCGGCGTCATTGACGTAGACCACGGACCACGCGCCGAGGCGCACCGGCGGGCAGTTCGCGATCAACCCAGAGTCGATGCAGCGGCGGTAGGCCCGTTCGAACTCCTCGCGGTCGCGAAACCCGAACGCGATGTTGAGCAGCCCCTGGTCGCTGATCCGGTAGCCGTCGGGCCAGTCGCGCCCGCGCGGGTCCAGGTACTCGACCAGCTCGACGAGCATGTCGTCTGCCCACAGCAGCGCCGACTCGCGCTTCGCGCCCTCGAGGCCCCAAAGCGCCTCGTGCTCGGGGGCGTGAAGCCCGACGCCTTCGGCCGGCTTCAGCCCGAGCACGTCCTCGAATACGCGCCGCGAGCGCTCCAGCGACGGAACTGAGAGCGTCACGCTGCGCACCGCGGGCGCGTCGGGCCGTGGGCGCTCGCGCGGCCGCGGAGCGCGCGGATCTTCCTCCATCAGCTCCACGAGCACGCCGTCGGGGTCGCGCACGCAGACCCGTCGGGCGCCCGCGTCGCCCAGCGACTCGCTGAGCGGCTCCGTGCCGTCCTCGGCGAGCCTGCCGAGCGTCGCGTCGAGGTCGCCGACGTGGATCCCGAGCATCGAGTAGCCGACGTCGTTGGGCCGCCAGTCGGCGGGCATGCGGCGGACCGGAGGGCTGCGGAACTCGAACAGCTCGATCTGAAGCTGGTCCTGGCGGTCGACCAGCCACCAGCAGGTCGAGGCCGCGCGCGGGACCCCCTGGACCATCGTCGCGATCGGCCCCGCGAACAGATTGGTCCCGCCCGCCGGCAGAAAGCCGAGCTTCTCGTACCACGCGTGAGCGCGCCGCAGGTCGGTGACGCTGGATGCGATCTGGCATAGCCGCATCGCGCCGGGACTGTATCCCTAGATCGCTGTGTGGACTGCTAGCGCTCGTCGCGGAGGCTGTCGCGTAAATGCGGTGACCGAAGGCGGCGCGGTTCCGCGGAACCGCGATCGGCGTGGAGCCGCGGCTCCCGTTCAGGCCGCGGCTGCGGCGAGAGAGTGCCGGTGGAGCTTCAGGAGGTTGTGGGTGGCGGCGATGAGGCGCCATTCCGAGCGGACGGCCGCCCGACCCCTGCGTTTGAAGCGCCCCGCCCGCCGGTTCTGCTTGATGTCGGCGAAGACCGGCTCGACCATCGCTTGGCGACGCGAGTAGAGATCGGCGCCCGCGCCGTCCTTGAGCACCCGGCGCATGAAGTCGTAGGGCCCGCCGAGCCGTGTCTTGCGTGGCCCTTTGCGCCTGTCGGCGTCGGCGGCGACGAGCGGGGTGATCCCACGCTCCCGCAGCCGATCGATGTGGGCGTTTGACCAGTAGCCGGCGTCGGCCAGCACCACCTCTGGGCGTTCGGCGACGCCCGCTTCGGTGAGCTCTCGCTCCGCCGCGCAGACCATCGGGTCGAGCTGCGCGAAGTCGAGTCCGTCGGAGGCGATCTCGGCCGCGACGATGACCTGGCGGCGGGTGGTCACCGCCTGGGCGTTGTAGCCCTGCACGTAGCCGCGAAACGCCTTCATGTTCTTGGAGTCGGGGTCGGTGAGGTTGATCTTGCCCTCGGGCTGGGCGGGCGGTGTGTGCGGGTCCGGCGGACGGCCGAAGCGGCGCCCGTCGCGCATCACTCCACGCGCTCGGTAGGCCTCGTAGGCGCGGTTTGCCCGGCGCTCGGTGCGCCAGTCTTCGACGAGGCGGTCGCGGCAGAGCTCGAGCCGCTTCTGCCGATCCCTCGGGACCGGCTCCGCCTTTTCAGCTCGCTCGCGCTCGAGCCGCTCCTTCGCCTCGCGCAGCCACGCCCGTCGGCCCTCGCGGCTCGCCAGATGCTCGGGCAGCTCGTCGCCCCGGGCCTCGCCGTGGACCTCATCCTCGGCGGCGTCGATGCGCCCCGCCTCGGCGAGGATCTCGGCCGCGATCCGGTCATAGCTTCGGGTCGCGTGGTTCGACGCCGATGCTTCGAGCTTGGTCCCATCGACGGCGAGGACCCCCACCTCGACGAGGCCGGCGTCGGCGCAGAGGCCCAGCACCTGGCCGAAGAGGTCGGCGAGAGCGCTCTCGTGGCGCACCCGGAAGCGCGCGATCGTGGCGTGATCGGGGACCTGGTTGGCGCAGACCACCCGGAAGGCGACGTCCTCGCGGCAGCGGCGCTCGATTCCGCGCGAGGAGCGCTCGCCGACCGCGTAGGCGTAGGCGAGCAGGGTCAGCATCATCTTCGGCTCGTGGGCGGCGGCGCCGTGGCCATCGGAGCGGTAGGAGGCGTAGAAGGGCTCGAGGTCGAGCTCCTCGATCACCTCGATCACGAACCAGGCGAGGTGGTCTTCGTCCAGCCAGTCGCGCAGGTCCGGCGGCAGCAGCAGCGGTTGGTCACGGTCACATGTGAGGAAGTTCTGTGGCATGCCCGGATGGTGCAAAACGGCCCGGACAGCAGGGGGTTTATGCGACAGCCTCCGCGCAGTGCGGGAGCGTGTACCGCTCAGAGGCCGAGGCCGCGGACCCCGCCCTCGTCCCAGCCCAGGTGGTGGGCCAGCTCGTGGCGCACGGTGCGCTCGACTTGTGCCCGCAGCAGCTCGGGATCGCGGCCGAAGTCGCGCTCCAGCGTGTCCTGATAGATGACTATGCGGTCCGGGTAGATGTCGCGGGCGACCGTGCCGCCGATGTAGTGGCCGTAGGCGTGGTGCTCGTGACCGCGGCTGGAGACGACCACCGGCGTGCGCTCGAGTAGCTCGCGGAACGGCTCGGGCAGGTCGTCCAGCGCCTTCATCACCAGCTCGTCGAACTCGCTTGGCGGCCGGTCGGGGGGCGGGAGCGAGGCGAGGGCCTCGCTGCGGTCGACCAGCCGCCGGAATTCGGGCTCGGGCATCTCCTTGCCGATCAGCGCCACGGTCGCCCAAGCCGTGACGAGCACGATCGCGACGGCACCGACCAGCAGCGCCAACAGGTCACCCAGTCCCGCGAGCGACGGCGGGTTGAGGAGCAGCAGAACGAGGCCGGTGATGAAGGCAATGCCGGCCGCCGCCCGCAGTGGTGGGCCGAAGGTATCCCTCATCGGATCCAGGTTAGAGCGACAGCGCGTCGTCCGAAAGCGGTAGTCCTGGATCTGCCGGGGCCCGAACGCGATATATCAATTCCCGCATGGGCATCTCGCGCTACCGGCTGGCCAGGGCCACAGCCTTGATCGCCGTCTGCGGCATCGTCGTCTTAGGCCTGGGGGACCGCGACAGCCCATCGGGGTCGGCCGCCGGGTCCCGGGCCACGAACGCGGAGGACCTCTCCGCCCAGCTCTCCGCTAACGATCTTGCCTTGCGCCAGGCGATCGACGCCTGGCGTGCCGGTGGCGACCCGCCCACCACGCCGCCGCCAAAGGAGGTGATGGTCTTGGCGCGGTACCTCCAGGACACAGTGCGCTCCCTCGCTGGGCACCGGAATCTCGCCCGAAACACGATCGCGCTCCTTGCTACTCCGCTGGCGAGGGAAATCGGCGTGTTGACCGGCGCCGCGCGCGAGCTTCGCCGGCTCTCCGCCGGTTGGCCCCCACACCGCGTGCGGACCGGCCGGCCGCGGCCGCTTGCCGAGCTGATGAGGTACTACGACGCCGCATATCGGCGCTACCGGACCGGGCAGCACTACCTGGCGGCGATCCACCTGGTCGAGTCGAAGTTCGGACGCGTCAAGAGCGATAGCGTCGCCGGCGCCCAGGGGCCGATGCAGTTCCTGCCGTCGACCTGGCACATGTACGGGCACGGAGACATCCACGATCCGCACGACGCGATCCTCGGCGCCGCGAACCTGCTTCACCACGCGGGCGCGCCGCCCAACTACAGTCGTGCGCTTCATGCCTACAACCCGTCGCGGCTGTACGTGGACGCAGTCCAACGCTATGCGAGGCTGATCAAGCGCGACGCCTACGCCGTGTACTTCCTTTACTGCTGGGGGCCGTAGACCCCCAGCGGGCTTAGAGGCGAGCGAAGCGCCGGCCGTCAGATCACCTCGCCCGACAGGCGGGGGATTGAGAATCGGTCATCCTGGTCGCCAACGATCCTTAGAGAGGTCTTCGGATTCTCTCAGCGGACCCTCAGCCTCACCTGATCTCCTGGGGCCGCAGTGACAACGGCAAGGAGATCGAGATGACGACCAGCAACCCCGGGTCCCCCGAGTCCCGCAGGTCCTTTGGCTGGCGTGCGCCGCACGTCGCGGTACTGCTCGGCGCCGTTTCCATTGCGTTCGCCGGGGCGTGCTCGGGCGACGACTCCCCGGCAACGACAGACGCAGGCGCGGCCGTGACAGAGCCGACGATCTGGCTCGAGTCCTCGTCCTCGCTCGACCCGACCGCACTTCCCTTGGGCGACCAGCATTACGTCACGGATGCGCCGAAGCAGGGCTACGTCTACGTCTGCGATGCGAGGATGTTCCAGCAGACCGGTGCCCCTGGGTCTCAACAGGACGGCGACTGGATCAAGCCCGCGGCCGGCACCTACGACGTGACCAAGAAGCCCTTCGTCCAGGGGAACGTCCACTACAGCGACGCGGAGTTCACGATCACGACCACCGAGGATCAGCGCGTGATCGACGGCAACGGATTGCCGCTCGGCGTCCCCACGGGCATCTTCCCCGTCCAAGCCAGCGACCCGGCCTACACGTACGACCCGAACCCCAACGAAGTCACATCCCAAGACATTTCCTTTTCGATCCCACACAACCCCACGGTGGCCAAATCGGCTTCCTGCACCTACAAGGAGGTCGGGATCACTCTCGACGGCGTGCCGCTGCACGGCCCTCTCGATTCCACCGGCCGCGACGAGCTCGCGCACGAGCTTCAGGATGTCTGCACCGGCGCGCCGCAGCCCGGTGGTGGTTATCACCGCCATGCCCTCTCCGAGTGCATGCCTCACATTCACGAGCGAAACGCTCTCGTCGGCTATGCACTCGACGGCTTTGGCATCTTCAGCCCCTACGACGAGAACGGGGACGAGCTCACGAGCGCGGATCTCGACGAGTGCCACGGCATGACGTCGGAGATCGTGTGGGAGGGCAAGAAAGTGAGCATGTACCACTACGTGATGACACGGGACTATCCGTATACGGTCGCCTGCTTCAAAGGAACGCCGACCAGGAACGCGTTTCCTCCCCTCCCCGGCGCTCCCCCGCAGCAATTGAAGTAACGCGCACCATCGCCCGCGATCGTCCTCTGGGCGCTCGGAGGCATCGCACCGCGCCGGGGCGCAAGCCACCGTTCGACGGCGACGAGGCACCGCCACGGCACCGTTCAGCGCACCGGCTTTGCGGCTACTCTCAGAGCAGCTTCTCGAGCCCGACCGTGAATGGCTCGGGCAGGTCCCCTACGCGCCGCACCGCGAGCAGGACCCCCGGCATGAACGAGCGGCGGTCGGTCGAGTCGTGACGGATCGTCAGCGTCTGGCCCTCGCCGCCGAACATGACCTCCTGATGGGCGACGAGCCCCGGGAGGCGTATCGAGTGGATCGGCTGATGCACGCTGCCGCCGGCGGCCTCGATCAGCTCGGCGGTTCGCTTCGCCGTCCCCGACGGAGCGTCGCGCTTTGCCTCGTGGTGCAGCTCGATGATCTCGCACTCGGTCATGTGGGCGGCAGCCTGGCGCGCGAACTCCATCATCAGCACGGCACCGATCGCGAAGTTGGGTGCCACGAAGCACCTCGCGCCGTCGCGGCCGGTCTGCTCCGCAGCCGTGCGCAGCTCGTCGAGGTCGAAGCCGGTCGTGCCGACGACACTGTGGACCCCGGCGGCGAGCGCCTCGCGCACGTTGGCCGGCGCCGTGTCGGGAGTCGTGAAGTCGACGACAACGTCGGCCCCCTCCAGGGCCTCGGAAAGCTTTGTCCCCAGCTCGGGATCCGCGCGCCCGGCGAGCTCGAGGTCGTCGGCCGCCTCGACCGCCTCGACCACGGTCGCACCCATCCTGCCCGCCGCGCCGGAGACAGCGACCCTGATCATCGCCTCAAGCGGCGGCCGCGAGCGACTCGCTGACGCGCGGCAGCGAGTCTCGAAAGCGCTCCTCGCTGGGGCCGATGCACGCGGCGGACAACCGTGCCGGGTCGTACAGCTCGGCGGCCAGCTCGGCTAGCGCGTCGGCGTCCACGGCGTCGACCCGCGCGAGCATCTCGTCGAGGTCGAGCAGCGGCACGTCGAACAGCATCGCGCGTGAGATCCGCGACATCCGCGCCGCGGTGGACTCCAGCCCCAGCACCATGCGGCCCTTGACGTGCTCCTTGGCGCGCTCGAGCTCGTCGTCGGAGACCCCATCCGACCGCAGGCGCGAAAGCTCCTCGCCGATTATCCGGCACGCCTCCTCGACGTTGTCCTCGCGGGTCCCGACGTACATGGCGACCATCCCGCATTCCACGTACTGCTCGGTGTATGAGCCGACCGCGTAGGCGAGCCCGCGCTTCTCCCGGATCTCCCTGAACAGCCGCGACGAGGTGGATCCACCGAAGATCGCGTCGAGCACCGTGAGCGCGTAGCGGCGCTCGTCGTCGCGCGCGATCCCTGGCCCGCCGAAGCAGATGTGGTACTGCTCGGTGTCCTTGACGCTGAAGGCAGAGCGCGGCTCATACGCGGGCCCGGCGCCGTTGGACGCCACCTTCGAGCCGGCGGGCGGCGACAGCAGGCGCTCGGCGAGCTCGACGATCCCGGCGTGGTCGAGATGCCCCGCCGCCCCGACGACGATGTTGCCGCCCGTATAGCGGGCGTCGTGGTAGGCGCCGAGGTCCGGGACCGGGATGGACGCGATCACGTCGGCCTGGCCGAGGACGCGGCGGCCGAGCGGGTGCTCGCCGAACACGGCCCCCCCGAGCACGTCGTGGACGCGGTCCTGGGGCTCGTCCTCGTACATCGCGATCTCCTCCAGCACCACCTCGCGCTCGGAGTCGATCTCGGCGTAGGTGGGGCCGAGCAGCATCTGCGACAGCACGTCGAACGCGGGCTCGGTGTGGGCGTCGAGGAAGCGGGCGTGAAGGTGCGTGGACTCCTTGCTCGTCGCCGCGTTCACCGAGGCGCCGAGCCCGTCGAAGATCTCGGAGATCTCGATCGCCGAGTGCTCCCCGGTGCCCTTGAAGAGCATGTGCTCGAGAAAGTGCGACACCCCAGCCTGCGAGGGGGTCTCGTCACGCGACCCGGTGCGCACCCACAGGCCCAGCGCCACCGAGCGCACCGAGGGCACCACTTCGGTGACGACGCGGGTCCCGCCGTCGAGCTCGGTCAGCTCGACGCCGGGGGGCAGATCGCCGAGGGCCTCCCTGCTCTCCGGCGCCGCCGTCACCCGCGTCCGCGTCCGCCGCGCTCGCGCCCTCCGCGACGCTCCCGGCCGCCGCCGCGTTCGCGTCCTCCGTCACGGCGCGGCCCACGATCGCCGGTACCGACGCTCGCCAGCTCCTCGGGGCTCTTGCCCTCGATCGCCGGGTCGTCAGACAGGCGCAGCCCGATCCGGCCCCGCTCGCGGTCGACCTCGATCGCCGTGACGTCGATCTCGTCACCGGAGCTGAGCACGTCCTCGACCGTGTCGACCCGCTCGCCGGGCTTGACGTTCGAGATATGCAGCAGCCCGTCCGTTCCTTTGGTCAGCTCGACGAAGGCGCCGAAGGTGGTCGTCTTCACGACCTTGCCCTTGAACTGGTCGCCGACCTCGACCTCCTTGGTCATCGACTCGATCCGCTTGATGCAGCCGTCGACGAGCGCCCCGCTGGGGGCGTAGACCCGCACGGTGCCATCGTCGTCGATGTCGATCTCGGCATCGAACTCGTCCTGGAGGCCGCGAATCGTCTCGCCGCCCTTGCCGATCACCGCCCCGATCTTCTCGGGGTCGATCTTGATCGTCTCGATCGCGGGCGCATACGGCGAGAGCTTCTCGCGCGGGCCGTCGATCGTCTCGGCCATCTTGTCGAGGATGAACAGGCGTCCCTTACGGGCCTGCTCGAGCGCGTCGGTGAGGATCTCGAAGGTCACGCCGGTGATCTTGATGTCCATCTGCAGGGCGGTGATCCCGTCCTTGGACCCGGCGACCTTGAAGTCCATGTCCCCGAGGTGGTCCTCGACCCCGGCGATGTCGGTGAGCACGACGTAGTCGTCGCCCTCCTTGATCAGACCCATCGCCACGCCGGCGACCGTCGTGCTGACGGGAACGCCGGCGGCCTGGAGCGCCATCGACGACGCGCACACCGACCCCATCGACGACGAGCCGTTGGACTCGAGCGTGTCGGAGACCACCCGCAGCACGTACGGGAAGTCCTCCTCGCCGGGGATCGTCGGCGCGAGGGCGCGCTCGGCGAGCGCGCCGTGGCCGATGTCACGCCGCTTCGGGCCGCGCATGAAACCCGCCTCCCCGACCGAGAACGGCGGGAAGTTGTAGTGATGCCAGAAGCGCTTCGTCTCCTGGAGGCCGAGGTTGTCGACCTTCATGTCCATGCGCGTCGTGCCGAGCGCCACCGTCGAGAGGATCTGCGTCTCGCCGCGGGTGAACAGCGCCGAGCCGTGCGCGCGCGCCGCAAGGTCGACCTCGCACTCGATCGCGCGAATCTGGTCCTGGGCGCGACCGTCGGGGCGCTTCTTGTCGACCGCGATCCGGCGGCGGATGATGTCCTTCTCGAGCTTCGAGAACGCGCGCGTGACGTCCGGGGCCTTCTCGGGGTCGATCTCGATCTCCCCGTCGCCGGCTGCGAACTCGGCCAGCGCCTCGGCCTCGACGGCCTTGATCGCATCCTGGCGGGCCAGCTTCTCGGGGACCTGGGTCGCCTCCTCCAGCTTGGCCCCGTAGGAGCTCTTGACCTTGTCGAGCAGCGCCTCGTCGACCTGCGGAGCCTCGACCTCGAGCTTTTCCTTGCCGGCCTTCTCGCGCAGCTCGTCCATCCCCGAGATCAGGTTCTTGATCTCGGTGTGGGCGATGTCGAGCGCGTCGAGCACCTCGGCCTCGCTGACGCCGTCGGCGCCGCACTCGACCATCAGGATCGCCTCGTCGGAGCCCGAGACGATCAAGTCCATCTCCAGCTCCTCGAGCGACTCCTCCTCGGGATTGACCACGAAGTCCCCGTCGAGCTTGCCGATCCGCACCGCGCCGACGTACTTGGCGACCGGGATCGGAGAGATCGCGAGCGCCGCGGAGGCGCCGTTCATCGCCAGGATGTCGTACGGGTGGACGTGGTCCACCGACATCGGCTGGCAGACGATCTGGGTCTCGAAGTGCCACCCGTTGGGGAACAGGGGGCGGACCGGACGGTCGATCATCCGCGCCGTCAGCGTGGCCTTCTCGCCGGCGCGCGCCTCGCGGCGGAAGAACGAGCCGGGGATCTTGCCCGCCGCGTAGTGCTTCTCCTCCACGTCGACGGTCAGTGGCAGGAAGTCGACGTCGCGCAGGTCGCCCATCGTCGCGGTGCAGAGCACCATGGTGTCTCCGGAGCGCACGACGACGGCTCCACTCGCCTGCCTGGCGAGCTTGCCGGTCTCAAAGGAGATCTCCTTGCCGCCGATCTCCGCCGAGACGCGGCTTACCTCAAACATGCTCATATGTCCCTCTTCCTGTCGGGCCGCCCGGTTGGCGGCCCTCCATTCATTCGATCTACTGGGTCGCGGGCAATGCTACAGAGGCGGGGTCAGCTGCCGTCTCCCGGGGTCAGCCGGCAAGGGCGAGCTTCGCCTCGAGCTCTCCGCGCACCAGCCGACCGCCCACGAACGCCGCGGGCGTACCCACCACGCCGGCCCGAACCCCGGCGTCGAAGTCGCGCCGCACACGGGCGGCGATCGCCTCGGAGCGCCGGTCGCGCTCGAAGCGCTCGAGGTCGAGGCCGAGGCGCTCGACCCGCTCCCACAGGTGCGGGTCGTCGACGCGGCCGCGGTCCACGTACAGGGAGTCGACCATCTCCCAGAAGCTGCCCTGGGCGCCGGCGGCCTCCGCGGCGGCGTGCAGGGCGGGGGCGCGCGGGTGCTTGCTTGCGACCGGGAAGTGGCGGAACACCAGCCGCAGATCGAGCTCGGCGAGCCGCGCCCAGGTGGCGGCGCAGTGCGGGCATCCGAGGTCGAGGTAGAGGATCGCCTCCACCCCACTGCCCCGCGCGTGGTCGTCCGGCCCGACCGCGGGGACGGCGGCGCTGGTGAGCTCAGTCAGCGTTCTCGAGCGCGTCGAAGATCAGGTTGGCACCCGGGATCTCGACCGGCGTCGGCGACGCGTGCGACCAGCGCACGACACCGTCCTCCCCGACGAGGACGAGCGAGCGGTTCGTGGTCCCATAGTCCTCGAGATAGGCGTCGTAGGCACGCGACATCTCGCCCCGGGGATGGAAGTCCGAGAGCAGCGGCATGGTGAGGTTGAGCTGCTTGCGGAAGGCGCGATGGCACCACGTCGAGTCGACGCTCACCCCGACGAGGGCCGCGTTGCGTGCCTCGATCTCCCCGAGGACCTCCTGATAGATGCTGAGCTGGTCGCTGCACGCGGGGCTGAAGTCGCCGGGATAGAAAGCGAGGACCAGCCGGCGCCCCGCGAAGTCCGACAGGCTGACCTCCTGGCCAGCGTGATCGCGGAGCGTGAAGTCGGGCGCCGCGACGCCCGCCTCGATCACTTCCGCAGCCCGAGCTCGCCTACGAGGCTCCGGTACTGGTCGATGTCGGAGCTCTCGAGATAGCGCAGCAGCCGCCGGCGCTTGCCGACGAGCATCAGCAGGCCGCGGCGCGAGTGGTGGTCCTTGACGTGCTCGCGCAGGTGCTCGGTGAGCTCGTTGATGCGCTCGGTGAGCAGCGCGATCTGCACGGACGCGGAGCCCGTGTCGGCGTCGGAGCTTCCGAAGCGGCCGATCAGCTCCGCCTTCTTTTCCTTCGTCAGCGGCATCCGGCGTTCAAGGTAGCAGTCGGCCCGCGGACATCGACCCCTAGGGCGGCGAGAACGCCGAGCAGACCTCGCGCGCTTGCTGGACATCGCGGTGCATCTGCGCGATCAGGTCCTCGACGCTCGGGAAGCGGCGCTCGCCGCGCAGGCGCTCGAGGAAGGCGACGCGCAGCGAGCGGCCGTACAGCTCGCCCTCGTAGTCGATCAGGTAGGCCTCGACCAGCAGCCCGCGCCCGGTCTCGAACGTCGGCCGCACGCCGACGTTGACCGCCGCGGGATGCCCGTTGGCGAACGCCGCGTAGACGCCGTGCCCGGGGACGACGAGGGCGTCGTCGGGGACGACGTTGGCGGTCGGAAAGCCCAGAGCTCTGCCGCGCCTGTCTCCCTCGACGACCTCACCCTCGAACAGGAACGGGGCGCCGAGACAGCGCGTTGCCTCGTCGACCTCTCCCGCGGCGATCAACGCCCGTACGCGGCTCGACGAGACGGTCTCTCCACCGACCTCGACGAGCGGCACGACGCGGGTCTCGAACTCGTCGCGCGCCTCGAGCATCGCGGTGTCGCCCCGCGCCTTCGCGCCGAACCTGAAGTTCTCCCCGACCGACACCCTGGTCGCGCCGAGACGCTCGACCAGCACCTGCTCGCAGAACTGCTCGGCCTCGATCGCGGCGAAGCTGTCGTCGAACGGGATCACGACGAGCTCCTCGACGCCGAGCCCGTCGATGACGTCGCGCTTGATCTCGAACGGCATGATCAGCTTGGGGGCTGCCTGCGGCGCCAGAACGCGCACCGGGTGCGGCTCGAAGGTCAGCGCGGTGTCGGCGCCGTCGATCACCGCGCGGTGGCCGAGGTGGACGCCGTCGAAGGTCCCGATCGCGACGTGGCGCTCGCGACGCTCGGCATCGGGAAGCTGGGTAACCGTGATTGTCATTGGCGGGGGATTCTTAGCGACTATCCGGAAACTCGCGTGTGCGGCCGGCGAGGACGCCGCCTGGCGCGCTCCGGCACCGCCAGGCGTGCGCGGGGGTTTTCGGATGGTCGCTCACGCCAGCACGACCTCGGGGCGAAGCGCATCGACGTCGCGCACGGCGACGGCCACGAGCCGTCCCGCGCGGGTGAGGCGAATCGGCCCCTCCGGCTCGCCGCCGGCCGCCAGTCGCTGGCCGTGGGAGACCCGGCGCGCCTCCTCCTCCGAGAGCTCGCGCTCGGGCAGGAACGACAGCGCTTCGATCGGCTCGAGCTCGGCTCCCGCGTCCGCGACGCTGAGCGGGCCGATCGCGGTGCGTCGCAGGGCCTCGCAGTAAGCGTCGCCGAGCAGCTCGATCAGGGCGCGCACGTAGGTCCCCGACGAGCACTCGATCTCGTAGGTCGCACGCTCGGCGTCGGCATCGAGCAGCTCAGCGCGGTGCACGGTGACCTCGCGAACCGGGGTCTCGACCTGCTCGCCGCGGTGGGCGCGCTTGTAGAGGCGCTCGCCCTCGACGCGAACCGCCGCCGTCATCGGCACGCGCTGCTCGATCGTCCCGGTCGGGAGCTCGAGGGCGCCGGGAACGCGCCCTGTGTGCGTGAGCTCGCCGTCGGGGTCGCCGGTGCTCGACCGCCAGCCGAGCCGGGCCGTCGCCACGTAGGTCTTCGGCAACCCGAGCAGATAGCGCTGCAGCCGCGTCGCCTTTCCGAGCAGCACCACCAGGAGGCCCGTCGCGAACGGGTCGAGCGTCCCGGCGTGTCCGCCCTTTGCGCCGCGCTCCCGGCGCACCCGCCGCACGACGTCATGGGACGTGACCCCGCCGGGCTTGTCGACCAGCAGGACCGACGCGGCTAGTGCCGCGTCCACCAACGGCGACCCGCTTCTGGGGAGCGAAAGGCGAGCATGGCTAGGACGGGGGCACTAGAGCTGCGCCCGGACCTCGGCGCTCAGGAACTCGGCCAGCTCCGGATAGCTGAGGTCGGTCGAGAACCCGGCCGCCCGCTCGTGTCCCCCGCCGCCCTTCTGGCGGGCGATCCGCGAGACGTCGACCCGACCGTCGACCGAGCGCAGACTGACCTTGCGCGCCTCCGGCCCGTCCTTCTTTTCGCGCACGAGCGCGGCGACGCGGGACCCCTCGAGCGAGCGCAGGTAGTCGATGATCCCCTCGGTGTGCACCTCGCTCGCGCCCGCGGCGCGGTAGTCCTCCTCCATCAGGTAGGAGATCGTCAGCGCCCCGCCCTCGAGCCTCTCGACCCTGTCGAGTGCGCGTGAGACGAGCCGCAGCTTCTCGAGCGGGACCTTCTCGTAGAGGCGCCGGTAGGTGTCGTCCACGTCCACGCCGGCCTCGATCAGCTCGGCTGCGACGCGGTGCGCGTGCGGGGTCGTGTTCTCGTACATGAACCGCCCAGTGTCAGTGACGAGCCCGACGTAGAGCGCCGACGCGATCTCCGGCGTCAGCTCGACGCCGAGCCCGCGCGCGACCTCGAAGATGATCTCGGCGGTGCTCGAAGCCTCGACGTCGACGAGGTTGACCGTCCCGAAGCGCGTGTTGTCGTGGTGGTGGTCGATGTTGAGGACGCGTGCTTCATCGCGCTTGAGCCACCCGACCGGCATCCGGTCGATGTTTCCGCAGTCGAGGAAGACGAGCACGCGGTCGACGAGATCGACGGGGGCCTCGTGGAAGACCTCCTCGAGCGGCAGGAAGCGGTACTCGACCGGGAGCGGGAACTCCTTCGAGGCGAGGAACATCACCGAGTCCTTGTTCAGCGCGCCGAGGATGTGATGCATGGCGAGCAGCGACCCGAGCGCGTCGCCGTCGGGGTTCTCGTGGGTGGTCAGCAGGAAGCGATCGCCGGCCCGAAGCTCCCGGACCACGTCGGCCAGTGTCGCATCGCGCTCGGAGTCGCGGGTCAACAGCTTGGCGGCGTCGCTCACGGCTCGAGCAGCCGTGAGACTCGGGCTCCGCGCTCGATGCTCTCGTCGTAGTGAAAGCTCAGTGTGGGCGTGCGCTTGATCCGCATCTCGCGCGCGATCGTCGCCTGGAGCACCCCGTGTGACGAGTTGAGCCCGCTGAGCGTGTCGGAGCGCTGGCGATCGTCGCCGAGCACGCTGACGTAGACGCGCGCGGAGCGCAGGTCAGGGCTTGTCTCTACGGCGGTCACTGTGACAAATCCGATGCGCGGATCCTGGAGTTCAGTCGCGATCGCCCCCCCGATGACCTCGCGCATGAGCTCGTTGATGCGACGCATCCGAGCGGTAGCCATCGCGCGCGCGACTATAGCGCTCGGGTGGCGGCCGCACCCCGAGCGGACGGGCCGCGCCCGGACGCCGCGGGCGCCCGATAGCCGGCGATCAGTCGCGGATGTCGCTGAGGCTCAGGAGGTCGCGCTCGAAGCTGCATCCGTCGGGGCAGCGCGCCTCGATGAAGCGCTCGAGCTCGCCGGCGCGCGCCCGGACATCGGAGCCCCCGACCAGCGCGCAGAGCAGCGTCGCGCGCTGCCACGTGTCGTGGCCGTCGATCTCGGCGACCGAGGCACCGAAGCGCTGGCGCACCTGAGCCTTGAGCGACGAGATCACCTTGCGCTTCGACTTGAGGCTGCCGGAGTCGTTGATGTGCAGCCGGACCTCGACGAGGCAGACGTACCCGGTCACGCGACTAACTTTAGGGCCGTCGCGTGGCCAGCCGGGGAAACGACGGCTGCGGGATCGTGCACGTTATTCGTGCACAGCTCCGCAGTCGCGACCCTACTCGAGAGTCTTTTCCACTTGGGTGGTGCGGAAGAGCTCGAGGACATCGCCGACCTTGACGTCGCCGTAGCCGTCGAGCACGACGCCGCACTCGAGGCCCTCCTCGACCTCGCGCACGTCGTCCTTGAAGCGACGCAGCGAGCCGATCTTGCCTGTCCAGACCACCGTCCCCTCCCGGATCAGGTGGACCTCGGCGTCGTTGGTGACCTTGCCCTCCTTGACGACGCAGCCGGCGATGTTGCCGACGCGCGAGGCGCGGAAGGTCTGCAGCACCTCGGCCTCGCCGATGCGCTCCTCGACCTCCTCGGGCTCGAGCATGCCCTCGAGCGCGGCGCGCAGGTCCTCGGTGACCTTGTAGATCACCGAGTAGGTGCGGATGTCGACGCCCTCTTCGTCGGCGACGCGGCGCGCCTCCGACAGGGGACGCACGTTGAAGCCGATGATGATCGCGTCGGACGCCGAGGCGAGCATCACGTCGGACTCGTTGATTCCGCCGGGCGCCGCGTGGATGATGTTGACCGCGATCTCGGTCTGGGGCACCTTTGCGATCTCGTCCTGGAGCGCCTCCAGCGACCCCGAGACGTCGCCTTTGAGCACGAGGTTGAGCTCCTTGATCTCGCCCTGGCGGGCCTTCGCGAGCACCTCCTCGAGGCTGAGCTTTCGCGCCTGGCGCCGCGCGAGCGCCTCGGTCTTGAGCCGGTGGGCGCGCTCGCCGGCGAGCTGGCGGGCGCGGCGGTCGTTCTCGACGACCTCGACTCGCTCGCCGGCGTCGACGACGCCCTCGAAGCCGAGCACCTCGACAGGCATCCCGGGGACGGCCTCGTCGACGCGCGCGCCGGTGAAGTCGTGCATCGCCCGGACCCGCCCCCACTGCGGACCCGAGACGGCGGCGTCCCCCACCCGCAGCGTGCCGCGCTGCACGAGCACCGTCACGACGGGCCCGCGGCCGGGGTCGAGGTTCGATTCGATCACGGTCCCGGAGGCCGGCGCATCCGGGTTCGCTTTCAGCTCCTCGAGCTCGGAGACCAGCAGGATCATCTGCAGCAGGTTGTCGAGCCCCTCCTTGGTCTTCGCCGAGACGTCGCAGTAGACGGTCTCCCCTCCCCAGTCCTCGGGATTGAGGTCGTGCTGCGCGAGCTCACCCCGCACCTTGTCGGGTTGGGCGTTGGGGCGATCGATCTTGTTGACGGCGATCATCACCGGGACCTCCGCGGCGCGCGCGTGGTCGATCGCCTCGACCGTCTGCGGCATGACGCCGTCGTCGGCCGCGACGACGATCACGGCGAGGTCGGTGACCTTGGCCCCGCGGGCCCGCATCGCCGTGAACGCCTCGTGTCCCGGGGTGTCGAGGAAGGTCACGGTCTTGCCGTCCTGGTGGACCTGATAGGCACCGATGTGCTGCGTGATGCCGCCGGCCTCGCCGGCGACGACCTCGGTCTCGCGGATTGCGTCGAGCAGGGAGGTCTTGCCGTGATCGACGTGGCCCATGATCGTGACGACCGGGGGACGCGGCTTGAGGTCCTTCTTGGCGTCCTTGAACTCCGGCTCCTCCTCGACCTCCTCGGCGGCGTGGACGATCTCGATCTTGCGATCGAAGCTTTTTGCGATCACCTCGATCATCTCGTCCGGCAGCGTCTGGGTCAGGGTCGCCATCTCGCCGAGCTCCATCAGCTTCTTGATCACCTCGGCACTGCCGAGGTCGAGCGTCTCGGCGACCTCGCCCACGGTGGCGCCGGACTGAACCTTCGTGGCCTCGGGCTCGACCTCGGGCGCCCTCTCGACCGGCTCCTCGAGCAGCGGGCGCCTGCGCCTGCCGCCGCGGCGTCGCGGGGGCCGCTGCGGGGGAGCCTGCGGCATGTGCTCGCGGCGCGAGGCCTGCGAGTCGATGACGACGCGGCGGCGCCGCTTGCCGCCGGGCTTCGATGGTGCGGCGGTGCCGCCCTGCGACCTGGGGCGCGAGCGCCGGGCGGGCTTTGACTCACCCTTCGGCTTCTCGGCGGGCTGGCCGTCGGTCTTCTCCGCCGCGGGCGCCTTCTTCGCAGTCTTCGGCTTGGCCGGGCCGGCGGTTGCCTTGCCGTCACCGGCACCTTCCAGCGCCTCGAGCGCGACCTCCTCCTCGACGCTCGATGCCGCCGCCTTGGCTTCGATCCCGGCCGCGTTGAGGGCGGCGAGAACCTCTTTGCTCGTCAGGCCCCGCTGCTTGGCGATCTCGTGGACACGCTTTTTGGCCACCGGCTACTCCGGCTGCTCCGCGCCGGCCTGCTGGGGCTGCGCGTCGACCTCAGCCGGCTCGGGCTCCTCGTCATCGCCTTCCCCGGCCTCGGGCTCCTCATCGTCGGCATCGGCCTGGGCCTGGGACTCGCCCGCCTCGGGCTCAGCCTCCTCGGGCTCCCCTTCCCCTGGCTGGGGCTCCTCTTCCTCTGCCGGCTCGGGCTCCTCGGCCTCCGCAACCGGCTCCTCCGCCTCGACCTCCTCGGCCGCTTCCCCTTCGGCCTCGGCGCCGCCCTCGTCGCTCTCATCGCCTTCCTCTTCAGCGGCCGCGGGCTCTTCCGCTTCCTCCGCCGTCGGTTCCGCCGCCTCGGCCGGCTCCTCGGCCTCCGCCTCCTCGCTGAACTCCGCCTCAGCGCGCTCGACGAGCGGGGCGACCTCACCGTCGGGGGCCTCGGAGTCGGCGAGCTTCGCGACCTCATCATCGGACAGCGGCGCGAGCACGGTCACGTGGTTGGTCCCGAAGCGCGACAGGGCCTGGTGCTGCGGCAGACCGCAGTAGCGCGATCCGGACAGCGCCGCGTTCGGGCACCGCCTCCCGGCCGAGAGGACGGCCGCACAGCGGCCCTCGGACTCCTCGCCCGCCTCGAGGTCGAGCTCCTCCTCGACCTCGCTGAACTCGGTCTCGGACTTGATGTCGACCCGCCAACCGGTGAGCTTGGCGGCGAGGCGAGCGTTCTGGCCGTCACGCCCGATCGCCAGCGAGAGCTGGTCGTCTGGGACGACCACGGTGGCCTGCTTGTCCTCGTCGTCGACGAGCACCTCGCGGACCCTCGCCGGCGACAGCGCCTTGGCGACGAAGCGCGCCGGCTCCTCGTTGAACGGGATGATGTCGATCTTCTCGCCGCGCAGCTCGGAGACGACCATCCGCACCCTCGAGCCCCGCGGCCCGACACATGCCCCGACGGGGTCGACCCCATCGGCATGCGAGACCACCGCGATCTTCGAGCGGTAGCCCGGCTCGCGCGCCACGTTGACGATCTCGACCAGCTTGTCGGCGATCTCGGGAACCTCGATCGCGAAGAGCTTGCGGATCAGCTCGGGGTTGCGGCGTGAGACCACGATGCTCGGGCCCTTGCCCTCGGACGAGACGTCGGTGATCACGGCCTTGACTCGCATCCCGTGGTCGTAGCGCTCGTTCCAGACCTGCTCCGAGCGCGGCAGAAGCGCCTCGACGCGCTCCCGGAGCTGGACCAGCGTGTAGCGGTTGTCGGACTGCTGGATGATCCCCGTGATCAGCTCGCCGACCCGGTCCTGGTACTCGTCGAACATCATCTGACGCTCCGCCTCGCGGATGCGCTGCAGGATCACCTGTTTGGCGGTCTGGGCCGCGATGCGGCCGAAGTCGTCGGGGGTGACGTCGCGGCTTGTGATCTGGTCCGCGTAGGGCGCCAACCGCTCCGGGGCGAGCTCAGGCTCCTCCGGCTCGCGCAGCTCGCCAGTCTCGGGGTCGACGGTGGGCTCTTCCTCCTCCTGCTCCTCCTTGGCCTCCGCGAGCAGCTGCTCCTCCAGCTCGGGCGGCAGGATGAGCTCGAAGACGCGGAAGTCGGCCGTGTCGCGATCGAGGTCCACCCGGGCGTACTTGGCCGCCCCATGAGTCTTCTTGTAGGCGGAGAGCAACGCGTCCTCGAGCGCCGCCATCAAGGTCTCGGCGGAGATCCCCTTCTCCTGCTCGAGGCCGTGTATCGCCTCGACTATCTCGCGGGTCATAGCCCTCCCTCCGGCACGAGGTTCGAGCGCCGGACCCGGTCGAGGGGAATCCGCACGGCGCGCCCGCCCGTCTCGACGCAGACGCTGCGCTCGTCGGCGGCCGTCAGCGTGCCCGTGAAGCTGCGCTGTCCCTCGAACTCCTCGCGGGTGCGAACCCGGACCTGGCGACCCACGAAGTGCCTGAAGTGCTCGGGTTTGGTGAGCGGGCGCTCCTGCCCCGGTGAGGAGACCTCGAGCGCATAGCTCTGAAGCAGATCGCGCAGATGGCTGGTGACGCGCTCGCAGAGCGCCAGGTCGACTCCGTCAGGATGGTCGATGTAGAGGCGGAGGGTCTCCGATGCGGGTCGCTCGAGCGCGAGCAGCTCGACGTCCGGTTCGCGCTCGGCGAGCCTCGTTTCGATCGTTTCCTGAAGGTCGTTCAATGTCTCGTTTCGCCTCGTTTGTGCCGAAAAAAAGGTGGGCCCGGGCCCACCTCGCGCAAGGGTTCGGGGTGCGAAAAGACGGTAATTGAGTATAGCCGCGGCGCCTGGGAGCCATCAAGCCTGGGGCGGGGGCATCTCCAGCATCAGCGTCACCGGCCCGTCGTTGACCAGCTCCACCGCCATCCTGGCGCCGAAGGTCCCGCGCTTCGCCCCGAGGCGGTCGCAGAAGCGCTCGTAGAGCGGCTCGGCACGCTCGGCGGGAGCGGCCCGCACGAAGCTTGGTCGGTTGCCCTTGCGGGTGTCGGCGTAGAGCGTGAACTGGCTGATGCAGAGGGTCTCGCGATCGGCGAGCGGCTCGTTCATGCGACCGTCGGCGTCGTCGAAGATCCGCAGGTCCCGGACCCTGTCGGCCAGCCGATCCGCCCCGGCCTCGGTGTCGTCGACGCCAACGCCCAACAGCACCAGAAGCCCGGGGCCGATCGCGGCGACCTCCGCGCCATCGACCGAGACCGCCGCCCGGACGACGCGCTGGATGAGCGCCCTCAACTCAGCGAAGCTTGAAGCTGCTCGCGGTAAAGGCGGTAGTCGCGACGCTCGGGACGCAGGTTCGCCGCGATCGCGAGGTGACGGCGAGCGCGATCGGTCCGGCCGGTCTTGGTCAGGGCGCGTCCGAGGCAGAAGTGGGCGAAGTCGTTGACCGGGTAGCGCTCGACGACCGCTTCGAACTCCTGCGCGGCCTCGCTATAGCGACGGCTGCGGAAGTAGGCGCGCCCCAGCGCCTCGCGGATCGAGGTCTTGTCGGGTGCGAGTCGCGCGGCCTTGCTGAGCGGCACCGCCGCCTGGTCGAAGTCGCCGGACTCGAGAAGCGACATGCCGCGCTGATACAGCGCGTAGACCGATTCATCGCGAGATGCCTCCGCCACGGCCCCCAGTTTAGGAGCCGCGTCTAGTGTGTCGCGCGGGCATCGCTGCGCAGGGCCTCGACGCGGTCGAGGATCGCGTCCGCGACCTGCCCCTTCGAGGAGCGCGGAACCGCGTGCTCGGCCACGGCCTCGACGATCACGATCTCGTTCGAGGCGCTGTCGAAGCCGATGTCGGGGCGGGATACGTCGTTGACGGCGATCGCGTCGAGGCCCTTGCGGCGCAGCTTCTCGCGCGCCCGGCCGACGAAGTCGCCGCCGTGCTCTGCGGCGAACCCGATCAGCGTCTGGTCCGGTCGCCGCTCGTCCGCCAGCGAGCCAATCACGTCCTCCGTGGCGGCGAGGCGAAGCTCGAGCCCTGCGCCCTGCTCGCGCGACAGCTTCTCCTCCGCGGCCTGCTCAGGCCGGAAGTCGGCGACCGCCGCCGCCATCAGGAGGACGTGACTGTCCGCGAACCGCTCGCGCACCGCCGCGGCCAGCTCGGCCGTGGTCTCGACCCGCACGACGCTGACCCCGGGTGGCTGGGGCAGCGAGACGTTGGCGGCGATGAGGGTGACCTCGGCGCCGCGACGCGCGGCGCGCTCCGCAAGCGCGCTGCCCATCCGCCCGCTCGAGCGGTTGCCGATGAAGCGCACCGCGTCGATCGGCTCGCGCGTCCCGCCAGCCGTGACCAGCACGCGCAGCCCGTCCCACGCGCCCGCCGGCGCCGGAACGAGCGCCTCGATCTCGGCGAGCAGCCGCTCGGGCGCGGGCAGGCGCCCCGTCCCGTGCTCGCCGCGCGACGCCAACGGTCCCGTGTCGGGCTCTATCACCGTCACCCCCCGCTCGCGCAGCCGATGCAGGTTGTCCTGGGTCGCGGCGTCCTCGAACATGCGGTCGTTCATCGCCGGCGCCACGGCGCGCGGCGCCGTGCAGGCGAGAAAGGCGGTGGTGAGCATCGAGTCGGAGATGCCGGCGGCGAGCTTGGCGATCGTGTTGGCCGACGCTGGGGCGACGAGGTAGACGTCGGCGTTCGCGGCCACCTCGAGGTGGCCGATCGGGTCGTGGTCCGGTGGCTCGTCGCCGGGGAACGCCCCCCGGGCCGGATCGCGCTCGAACTCGTCGATCAGCACCGGGGCGCCCACGATGCCCTCGAACGACGCCGCTCCCACGAAGCGCGTCGCCGCCGGCGTCATCAGCACCCGCACGCCATGTCCGGCGCGCGTCGCGAGGCGCGCCAGCTCAAGCGCCTTGTAGGCCGCTATCCCGCCGCTCACTCCGAGGAGGATGCGCGCCATGGCCTGGCGGCTCGTGCGCTACGCGCGGTAGCGGTACTTGATCTTGCCCGCCGCCAGCTCCTCGAGCGCGATCGTCAGGTAGTTGCCGGTCTGGGTCTCGACCATCGGCGGCGTGTACTCCTCGTAGGTCCCCTCGCCCAGTGCTCGGTAGTAGCTGTTGAGCTGACGGGCGCGCTTCGCCGCGACGACCACCGCGGCGTAGTGGGAATCGGTCCGGCCGAGCAGCTTGTCAACGCGTGGCCTGATCATCTGGCCCTCAGTCTAGAGACAACTCGCGCTCGACTATGCGCTCGAGCTCGGCGGCTGCACGCTCGATGTCGTCATTCGTGACCACGTAGCCGAACTCGTCCTGGGCCGCAAGCTCGCCCTCCGCGGTCCGCAGGCGGGCATCGATCGCGTCGGGATCGTCGGTGCCACGTCCTTCGAGCCGCCGGCGCAGGGCGGCCGCGTCCGGCGGCGCAATGAAGACCTGCACGGACTCCGGCATCGCCTCGCGGACCTGGCGCGCGCCCTGCACCTCGATCTCGAGCACCACCGACTTGCCGGCCTCGAGCCGCCGCCCCACCTCCGAGCGCAGCGTCCCGTAGCGGTTTCCGCTGTAGCTGGCGAACTCGAGGAACTCGCCGGCGTCCGCGCGGCGGTCGAACTCCTCGCGGTCGAGGAAGTGGTAGTCGCGACCGTCCACCTCTCCGGGGCGCGGGCTTCGCGTCGTCGCCGAGACCGACAGCTCGAGCCCGGGGACTCGTCGCAACAGCTCCGCGATCAGCGTCCCCTTGCCCACCCCCGATGGACCGGTGATCACAAAGACCTTCGCCACGCTGATCATCCTTACTCCCAGAGCGGCGGAGCCGCGCCGTTTCGCCCCCGGGAAGGCTGACGGGACTTCTCGAGACGCGGCGCCGGGGGACGCTAGCGGCGGAGCTGGCCGACGAGCTCGCCGCGCTGCCGCTCCGAGAGCCCGCCGATCGTCTTGCTCGGCGAGATGCGGCACTGGCTGAGAATTCGGTTCGCCTTGACGCGGCCGTACTTGGGAACCGCGAGGATCATGTCGAACGCCTTCGCCGACATCACGTACTCGGGCGGATCGAGCAGCAGCGTCTCGATCTTCGCCTTGCCGGCCTTGAGATCGCGCTTGAGCCTTGCCCGCTGGGTGCGGATCTCGTTGGCCCGTCTCAACGCCCGCATGCGCTGGTCGTGGGTTCTCTCGGGGACAGCTACGGGCGTCTGGAGCGAGGTACCAGGCATCAGCGGGGCGCGAGTATATCCACGCGTCGGCCATGCGCAAGGGATCTCCCCGGAATTTTCGGGAAATTCGATTCGACCTCAGGTCGAGGTCGAGCCGACCCGGCTCCGAAGCGCCGCGATCGAGGGCATTCGAGCGCTCTCCAGCGCCTCCGCAAGCTCGACCCGAACGCGCTCGGCGGCAAGCGGATCGCGAAAGCTCGCCGTCCCGACCGCCACCGCGGTTGCGCCGGCAGCGAGGAAGGCGAGCGCGTCGGCTCCCGACTCGATCCCCCCCATGCCGATCACCGGGACCGTCACCGCCGATGCGACCGCCCGCACCTGCTCGAGCGCGATCGCGCGAACCGCCGGCCCGGAGAGTCCGCCCCTGCGTGCCCCGAGCCACGGGCGCAGCGTCGCCGGATCGATCGCCGTCGCCTTGAGCGTGTTGATCAGCGAGACCGCGTCGGCTCCTCCCTGCTGGGCCGCCGAAGCCACCGACGCCGGATCTGCGACATTGGGGGTCAGCTTTACGATCAGCGGTTTTGCGGTCAGGCCGCGCAACGCCTCCAGCAGGGATCGCGTCTCGATCGGCTCCTCGCCGACGATCAGGCCCGACTCCACGTTCGGGCACGAGACGTTCAGCTCGATTGCGGCGACCTCGTCGTGCGGCGCGACGGCACTGACCAGCCGCTCGAACTCGGCGTGGCTCGTGCCCATCACCGAGACGATCAGCGGCACCGGCAGCTCGCAAAGCGACGGGAGATCGGACTCGAGGAACCCCTCGAGCCCCTTGTTGGGCAGTCCGATCGAGTTGATCATTCCCGCCGGCGTCTCGAACAGCCGCGGCGGAGGATTGCCGGCCCGCGGTTGGGGCGTGATCGTCTTCGAGACGAAGGCGGCGAACGGAAAGCGATCCAGCAGCCCATCGCCGAACGTCCGCCGCGCTGCGATCGCATCGAACGTCCCCGAGCCGTTAAGCACCGGATGCGCGAGCTCGAGCCCGCACAGCTCGACCCGCAGGTCGACTTCAGTGGCGACGCCGCTCATCGGTGCCCCGACCCCGCGACCAGGGCGGTCTCGATCCGGGCCGCCTCGACGATCGGGCCGTCGACGCAGAGCCGCATGTAGCCACCTGCGGCGAGCGGCACCGCGCAGCCCATGCAGGCTCCGAACCCGCACGCCATCGGGGTTTCCATCGCGAGCTCGGCGGTGGCCCCCCGGTCAGCGCACATCACCCGCACGGCCTCCAGCATCGCGGGCGGACCGCACGCATAGACAGCAGCGCTCGCGGCGTCATCGCCCTCGAGCAGCACCGCGAGCAGGTCGGTGACGTAGCCGCGGTGCCCGGCGTGGCCGTCCTCGCTCGCCAGCCGGATCTCGGAGCAGTCGAACAGCTCCAGCCCGCCGGCGTGGGCCTCGTCGCGAAAGCCCAGCAGCACCCGCGCGGGGGTGCCGGCGTCGCCCAGCCGGCTGCGCCAGATCGCAAGCGGCGCGATTCCGATCCCGCCCCCGACGAGGATCGCTCCCGCGGAATCCGGCACCAGGTCACCAGGTGCCGAGAACCCCCGCCCGAGCGGCCCGGTCAGCCACAGCCCCTCCCCCGTCTCGAGCCTGGCGAGGCGCTCCGTCCCGGGGCCTACCGCCTCGACGAGGAAGTCGAGGCGCACGCCGCCTGGCTGCGAGGCCGCCTGCGCCACCGAGAAGGCGCGCGGCAGGTAGGGACGCGCGTCCCGCGAGCTCCAGTCGCGAGCCGCCGCGAGCATGTAGAACTGGCCCGGGCGCGGCTCAGGCCCGTCGCTGTCAAGCGCCGAGAAGATCCGGTAGCCGCCTGAAGCGCGATTTGCGACGACCTCGGCGAGACGGCGCCCCGCCGGGGCCGTGACGCGGCAGTCGGCCGTGGCGGAGGTCACCGCTCGACTCCCGTCCGCCCCCGCTCGGTGTCGCGGGGGCGGGAGTGGAGCTCCTGAAGTGAGCGCACGTCGGCCCCGTCGGCGCGCTGGGCGAAGATCGCCCGCGTGGCCGCCGACGCACCGGTCATCGTCGTGATGCACGGGATCCCGCGCCGCACCGCCGCGGTCCGGATCTCGTAGCCGTCGCTGCGCGCCCCGCTCCCGGTCGGGGTATTGATCACCATGTCGACGTCGCCGCGCGTGATGTAGTCGACGACGTGCGGTGAGCCCTCGGCGATCTTGTTGATCGTCGTGACCGGGACGCCCATGCGCAAGATCGCCTGGGCGGTGCCCGCGGTACCCACGACCCGGAAGCCGAGGTCGTGAAAGCGCGCGGCGATCTGGGTCGCGGCGGGCTTGTCGGTGTCGGTCACGCTGATGAACACCGTGCCCTCCGTGGGTAGTGACACCCCTGCCGCAGCCTGTGCCTTGCCGAACGCGGTCGGGAAGTCCCGCGCGATGCCCATCACCTCGCCCGTGCTCTTCATCTCGGGACCGAGCACCGAGTCGACCCCGGCGAAGCGGGCGAAGGGCAGCACCGCCTCCTTGACGCTGACGTGCCCGGACGGCGGCGGGGGGAGCTCCTGGTCGGCGAGTCGCTCGCCGAGCATCAAGCGGCAGGCGATCTTGGCGAGCGGCGCGCCGACGGCCTTGCTGACGAAGGGAACGGTGCGCGAGGCCCGCGGGTTGGCCTCGATGACGTAGAGCCGCTCTCTGGCGACCGCGTACTGGATGTTGATCAGCCCGATCACACCGAGCTCGAGCGCGATCGCCCGCGTCGTCTCGCGGATCTCGCCCAGCATCTCCTCGCCGAGGCTCATTGGCGGGATGACGCACGCGGAGTCGCCGGAGTGCACGCCCGCCTCCTCGACGTGCTGCATGATCCCGGCGACCCGCACGTCCTCGCCGTCGGCGAGCGCATCGACATCGACCTCGATCGCCTGCTCGAGGAAGCGATCGAGAAGCAACGGGTGCTCCTGATCGGCCTTGACGTTGGCCTCGAGATAAGCGGCGAGGTCTTCCGTCGAGTAGCAGATCTCCATGGCGCGCCCGCCGAGGACATAGGAGGGCCGGACCAGCAGCGGGTAGCCGACGCGCTCGGCTATCACCGCCGCCTCCTCGGCCGAGAGCGCGGTCCCGTACGGAGGGTGCTCGATGTCGAGGCGGCTGAGCAGCGCGGCAAACCGCCCGCGGTCCTCGGCCAGATCGATCGAGTCGACCGGCGTACCGAGCAGCCTCACCCCCGCCTGCTCGAGCGAGCGCGCCAGGCGGAGCGGGGTCTGGCCGCCGAACTGGACTATCACGCCCTCGGGGCGCTCGACCTCGATCACGGCCAGGACGTCCTCGGCGGTCAGCGGCTCGAAGTAGAGCCGGTCCGAGGTGTCGTAATCGGTCGAGACGGTCTCGGGGTTGCAGTTGATCATCACCGCGTCGCGGCCAGACTCACGAACCGTCATCGCGGCATGCACGCAGCAGTAGTCGAACTCGATCCCCTGCCCGATCCGGTTCGGCCCCGCGCCGAGGATCACGACCGAGGGGCGCTCGCCGCGCCTCACCTCGCCGCGCAGAGCCGAGGCGTCCCCGCTCGCGGAGCGGCGCTCGTGGGCGCTGTAGTAGTAGGGGGTCCGAGCCTCGAACTCGGCGGCGCACGTGTCGACGGAGCGATAGGTGCGTTCGAGGCCCTCCGTCCCGTCGCCCTCGTTGGCGAGCAGCTCGAGCTCGCGCAGAAACCAGGGATCGATCGAGGTTCGGGCGTTTAGCTCGTCGATCGACGCTTCGCGACGAAACGCTTCGAGCACGAGGTCGAAGCGGTCATGCGACGGCGCCTCGAGGCGCGTCAGAAGCTCCTCGGTGTCGTCGGAGAAGGCCGGCTGCTCGTCAAGCTCGCGCGAGCGCATCGCCTTGGCGAACGACTCTCGGAACGTCCTCCCGATCGCCATCGCCTCGCCGACGGACTTCATGTGCGTCGACAGCCGCCCCTCGGCCCCAGGGAACTTCTCGAACGCGAAGCGCGGAACCTTGGTGACGACGTAGTCGATCGTCGGCTCGAACGAGGCCGGCGTCGCCTTCGTGATGTCGTTTGGGATCTCCTCGAGCGCGTACCCGACCGCGAGCTTGGCGGCGATCTTTGCGATCGGGAAGCCGGTCGCCTTCGAGGCCAGCGCGGAGCTTCTGGAGACGCGCGGGTTCATCTCGATCACGACGACCTCGCCGCTCTGGGGGTCGACCGCGAACTGGATGTTCGAGCCGCCGGTCTCGACCCCGACGGCGCGGATGACGCGCAGCGCCTGGTCGCGCAGCTCCTGGTAGAGATGGTCGGTCAGCGTCTGGGCAGGCGCGACCGTGACGCTGTCGCCGGTGTGGACGCCCATCGGGTCGACGTTCTCGATCGAGCAGATCACGACGACGTTGTCGTTTCGGTCCCGCATCACCTCGAGCTCGAACTCCCCCCAGCCGAGCACCGACTCCTCCACGAGCACCTGGTTGATCGGGCTCGCCGCGAGGCCCTCGGAGACCGCCTGGCAAAGCTCGGTCTCGGTGGTCCCCACTCCCCCGCCCTCGCCGCCGAGCGTGAACGCCGGCCGGACGATCGCCGGCAGCTCGAGCCTGCCCCCGGCGAGCGCCCGCTCGGCGTCTCCCACGCTGCCCGTTACCACCGACCACGGCACCCGTAGCCCGGCGTCCTCCATCGTCTTCCGGAACGCCTCGCGGTCCTCGGCGCGGTGGATCGCCTCGTAGTCCGCGCCGATCAGCTCGACGCCGAAGCGCTCCAGGGTGCCGTCGTGGTGCAGCGCCCTGGCGAGGTTGAGCGCCGTCTGTCCGCCGAGCGTCGGCAGCAGAGCGTCGGGTCGTTCGCGCTCGATCACCCCCGCGACCGCCTCTGGGATCAGCGGCTCGAGGTAGGTGCGGTCGGCGAACTCGGGGTCGGTCATGATCGTCGCCGGGTTGGAGTTGACGAGCACGACCTCGTAGCCGTCGTCGAGCAGCACCTTGCAGGCCTGGACGCCGGAGTAGTCGAACTCCGCCGCCTGCCCGATCACGATCGGCCCCGACCCGATCAGCAGGATCTTGTGGATGTCGTCGCGCCTAGGCACGGGCCAGCTCCAGGAAGCGATCGAACAGGTAGCGCGCATCGTGGGGGCCCGGTCCCGCCTCGGGGTGGTACTGGACCGTGGCCCCGGGGACGTCGCGCAGCACGAGGCCCTCGACGGTGCGGTCGTAGAGGTTGAGGTGCGACAGCTCGGCGGCGCCGAAGTCGGTCTCCCAGCGAACCGGCTCGTCGCCCTCGATGCGCGGCTCACCGCCCGGACCGCGCACCGCGAAGCCGTGGTTCTGCGCGGTGATGTCGATCCGGCCCGAGGCGAGGTCCTTGACGGGATGGTTCGCGCCGCGGTGGCCGAACGGCAGCTTGAAGGTCTCCAGGCCCACCGCCCGGCAGAGGAGCTGGTGGCCGAGACAGATCCCGACTACCGGCCGCTTGCCGACCAGGTCGCGGACCGTCCCCACGACGTAATCGAGGGCCGCGGGGTCGCCGGGGCCGTTGGCGAGGAAGACGAGGTCCGGATCGCGGTCGAGGACGTCCCGCGCCGATGCCGTGCACGGAAGCAGCGTCACCCGGCAGCCGCGCTCGCGCAGCTGCCGGATGATCGAGAGCTTGATCCCGGTGTCGACGCCGACAACGTGTGCGCCCTCGCCGTCGAGCTCGATCGGTGCTTGGGGCGTCACCTCGCGGGCGAGATCGGCGCCCTCCATCGAGGGCTCGGCGGCGACGCGCTCACGAGCCTCGCGCTCGTCGAGCCCGGCGGGGAAGACCCCGCCCCGCATCGCGCCGGCGTCGCGGATGTGGCGAACCAGCGCGCGGGTGTCGACGCCGGTGATCGCGGCTACGCCGCGGGCGGCCAGCCAGTCGAGCCAGCCGCCCTCGGCCCCGGCGGCGTCCTCGCCATTGTGGGCGTCGCGCATGATCACGGCGCGGGCCTGAACGCGCTCGGACTCCATCGCCTCGGACGAGACGCCGTAGTTGCCGATCAGCGGATAGGTGAAGGTGATGATCTGTCCGGCGTAGGAGGGGTCCGTGACCGCCTCCTGGTAGCCGGTCATCGCCGTGTTGAAGACGACCTCACCGGTGACCGCGCCCTCCTCGAGGCATAGCTCGCCGTCGAACCGCGTGCCGTCCTCGAGCAGGACGTAGCCTGCGCTCACGGGGCGTACTCCAGGATCAGCTTCTGGACCTGCTTGAAGTCGTCGTTGCCGGCCCTGCCCACGAGCTCGAACAAGGCCGTCTCGACGCTGGTCAGCACCGCCCCCGCCCGCTCGACCTTGTGGAGCCCAAGCTCCTTGTTCTCGGTGCTGCGCGATCCGACGGCGTCACGCGCCACGTGGACCTCGAGGTCGCGGTCGAGCAGGTCGAGCACGCTCTGGTTGACGCAGACGTGCGTCTCGATCCCGCAGACCAGCACCTGATCGCGCGCTCCGAGCTCGAAGCCGTCGGCCTCGGCGGCCGAGAAGCAAACCTTCTCGATCGGCTCGACGTCGTCCGGGAGGTGCTCGGCGACCTCCGGGACGGTGTGCCCGAGGCCCTTGGGGTACTGCTCGGTGACGACGATCGGAATGCCGACCGTCTTGGCGCCTTCGATCAGCGTCCCCGTCGCGGCGGTCACCGCGTCGAAGTCGGACAGCGCCTTGCGAAAAGCCTCCTGGACGTCGATCACGACGAGCGCGGCGCGTTCCCGATCGAGCTTCGCGACGCTCACGCGGCGGCACCGATCGCGAAGCTTCGCTGCCTGTAGACGACGCTGCCGGCGGCGACCGTCATCAATACCCGTCCCTGCAGCGTGCGCCCGGCGAAGCAGGAGTTCGAAGAGCGGCTCTCCCAGCCGTCCGCGCCGGCCTCCCACTCGACCTCCGGATCGACGAGCACCACGTTGGCCTCGCGTCCCGGCTCGAGCCGCGGCGGATCGAGGTCGTAGATCTCGGCTCCCGCGGTCATCCGCTCGACGAGCAGGCCGAGGTCGATCACACCCGGCAGGACGAGGTCGGTGTGGAGGACCGCGAACGCCGTCTCCAGCCCGGTGACACCCATCGCGGCCTGCTCGAACGGCACCTCCTTCTCGTCCGCGGAGTGCGGGGCGTGGTCGGTGGCGATGCAGTCGATCGTTCCCGACCGCAGGCCCTCGATCAACGCCCGCCGGTCGGCCTCGGCGCGCAGCGGCGGGTTCATCTTGAAGCGAGCGTCGAGGCTGCGCACCACTTCGTCGGTGAGCGTCAGGTGATGCGGGGTTACCTCGGCGCTGACCCGCGTCCCGGCCTGCTTGGCGCGCTCGACCTGCTCCACGGACTCGCGTGCCGAGAGATGGAGGAAGTGAACGCGGGCGTCCTCGTATGCCGCCAGGGCGGCGTCGCGGGCGATCATGGTCGACTCCGAGACCGACGGTATCCCCGCCATTCCCAGGGCAGCCGAGACCGCGCCCTCGTGCATGACGCCCGATCCGGAGAGCTCCGGGTCCTCCTCGTGAAGCGCGACCACGCGGCCGGCGAGGCGTTGATACTGAAGGGCGCGGCGCAGGACCCGCGCGCTGCGCACGGGGCCGCCGTCATCCGAGAACCCGACCACGCCGGCGTCGCGCAGCTCCGCCATCTCGGTCAGCTCCCTGCCCTCGAAGCCTCGAGTGATCGCGGCGACGAACCCGACCGGCACGACCGCGTCGCGTTCGGCCCGCTCGCGAAGCGCAGCGACGTGGGGTGCCGAGTCGACGATCGGCTCGGTGTTGGCCTTCGCCACGACACCGCAGAATCCGCCGGCGGCGGCAGCCCGCGTGCCGGTCTCGATGTCCTCCTCGTCTTCGCGGCCCGGCGTCCTCAGGTGGACGTGAGGGTCGAAGAACGCGGGGAGGGCGAGCAGACCCGCGGCCTCGACGACCTCGACCCCGTCCGCGTCGGCGCTGCCGGGCTCCGCGATCGCCGCGATCTCGCCGTCGCGGATCACGAGGTCGTGACGGCCGCGGATGCCGGCCCGCGGGCACAGCAGCTCCGCCTCGCGCAGCACCACGCCGCCGGGGTCGGCGCGGCGATGGCTGAGCGACGAGATCGGGGCAAGCCCCTCGATCACGCCGGCTCCCCGATCGGCGAGGGCTCGGCGACCTCGAGGCGGACCTGCCCTGCGCGCGGGCGGTCGCCCGCCGCGAGCAGCTCGAAGAGAATCGCCATCCGGACGACGAGGCCGCTCTCGACCTGCGCCGTCATCAGCGAGCTCGGCGAGTCGATCACCTCGGGCGACAGCTCGATCCCCCGGTTGACGGGACCTGGGTGCATCAGCAGCTGGCGGGCACCGAGGCGCCTCGCGTTGATCTGGTAGCGGGCCGCGTACTCGCGAAGCGACGGCACGAAGCTCTCGCTCATCCGCTCGCGCTGCATGCGAAGCGCGTAGACGACCTCCGCCTGCTCGAGCCGCTCGAGGTCATAGGCGACCGAGCAGCCGAGCTCCTCGATCCCGCGCGGGATCAGGGTCGGGGGCCCGCACACCGTGACATCCGCCCCCATCGCCCCGAAGGCGAGGATGTTCGAGCGCGCCACGCGGCTGTGCAGCACGTCCCCGACGATCCAGATGTTGCGGCCCTCCAGCGAGCCGAGGCGGCGGCGCAGCGTGTAGACGTCGAGCAGGGCCTGGCTGGGGTGCTCGTGCTTGCCGTCCCCGGCGTTTACCACCGAGGCCTCGGTCCACTTGGCCACCAGACCGGCCGCACCCGCGTACGGCGACCGGATAATGATCGCCTCCGGGTCGTAGGCGCTCAGCGTGGCGACGGTGTCCTTGAGCGACTCGCCCTTGTCTACCGACGACCCCGCGGCCTTGATCGACACGAGGTCGGCCGAGAGCCGCTTCGCCGCGAGCTCGAACGACGAGCTCGTGCGCGTGCTCGACTCGTAGAACAGGCTGACGATGGTGCGCCCGCGCAGCGTCGGGACCTTCTTGATGTCCCTGCGCCCCACCTCCTCGAAGCTCTCGGCGCGGTCGGCGATCCGCTCGATGTCCTCGCGTGACAGCTGCTCTACCGAAAGCAGATGCTTCATGCCTCCTCCTCTTCCCCGGCCCCGACGGTGGCCTCGGGGCGCTTCGCGCCGATCGAGACCTCGTCGACGCCGTCGACCTCCTCGACGCGCACGTTGACTCGCTGGTCGCGCGAGGTCGGCAGGTTCTTGCCCACGTAGTCGGGCCGGATCGGTAGCTCGCGATGCCCCCGATCGACCAGCACGGCGAGCTGGATGCGGTCGGGGCGCCCGTAGTCGAACAGCGCGTCGATCGCGGACCGCACCGTCCGTCCCGTGAACAGGACATCGTCGACGAGCACGAGCGTGCGCCCATCGAGCTCGAAGTCGAGGTGCGAAGCGTGGACGACGGGCTGCGCCTCGGGCCGGCGGGCATCGATGTCGTCGCGGTAGAACGAGATGTCGAGGTCACCCAGGGGCACCTCGGAGCCGCTCAGCTCCCCGACGAGGGCGTGAAGGCGCGAGGCCAGCACCGCGCCACGGGTGTGGATGCCGACGAGGCCCAGCTTGCGGCCGGGGTTCTTCTCGACGATCTCGTGGGCGATGCGCACCAGCGTGCGCCGCAGGTCATCGCGGTCGATCACGACCGTCTGCTCCAAAACGCGCCCCTTCCTGGCCTCTCCGGACCGGGTTAAAGGAACCGACGCGACGAGGGTAGCAGTGGACACGGCGCGGACCGCGCGGCCCGCCGCGTCCAGCCCGCAAGCTGCGAAGTCATTCCGGTTGACGAGGCTGGGTAGGGCGGCGCGCAGCGAGCCGCTGAGGGGGCATCCCAGCCGGATGGCGCCTTATTAGCGATATGCGCGAAAAAGGCGCCATCGCCGATGTCCTACTGGCGCGACTCGCCGCGAATCAACATGGAGTGGTCTCGCTCGAACAGCTACGGGCAATCGGCATCAGCTCCCACGCGATCGCACATCGCGTACGGATCGGGCGCCTCCACCGCATCCACCGCGGGGTCTACGCGGTGGGGCATGCCCGGCTGAGCAACGAAGGCAGATGGATGGCGGCCGTGCTCGCGTGCGGCTATGGCGCGGCGTTGAGTCACCGCTCGGCCGCGGCGCTGTGGGGCCTCCTTCCTACCCAGCCCGGCAACCCGGACGTCACCGTCCCCGGCCACGGCGGTCGCCGCCGGCGCCGGGGCATCCGGCTCCACCGCTCCAACTCCCTCCACCCAGCCCAAACCACGCTTCGAGTCGGCATCCCGGTCACGACCCCGGCTCGCACGCTGATCGACCTCCGGAGGTGCGCGAGCAGGGCGGAGCTGGGAAGAGCGCGCAGGCAGGCCGAGATCCGTGGGTTCCGGCTCGGCGAGTCCGAGAGGCCCGAACCGGACCTGACCCGCAGCGAGCTCGAGCGCCGGTTCTCCGGCTGTGCCGCCGCCACGGCCTGCCAAAGCCCGAAGTCAACGTTGCGATCGGCGAGTACGTGGTTGATTTCCTGTGGCGCGACCGCCGCCTGATCGTCGAGGCCGACGGGTACCGCTACCACCGCGGCGTCGCATTCGAGCAGGACCACCGTAGGCAAGCCCGCCTGATCGCGATGGGCTTCGACGTGCTCCCGGTTACCTGGAGCCAGGTCGTCGACGACCCGTGCGACGCCGTCGCGGCGGTGCGAGCTCGGCTGAGAGAACCCGCACGGGGAGCCGAGTGACGCGGTTAGGCTGGCACCGATGTCCTGGGGGATCCTGGTCCGCTCGATATCGGCGGCGATCGCGTGCGCCCTTGTCGCACCGGCCGTCGCGGCTGCCGAGCCCGCGCCGTGGATGATCGGCACCGCCCAGGTCGACATAACGCCGACCCCCCTCCCGAACAACGCCGCCGACGTCGGGGATGACCCCGGGGAATTCCCCGAGGTGCCGTGCGACCGGTCCTTCTTCAGCGGTCATCGCGACTGGTACCTCGAGGAGCCCTACCAGGACACCGACGGATCGGGTGAGTTCTCATATCCGCTCGGCAACCCGGAGCCGTTCTGCGACCTGAACGCCAACGGGCGCTGGGACGGGATCTACCAGTCGGGCGGGGTCGACCATCACGCCGAGGAGATTCACGACCCGATCGACGCTCGCGCGGTCGCGATCTCCGACGGTGCTATGACGATCGTGCTGGTCTCGGTGGTCGCGCAGGGGATCCATGAGAACTACACCCACGAGATGCGGGCTCGCGCCGACCAGCTCACCGGCGGAGCGATCAACGGCATGGTCGTCAGCGCGAACCACAACGAGAGCTCTCCCGACACGGTCGGAATCTACGGAGCCCCAGACGTCGGCGGCGTCGCCGGAGCCAACTCGGGGATCGACGAGTACTACATGGACTTCCTCGTCGAGCGGGTCGCCCAGGCAGCCGCCGACGCCTACGCGGCGCTCCAGCCGGCGTCGCTGTGGGAACGCGAGTTCGAGCTGCCGGCGAACCTGCGCGTCGATCTGTCGCACAACTTCCCCACCACCGCCGACGATAGGTCCCCGGCCGCGATCGACCCCAAGGTACGTGTGCTTCAGGCCCGACGGCCCGACGGGACTCCGATCGTAACGATCATGAACCTCGCCGCCCACAACCAGGAGATCGGGCACTCCGGCAACGACGCGCTCCAGGACGACATCAGCTCCGACTGGCCCGGGTACTTCCACGACGAGCTCGAGTCCCGCCTCGGCGGCACGGCGATGTTCCTGGTCGGGGATAACGGCTCCGAGGAGGACCCCGAGACGGTCCCGCCGGTCTCGACCGCGCAGTTCCCGGAGTGCAGCGAGAGCTGCTACCCCCAGGCCGAGGCGACGGGCGACGCGCTCGCCGACGCGGTGGCGGATCGCGTCCCGGATGCGGACCCGGTCCGGTTCGGGCCCGTGGGGGCGCGACGGGACGAGTTCTTCGCGCCGATCGAGAACAACCTCTTCAAGGCGGCGGCGGTGGCCGGCGTGTTCGGCGAGCGAAGCACCTACACGGGCGGGATCCCGACCGGCCGGACCGGCGAGGACGTCCGTACCGAGGTCAACGTGCTCGACGTCGGCCCCGACCTCCAGTTCATCGCCAATCCCGGCGAGGCCTTCCCCGCGCTGATGGTCGGCAGCCCGTGGGGGGTCGAGGACGCCGGCTGCCCCAATCGCGCCAACCCGCCCGTCCCCACGTGGCACGCCAGCGCCACCTATCGCTTCCAGGTCGGCCTCGCCAACGACCTGATCGGCTACGAGCTCCCGGCCTGGGCGTTCTCCAGCATCCCGGGCGCGTTCACCAACGAGCCGCCATACGACGACACGTGCGTGAACGACCAGGACGACGTGGACCCAGCGGGCCACCAGCACAAGCTCGAGACGGAGGGCCTGGGGCCCAGCGCCTCGAACATGGTCGCCGAGCACCTGACGGCCCTGCTCGACCAGACCCCCGACCAGGCGGCGACGATCCTGCCCGGCCGCTTCATCCAGCCGGATGGCTCGCTGTCGCGGCGCGCCGAGGGAGCGGTCGGCATCTGGCTCGCCGACCCCGGCTCGGACACGCTTGCCCCGGGCACCGGAACGATCGTCGCGACTCCCGAGATCGGGTTCTTCGGCGACCGCGCGGTGGACGCCAATGGCGGCTTCATGGACTACGACGGCGCCGCGCAGGACGGTCCCGACATCACCACCCGCGGCATGCGGGGCCCCGTCGCGTCGCGCTACTACGTCGACGTGTATCCGGCGCTGCAAACCACCCAGCTCGGCGCTCCCCAGCCTCCAGTGCCTCCCCAGCCGGGCGAGCCCGGCGAGCCCGGCGAGCCGCCCGCCGCTTGCGCCGATAACGCGCCACCCCACAGCAGCCTCCGATCCGACGACATCGCGGTCGGTGCGCGGCGGCTCAGGCTGCATGGAAGCTCCGTCGACGCGGGTTGCGCCGGGCAGGTGGACCACGTCGAGATCGCGATCGCCAAGCACGTCGGCGGACATAACTGCCGGTTCCTCTCCGCCGATGGCGGGCTCAGCGGAAGGGCCTCGTGCAAGCATCGAAGCTTCATGACCGCCGAGGGGGCGGAGCAGTTCAGCCTCGCGATCGACACCGCGCTCCCGAACGGCCGTTACAGCGCGATCGCGCTCGGGACCGACGCGCGCGGCAACCGTGAGACCCCCGCCGCCGCGAACCGAGCGCGGTTCCGGGTGGGCTGAGCCCGTTGGCGCAGACGAGCCGGCAGGTAGTCGAGGCTCACCGCTCGGCCGGGCGACGATTCGACGTCGGGGGCGTCGGCAGCTTCGCCCTCGACCAGGGCTCGGGCCCGCCTGTCGTCCTGCTTCACGGCGTGCCCTCGAGCTCGTTCCTCTACCGCAAGGTCGTCCCGCGGCTCGCCGACGAGGGGCTAAGGGCGGCGGCGTTCGACTTCCCCGGGCTCGGGCTCGCCGACCGCCCCGACGGCTTCGATTACTCGTGGAGCGGCCTGGCGCGGTTCACCGGCGACGCGATCGACGCGCTGGGGATCGAGAGCTGCCATCTCGTCGTCCACGACATCGGCGGACCGATCGGCTGTGAGTGGGCGATCCACAACCAGGAGCGCGTGCTGTCGCTGACCGCGCTCAACACGTTGCTCGACGTGGGGACGTTCCACAGGCC
>DASPWW010000019.1:0-2528 GCA_035637595.1 Solirubrobacterales bacterium | reverse complement strand
ACGACGAGCAGTCGGAACCTGCCCTCGGCGCCGGTGCCTGAAGCTCCCGCGCCTGCTCCTTCCTCGTCGGTCTTGGAGACACCCTCCATCGCGAAGATCGCTACCCGTATAGGCCATTACTTACGCGGGGTCGGCGCGTTTTCCAGGCGTGAGGGACACCATCCCGATCCCACCCGGGACCCCGAGGTTTCGGGGCTGGGCCGTTCCGGCGGCCGAGTTGACGCTGCTGGCCGAGCGGCTCGCGAAGAACCATCCCGATCTCGCCGTGCACGGAAAGATGGTGGGCCGGTACGCGGCGCTGACCGCGCGTCAGCTCGGCATCCCCCGCGCGGCGGAGGGCAGCCTGCGGCTCGCGGGCGAGCTCCACGACGTCGGCAAGCTCGAGGTGCCGCGCAGCATTCTCGACAAGCCCGGCCCGCTGTCCGATCACGAGTGGGCGCGGATCAGGACCCACCCCGTGATCGGCGCCGACCTGATCCGCGACGTCGGCCTGGCCCAGATCGCCGAGTGGGTGATCGCCCACCACGAGCGGCCCGACGGACGGGGCTATCCGCGCGGCCTCGACGCCGCGGACATTCCGCTCGAATCGGCGGTGCTGTCCGTGGCCGATGCGTACCACGCGATGACCACGGATCGGCCCTACAAGGCGGCTCTGGATCCGGCGGCCGCGCTCGACGAACTGGGCCGCGCCGCCGGTAGCCAGTTCGATCCGATCGTGGTCGATGCCTTCATTCCATCGATGCGACACGTGCTTGTCGACACCGCCCACTTGTGAAATCCGCACAAACCCAACATAATGCGTCTCATGGGCGAGGCTCTTCCGCTGCCCGAGCACATCTCGGAGCGCGTTCCACAACGTGCGCTCGGGCTGCTGCCGGACGCGCGTCTCGCTCGGCTGGCCGCGGAGGGCAGCAGGGGAGCGTTCACGGCGATCTACGAGCGCCATCACCAGGCCCTGTATCGCTACTGCCGCTCGATCCTCGGCAACGAGGAGGAGGCCAAGGACGCGCTCCAGAACACCATGGTCAGCGCGCTGCGAGCCCTGCCGGGCGAACGACGCGCCATCGCGCTGAAGCCGTGGCTGTTCCGCGTCGCGCACAACGAGGCGATCTCCGTGCTTCGGCGCCGCTCGCCGGAGGCTTCGATCGACGAGGTCGGCGACGTCGCCGCCATCGAGGCCGACAGCTCGATCCGCGACCGCTTGCGTTCGCTGTTCGAGGACCTGCACGAACTACCCGACCGCCAGCGCGGCGCCCTCGTCATGCGAGAGCTGAACGGCCTCAGCTATTCGGACATCGGAACCGCCCTGGACACCTCGCAGGGTGCCGCAAAGCAGATCGTCTACGAGGCGCGCTGCGCGTTGCACCAGCTCGAGGAGGGTCGCGAGATGGCTTGTAAGGACGCGCGACGGTCGATCTCCGCTCGGGACGGACGCATGCTGCGGGGACGCAAGCTGCGCGCCCACCTGCGCACGTGCGACGACTGCCGTTCGTTCCGCGACTCGATCGGCGGGCGGCGGACGGACCTCCGCGCGCTCGCTCCCCCGCTACCCGCTCCGGCTGCTGCGGCGATCCTGTCAGGGGTCCTGGGCGGAGGCGGGGGCGCCGGCGGCGGAATCGCAGCCCTCGTCGGCGGCGCGGCCGGCCAATCGGTCGCCGGCTCCGCCGCCCTCAAGGCCACGGCGATCGCCGTCGCCACGGGGCTCGGGATCGTCGGCGCGGGCGTACTGGTCGGCCCCGACAACCCGGTCTCCAGCGCGGCGATCGACAAGAAGCCGGTGACGGCCTGGGATAAACCCTCCGCCCATCACGGCGGCGTCGGCGCCGGCCACCATCAGGACGCCTCGTCGGGCCAGGGCGGCGGTTCTCAAGGCGGAAGCGGCGCGAACCACGGGTCGTCCCCGTCCGGCGGCGCAAACGGGGGCGGCGAATCGGCCGGCGGCGATGCTGGCGGCTCCAGCGATCAGGGGGCGAGCAGCGTCGGCGATCCCGCTACTCCCGCGGCACCGCCCTCGACCGAGGGCGGCGGCTCTCCCGGCGGCGGCTCTCCCGGCGGCAACTCTCCCGGCGGGGGCTCGACGGGCGGCGGCGCGCCCTCCGACCCCGGGCCGATCGGCACCCCGCCCGGGCACGGAGGCGTCCCACCGGGCCAGGGCGGAACCCCGCCAGGTCTCTTCGAGGAGCCACCGGGACTCGGCGGCACCCCGCCGGGCCAGGGCGGCGTCCCACCGGGTCAGGCCAAGCTGCCGCTTTCCATCGGTCCGGTGGGCGGCTAACCGCACCGCTACGGCCCGAGCGGCACCTCGCTGGGATCGCAGTCCAGCGTCCCGCCCTCGGTAAACGGCGTCGAGTTGTCGCCGGGGTTGCGCTCGTTGGCGCCGGGGCAGTGCTTGAGGTTGCCGGTGTCGAGCGCGCTGAAGAAGGCGTCGCCGACCGGGTTGGGGCTAAAGCCGGGGATGAAGTCAAGCGGCGGGGGCAGCCCGGGCGAGGCGGGGATGACGTTGGGCAGGTTGCCGGGAGGCGAGAAGT
>DASPWW010000018.1:0-23033 GCA_035637595.1 Solirubrobacterales bacterium | reverse complement strand
TTGGCGACCAGCCGCCCGCCGTGCAGCGCGCCCCCCTCTCCCCCCTCCCCGGCCGCGGCCCTCCGGGCCGCCTCCATCGCCTCGGACTCCGCCTGCGCTCGGGTCGCCTGCTGCTGGGCCATGTGGGACCGGAGCCTACATCCGGCTGTACTCTCCCGGTATGCGGGCAATCCGGCGGGCCAGCATCCTCGTCCTCATCGTCGGTATCCTCGCCGCCGCGCCTGCCGCCGACGCGACGACCGTCGTCCTGGGATCGTTGGCTACCCAGGCCCAGGCCGATGCCATCAGCACGTGCGGTGGGTGTCGCTACTTCCAACAGTCCACCGGGGCCTCATCTGCCTCGTATTCGGTCCCCGCGGGGTCATGGGTGCTTACCTCCTGGAGCACCAGGACGACCAGCGCCACGGCCGCGACCGGAGTGCGAATGTTTCTCCTCGAGCCACAAGGCGGCGACAACTACCTGCTCAGGGCGCAATCCAATCCCCAGGCAATACCCGGGGGCACGATCGGCACGCAGCTGGTCCAGATTCCGGTGCAGCCGGGGTGGCTGCTCGGCATCGATACCGATACGGGTGGCGTCAGCGGCTACATCACCGGGGATTCCAGTGACGTCTTGAGGTTCTACTCCAACGATATCGTCGGGATGAGCGGGATGGCGACCACAACGCTTGCAGGACGAGTCGTCAACCTCACAGCGAGGCTCGAATCCGATTGCGACGCCGATGGGCTCGGCGACGACACCCAGGACCCGGACATATCCGCCTGCAATCCGCCGACGCCGACGACGGACACCACGGCGCCGGACACCACGATCACCAAGCACCCCAAGGACAAGACGAAGAAGAAGCAGGCGGTGTTCGAGTTCAGCTCCTCGGAGGCGGGATCGACCTTCGAGTGCGCGCTCGACGGCGCCGCTTTCGCGCCCTGCACGTCGCCCGACACGCTGAAGGTGAAGAAGGGAAAGCACTCCTTCAACGTTCGGGCCAAGGACGCCGCCGGCAACGTCGACGGATCGCCGGCCACCGACTCCTGGAAGGTCAAGAAGAAGCGGAAGTAGCCGCGCCGCGCATTTCGCGCGCAATGTGAAGGGTCCACACCAAGTTTAGGAAGAAGCAGACGCCTCGGGCCCGTTCTCCAACGCCCGTCGTCCTCGTCGATCGGTCCGGCGTTGCACCGCTGTCCTGCTTTGAGGCCGCATATGACCCCCTAAGCAGGACAGCGGCGCCGAACGGCGACCGGGGTCTCTTCCCGGCGCCATTCCGCCGCCGGCGGAGCCAGCTAAGCGACAGTGATCCGATTCGGGCGCCGATCCGAATACCGTTCGAACCTGCATCCGAATCAAGGGGGTTGAGCATGAGTGCGGACGACAACGTCACCACGGTCAAGGCGATGTACGACGCGTTCGGCAAGGGCGATGTCGACACGATCGTCAACAACTGCGCCGAGAACGTCGACTGGGCCGCCGACGCGGCGGGCGACACCGCGCCGTGGTACGGGCAGCGCTCGGGAAAGGACGCCGTCGCGCAGTTCTTCGCCGCGATCGCGGACACCATGGAGGTGCTCGAGTTCACGCCGCAGGCCTTTGCCGCAACCGACGACGAGGTGCTGGCATTCATCCGCTACCGCGCCAGGTCGAAGGCGACGGGGCGCGAGATCGAGATGAATCTCCACCACTACTGGCGCTTCACGGACGGCAAGGTCGCCACCTACCGCGGCTCGGAGGACAGCGAGCAGACGGTGAGCGCCCTCAGCGGCTGATCGCCGGTCGCGGCCCGTCGCCGGCCTCGGCCTGTGCCTCGGCGCGCCGGAGCTGGAGGCGCGCCATGCGCTCGAAGTCGAGCCGCTTGGGCAGCGGGACGTGAAGCCAAGTGGCGAGCTTCCACCAGAACGCGTAGAGGCGCGGCACCGGGACGGCGCGCTCGTGCTGTCTGGTCGTGCCGGCGCCGCCCTCGACCTCGAGCGTCACAGTGGCGTCGGGGCTGAACAGAAATCCGTTCGGCGCCTCGACCGAGACGAGGCGCAGCGAGCGCGGTCGGCCCTCGGCGAACAGCGCGATCCATTCCTGCGCCGCGTTCTTGAGCCGCAGCGCCTCCGAGACCACAAACCCGGCCGCCTCGCCGAGCATCCCGAGGATCAGCAGCAGCGCGCCGAGCAGCACATTGCCGAGGAGGGCGACGACGATCCCGGCGATCACGCACGCCGTGGACAGGACGAAGAACCACCTCATCGGCCGACTACCTCGAGCAATCCCTCGGCGTGCCTGGTGAGAAACGACGGGCCGATCCCGCGGATCCCCTCGAGCTGCGCCCGCGTTGTCGGCCGGTTCGCCGCGATCTCGCGCAGCGTCGAGTCGTGGGCGACGGTGTAGGCGGGCTTCCCGGCCGCCGCAACCCGCCTCCACTCGCGCAGGGATTCGAACAGCGCCTCGTCGGCCGCGGACAGGTCGCTCGGCGCAGGCGCCGGCGACTTCGATCGCTTGCGGCTCGCCTTGATGGAGATCGTCTCGGGATTGGGAAGCCAGCCGTCGGGATTGCAGACGTCGCAGCAGCGGCCCGTCGGGGTGCCCGACGCCGGGTCGCCGAAGTGGTCGAGCAGCGCGCGGCGCCGGCAGGTGTCCGAGAACGCGAACGCCTTGACCGCCCGGTAGGCGCGCCAGCCGCGTTCGCTGGCGACCCGGCACTCGCGCCCGACGAAGCCCATCTGAAGGCTTCCGTCGAGCGTGATTCCCAGCAGTCCGCCGCCGGCCGGCTCGACGGCGAGCGCGCCGGCGCGCTCGGCGATCGCGAGGCGGATCCGCTCGGTGTCGTCGCGCGGGCTGTCGATCGTCAGCGCCCCGCCGGCGTCCGCCGCCGCTGAGCGCAGCCGCTCGACATAGGCCGCCACGTCGACCGGCTCGACCGCGCGGCGCTCGTTGAAGTGCACGAGCCGGCTGAGGTCCATTCGCCCCGCCAGCAGCACCGCCCGCGCGGGGGCGCCATCGCGGCCCGCCCGCCCCGCCTCCTGGTAGTAGGCCTCGACGCTCGTCGGGATCGCCCAGTGCCAGACCGAGCGCACGTCGGCCTTGTCGACGCCCATGCCGAAGGCGTTGGTCGCGACGACGACCTCGGCGTCGCCGCTCATGAAGCGGTGCTGAGCCGAGGCGCGTTCGTCGGGCGCCATCCCGGCGTGATAGCCGACGGCCTCGAGCCCGGCGTCCGCGAGCCAACCGGCGACCTCGTCGGTGTCGCGGCGCGTTCCGCAGTAGACGATCGCGGGCCGGTTCGCGGGATCGGCGAGGCCGTGCTCGAGCAGCGCGCGCTTCCGCGCCTTCGAGCCCTTGCCCTCGAGCTGGACGATGTCGAAGCTCAGATTCGGGCGGTCGAACCCCGAGCGCACCGATACCGGGTCGCGCAGTTCGAGCCGGCGCGCGATCTCCGACGAGACCTCCTCGGTCGCGGTCGCCGTGCACGCCATCACCGTCGGGCGGCCGAGGCGCTCGATCGCCTTCGGCAGCCGCAGGTAGTCGGGGCGAAAGTCGTGGCCCCACTCGGCGAGGCAGTGGGCCTCGTCGACCGCGAAAAGCCCGACCCGGCGCGAGCCCAGGGCGTTCCAGAACCCCGTCGAGGCGAAGCGCTCCGGCGAGCAGTAGACGATCCGGGCGCTGCCGTCGCGCACCTGGCGCGTCGCGTCGCGCATCGCCTCCTCGGGCAGTCCGGAGGCGAGCATCACGGCGGGGTGGCCATCGTCGGCGAGGCGCTTCCACTGGTCCGCCATCAGCGCGATCAGCGGGCTGACGACGATCGTCAGGTCATCGGAGGCGAGGCCCGGGAGCTGGTAGCAGAGGCTCTTGCCGCCGCCGGTCGGCATCACGACCATCGAGTCGCGGCCGGCGAGCGCGCCCTCGACCGCGTCGAGCTGGCCGGGGCGGAAGGAGTCGTAGCCGAGGTGGGCGAGCAGCGCGTGCGGGTCGCGGGGGCCGTCGTAGACGCGCACCTCCGCGGCGGGCGGAGCGGCGATCTCCACGTCCTCGAGCCCCTGCAGCGCCAGACGCGCCTGGTCCTGCTCCCACTCGTAATCGGCGGTGGTCGGCTCGGACGGGCTCACCAAGCGAGCCTAGTCGGCAGGCCGGAGGGCTCTCCCCCGCCGGGGGTCAGACGTGCTCGGGCTCGGCTGCCTCTCGCGACCGCGGCTCGTCCTTCCTGCGCTGCTTCGCCGGCTCGCGCTCAGGGACAACCGCCGCGTACAGCTCCACCGGTTCTTCGATCCCCTTGAGCTCGCGCGAGCCGCGCGGCTCGAGCTCGTACTCCTCGCTCAGCCGGCGCTTGGTCTCCGCGGTGATCAGCACCTCGTCACCCGTCTCGCGGGTCTCGGCCTCGACCCGGGCGGCGATGTTCACCGGGTCGCCGATCACGCTGAAGTTGAGCCTGCCCGCGCCGCCGATGCTGCCGGCGACGACGCGGCCGGTGTTGACGCCCACCCCGATCCGCAGCGCCTCCGCGCGGGTCGGGTCGTTGGCCTCTCGCGCCATCTCGATCGCGGCACGCACCGCGCGGTCGGCGTGATCGGGGTAGTTCTCGGGCGCCCCGAACACCGCCAGCAGGCCGTCCCCGACGAACTTGTCGACGTGGCCGCCGTGCCTGGCGACGATCGGGACCACGACCTCGAACAGCTCGTTGAGGCAGCGCACCACCTCGGGAGCCTCGGCGTTGGCGGCGAAGCGGGTGAAGTCCTTGACGTCGCAGAACAGCACCGAGACCTCGAGCTCGACGCCCTCCTCGTCGAAGCCCTCGGAGAGGATGTACTCGGCGACCTCCTCATCGAGGTAGGTGCCGAAGGCCTCGCGGATGCGCTCGCGCTCGCGCAGTCCCTCGAGCATCTGGTTGAACGAGGCGGCGAGCTCCCCGAGCTCGTCGCCGGTGGTCACCGGCACCGCACCCTCGAAGTTGCCCTTGCGGACGGCGTCCGTGGCGCGCTGGAGGTCGGCGATCGGGCGCAGGATCGACTTCGAGAGCAGGACGGTCAGCTCGAGCGAGACGGTCGTCGCCACCGCGACTGCTACGAGCACGTCGAAGCCGAGCCCCTCGTCGCCTTGGCCGCCCGAGGTCAGCGCCGCGACGATCAGCCCGGTGATGATGTTGATCAGCGGCAGGGCCGCCATCAGCCGCAGCCGCAGGGGGATCGCCGAGACCTCGGCCGAGAGCCGTGGCGCAACCTCGCGGTTGATGTCGACGAGCACGGGGCGCATCCCGCCCTCCACGGCGAGGTAGTGGAGGATCAGGGCGTAGCCCATCGAGACCAGCGAGCCCGCGAGGATCGCGAAGAAGTCGTACCAGCTCAGGTCGAGGAAGACGACCGCCGCGACGCAGCCAGGGATTATCAGCAGCAGAACCGGTAGCGCGAGGTCGCGCTTGACCAAGTCGAGCGGCAGGCCGACCGCCGTCGACCACGCCTTCGCCGTCGAGTCGGGGTCGCGCTCGCCCGCGATCCAGCGCTTGATCGGGCGCAGGCGCGGATAGGTGCGCAGGAGCACGACGCCGACTGCGATCGCGGTGAGCCCGAGCGCGATCCCCAGCACGGTGAAGAACTGGCCCTTGCCCGCGTCGTAGTAGAACGTGAACAGGCCGAGCGTGGCGGCGGTGATGATGAACGGGGCCGTCGCGAGCTCCATCGTCAGGACGGCGGCCGGGAACTGGGCACCGAGCTTGCGGTAGAACCAGGTCAGGACTGCGAACGGGCGGTCGGCCCCGGCGGCGGTTTGGTCGGCGCCGCCGGCGGCCCCGTGCGAAGCCATGGCGTGCCAGCGCATGGCGCCATTGTCCCGCACCTTTCGGCCCGGATGTGTGATCTAGGAGAGTCGCACGAGCGCCGCACGAAGCGCTTCGTGCGTGAAACCAGCCTCGCAGCGGGGTGAATCCTTCAAGCTAGCCTGCTTTTTCTCCGATTGAATGACGTAATGGAGCCTGGCTCCCCGACATCCGCTGCGCGCAGGGCGCCGCACCCCGAGGACGGTCCACCCAACGGAGGCTTTCCCGAGCCGCCGTTCGGCGTGCCGATCCGCGTCGTGCGCGCCGCCCACGAGGTCTGCGGAGCCGAGACCCGGGTGCGCATCCCCGGCGCGATTCCCGCCCGCGCCGTCCGCCGCGTGGTCTGCGAGCACTGCGCGCGACCCTTCGAGTGCGAGGCCGTCGAGGACACGGTCGACGCCGGGGGCTTCGGCTGGCTTCCCTCCTTCCCCGACCTCAGCGGGCTGCGCCCGCGGCGCCCCGACTGGCTCGACGCCCCGCCCGGGCGCACGTGGCGCTGGCTCTCGGTCCCGCTTGCCGCGGCAGCGGTCATCGCCGGGCTCGTGCTGATCCAGGGTTCCGACGAGTCCACCCCCAAGGCCCCGACCGCCAAGACCGCGGTCCAGGCGGGCGACGCCGAGCTCGTCCGCCAGCCCGGGTGGTCGCTCGCGCTTCCGGACGGCTGGCAGCGCGCCGCGGGCCCGACCGGTTCGGCGTTCTACGCGGCATCCGCCGACGGAACGGCCGACGTCACGCTGTGGATCGAGCGCGACGAGCGGCTCTCGTTCTCCGAGTTCGAGGCCCGCTCGCTCGTCCAGCTTCGCCAGCTCGCCGGCAGCGCCTCGGTCGTCGAGCGAACCAACGGGCCGACGCTCGAGAAGTCGAGCGCGCTGCTCGAGGCAAACGCGCCCGAGGGATCGGGCGCCTCGGCCCCCTACACCGTGACGCTGCGCGCCTCCGGGCCGTACCGCTACTACCTCTCGACCTCGGTCGAGCCGGGCGCGCCGACCTCGGTCATCGAGGACGCGAAGCTGATCCACACCTCCTTCGTGCCCGAGCCGGGCGAGGAGCCGACCGCGGCGGGGGGCCCGTGACGGGCCGCCGCCGCGCGCTCATCCTGGCAGCGCTCGCCCTCACCGTCCCGCTTCCCGCCCTGGCGCTGACCGGCGGCTCGGGCGGCGGGCTCGCGGTGTCGGCTTCGCTCAACGGCTGCGGGGTCGCGGGCGGGACGATCGTGTGCGGGATCGACGCCAGCTTCGGCGGCGTCCCCGAGGCGCGCTACATCACCGCCTCGGTTACCGCGCCGGACGGCAGCGTCACGGACTTCGGGACGGTCGTCCGCGGCGCGTCGGGCTCGACGACGCTGTGGGTGCCCTATACCGGCAGCGGCACCTATTCGGTCAGCGCCTCGGCATGGGGCGTCGACGACTCCGGCGACCCCGAGGTGATCGACACCGACAAGGCGAGCGCCGGTGACGACGACCGGGTCAAGGGGGTCGACACGACCGCCGGCGGGTCGCGCGGCGCGATCGCGGTTCCGGGAGGCGAGGAGGCTCCGGCGGACGAGGCCGAGCCGGCTCCCGAGCCCGAGCTGCCGCCGTGCGAGCCCGCTCCCGCACCGGTCCCGCCGACGCCGGATCCTGCTGACGGGGTGCCCGATGCGGGCGGAGCCGCCGATGGCGCCGCCGCCGATGGCGCCGGTAGCGTCGACGCCGCGGTCACTGAGTCCGCGCCGGTAACGCAGGACACGGCGCCCAGCGACTGCACGCCGCCGGACGCGACGACGCCGTAAGGCGCCCACGATTCGGCAGGAGCCGCCTGCTCCGCCTTAGGACTCGGTAGGAGCCGCCTGCTTCGCCACACCGGCGGCCGCGAGGGCGTGGGTTCCATGATGTTTGGCCGCGGCCTTGGTGCCTATTTCGCGGGTTTTCAGATGTGACGACATATGTCGGCACATTCCGAAAGTGACCCGATGGGCCCACGGCTCCGGCCGGCCGTCGGTCCCGGCTGATTGCCCTGCGTGCGCCCTGTGTGTGTGCCCTGTGTGCGCCTCGTCACAGACGGTGCGCGCTCGTGGCGCGATCCTCATACTGAGGCGAGATACAGATGCGGTCGGCACTTCCCCCCGGGCCCAGATACCCGGCCCTGATCCAGGGCATCGGGCTCTGGAAGCGCCCCCTCGCCTCCCTCGAACGCTCCCGCGCGCGCTACGGCAAGCGCTTCACGGTCCGCTTCCCGCTGGCTCCGCCCTTCGTGATCCTCTCCGACCCGGACGAGATCAAGGAGGTGTTCAAGGCGCCCCCCGACGTCCTTCATCCCGGCGAGGGCGCCCGCGTGCTCGAGCCGGTCGTCGGCAAGAACTCGGTGATCCTGCTCGACGAGGCGCGCCACATGGAGCAGCGCAAGCTGATGCTGCCGGCCTTCCACGGCGAGAAGATGGCGCGGCTCAGCGGGCTGATGGCCGAGGTCGCCGAGCGCGAGGTCGAGGGCTGGCCCAACGACGGCGCCTTCCCGGTTCAGCCGAAGATGCAGCGGCTCACCCTGGAGATCATCCTGCGCGCGGTGTTCGGGCTCGACCCCGGTGAGCGGCTCGACGCGCTGCGCGGGCGCCTCGCCGAGATGCTCGCGTTCGGCGACCGCCCGATCAGCCTCACCCCACCCGACCCCGAGGGGCGCGTGGCCCGAATCCTGGAGCGGATCGAGCCGTTCGCGACCTTCGCCCGCCTCCAGCAGGAGACCGACGAGCTGATCTTCGAGCTGATCGACGAGCGACGCGCCGACGACGCCGAGCGCGATGACGTTCTCACCATGCTGCTCGAGGCGCGTCACGAGGACGGCTCGCCGATGTCGGCGCAGGAGCTTCGCGACGAGCTGATCACGATGCTGGTCGCCGGCCACGAGACGACCGCGTCCTCGCTGGGCTGGGCGTTCGAGCGACTGGCGCGCTCTCCCGTCGTTCTCTCCCGGCTCGTGGAGAGCCTCGACTCCGGCGAGGACGCGTATCTCGTGGCGACGATCCAGGAGACCCTGCGCGCGCGGCCCGTGCTGCCCAACGCCGAGCCGCGGCTGGTAAAGAAGCCGATCGAGGTCGGCGGCTGGGACTACCCCCCGGGCTGCGCCCTGGTCCCGAACGCCTACCTCGTCCATCACGATCGCGACGTCTACCCCGACCCCTACGTGTTCCGGCCCGAGCGCTTTCTCGAGGAGCCGCCCGGGACCTACACCTGGATCCCGTTCGGCGGCGGGAGGCGGCGCTGCATCGGCGCGAGCTTCGCGATGCTCGAGATGCAGATCGTGATGCGGACCGTGCTCTCGGCTCGCGAGCTTCAGCCCGCGTCCGACGGCGCCGAGCTGGCGCGGCGGCGAAACATCACCATCCGGCCGGGAGAGGGCGCGCTCGCCGTGCTGCGCGATCGCCGCGCCGCGCCCGTGCCGGCGGGGTGAGCCCGGCACCGGAGCCTGCAGACTCACCGCCCCGCTGGGCGGATAATTCGACCGTCGTGGCCGAGTCAGTCGCAGACGGGCAGTCGGGAGCAGAGCTCGTCCGCCAGGTCACCAGGCGCCTGGTACGACTCAACTGGATCGCGGGCGCCGCGGGCGCGTTCGTGGTCTTTCAATCGATCGGATTCCTGATCCCGATCTTCCTCGACCCCGATCGGCGCGAGGCGCTGGGATGGATAAACGCGCCGGTCATCATCGTCTACCTGCTCGCGGCGGGATTCCTGATCGACAGATACGGCAAGCGCAACCTCGTTTCCGCACTGGGGTGGCTCGTCGACGACCGCGAGCCGGACGATCGCGAGCACCGCCTGACCCTGAGGCTCGCCCTGCAGGGCGTCAAGCTGGCCGCGCTCGGGTGGGTGGTCGGCGGGACCCTCTTCTTCGTCCTCAACGGCTTTGCGGAGTCGTGGGGGTTCGCGGCGGTGGTCGTGGCGACGATCTGGCTCGGCGGCGAGACGACGTGCGCGCTCGTGTACCTGGCCTCGGAACGCATCCTGCGACCGGTCACTGCGGCCGCCCTCGCCACGCGGCTGCCGTCGGGGTCAGTCGCGCCCGGGGTGCGGGCGCGGCTCGCGATGGCGTGGTCGCTCGGGACGGGCGTGCCGCTGCTCGGGATCCTCGTCGTCGGGATCGTGGGCCTCACCAAGTCCGGAGTCGAGACCGAGTACGTCGCGGCGGCGGTCCTCTTCCTCGGGCTCGTCGCGTCGTGCGTCAGCCCGCTGGCGACGATGTTCGCCGCCAGGGCGATCGCCCACCCCGTCACGTCGGTGCGGCACGGCCTCGAGCAGGTCGCGGGGGGCAAGCTCGACACCCACGTCGCAGTCGACGACGCCAGCGAGGTGGGGCTGCTTCAGGCCGGGTTCAACGAGATGGCCGAGGGGCTGCGCGAGCGCGAGCAGATCCGCGACCTGTTCGGCCGCCAGGTCGGACATGACGTCGCAAAGGCGGCGCTGCGCGACGGGACCAGGCTCGGAGGCGAGGAGCGCGAGGTCGGGGTGCTGTTCGTCGACCTGGTCGGCTCGAGCGCGATGGCCCTGGCGATGCCCCCGGCAGAGGTCGTGCGCCTGCTCAACCTTTTCTTCCGCGTCGTGGTCGAGACGGTGGAGTCCGAGGGCGGGCTGGTCAACAAGTTCGAGGGCGACGGGGCGCTGTGCATGTTCGGGGCGCCGGTCGAGAGCGACGATCCCGCCGGCGGCGCGCTGCGGGCAGCGCGCCGGCTCGCCGAGCGCCTCCGCCGCGAGGTCCCTCAGCTCGACTTCGGGATCGGGGTCTCGGCCGGCCCGGCGGTCGCGGGCAACGTCGGCGCCGAGCAGCGCTTCGAGTACACGGTGATCGGCGATCCGGTCAACGAGGCGGCGAGGCTTTCCGACCTCGCCAAGCAGCGCAGCGAGCGCCTGGTTAGCTCCGAGGCCGCGCTGCGACGCGCGCAAGGTGAGGAGAGCTCGGCCTGGAGCGTCGGCGAGTCCGCGTTCCTGGCGGGCCGGGACGGGCGAACGGCCCTCGCCCTGCCGCGCGAGCGCGCCGGGCGCTCGGACTGAGCCGGATCAGTCGCGAGCCGGCACGCGGCGGCAATCCTTGCCGTCGACGTGGACGATCTTCAGGGCCTCGGCCGGGTCGACCGCCTGATCGCCCGGCTCCGGGAACAGGGTGCACTCCGCGGGCGTCAAGCAGCCGCACTCGCGCGCCACCTCGAGCCAGCCCTTCATCGCCTGGGTGCGTTCGAGGACGGCCTCGACCTCGGGGAGCTTGCGCTCCGACAGCGAGCGCATCGAGCCCGCCATTCCGTCGCCGCCGTCCACACCCTCGATCAGCTCGCCGATCTCGCGCAGCTTGAAGCCGGCGTTTCGCGCCACCGCGATGAACGCGAGCCGCCCGAGCACCTTTTCGTCGTAGCGGCGCTGCCCGCCGAGGCGATCGGGCTCGGGGAGCAAGCCGATCGACTCGTAGTAGCGGATCGCCGACGCGGCGATCCCGGCCCGATGTGAGACCTCTCCGATCGTCAGCTCGGGAAAGCCATCCACGGAACATCCCTCTCCACTCTTGACTTCAAGCGCACTTCAACCCCAATGGTACGCGGCCGCACGGTCAATCGAGTCAAACGAAAGGAGCACAGATGACCGCCGCAAGCCAGACCACGTTCGACACCGCGCTGTTCAAGCGCGCCTACGAGGAGTGGGACATCCCGGCGCTGCTGGGCCTCTACGGCGACGAGGTGGAGCTGACCCAGATCAGCGGGGACAACCCGCCGAGCTCGCCCCGGACCCAGCACGGCAAGGAGGTCTTCCGGGGCATGTTCGAGCACTGCAAGAGCGCCGGCGTCAAGGCGACCGTCGAGCACACGGTCGCGGACGAGGAGCACGCCGCCGCCACCGTGACGTGCGAGTTCCCCGGCGGCCGCAAGGTCGTCGCCAACGCGATCCTCGAGCTGCAAGACGGCAGGATCGTTCGCGAGCACGACGTCGTCTCCGGCGACTGACGGATCCAGCAAGCGTGAGCGCCGGCGGCCGTTCCCTCGGGAGTGGCCGCCGGCGTCGCGCGCTCGCGTGAGGCGGCGACTACAGTTTCGAGGTGATGGCCACCGCGACGGCACAGAGCCTGTCCGAGGGCGCGCGCGAGTTCGTCTCGCAGGGGCGCGGGCTTTGGATCGGCGGCGAGGAGGTCCCGGCCGCCGACGGCAGGACGTTCGAGACGATCGACCCCGCGACGGGCGAGGCGATCTGCGAGGTCGCGCAGGGCGGCGCCGACGACGCTGCCCGCGCGGTTGCGGCGGCGCGCGAGGCGCTCGACGGCGGGTGGCGCGAGCTGCCGCCCTCGAAGCGCGCCGGGTTGATCTACGCGTTCGCCGACGCGATCAAGGCCAACCTCTCCGAGCTAGCCGAGCTCGAGTCGCTCGACAACGGAAAGCCGCTCGGCTATGCGAAGGGCGACATCGCCGCCGCCGTCAACCACCTGCGCTACTACGCGGGCTGGCCGACGAAGATCGAGGGCGAGACGATCCCCGTGTCGAGCCCCGACGTCTTCTGCTACACGCGCCGCGAGCCGGTCGGGGTGTGCGCCCAGATCGTGCCGTGGAACTTCCCGCTGCTGATGTCGACCTGGAAGGTCGCGCCGGCGCTCGCCGCGGGCTGCACCCTGGTGCTCAAGCCCGCCGAGCAGACACCGCTGACCGGACTGCGGCTCGGCCAGCTCGCCCAGGAGGCGGGGGTCCCCGACGGCGTCGTCAACGTGCTGACCGGCGACGGCGAGACCGGCGCCGCGCTGGTCGACGACCCCGGCGTCGACAAGGTCGCGTTCACCGGCTCGACCGTGGTCGGGCGCGAGATCGGAGCCAAGTGCGGCCGGGCGCTGAAGCGCGTCACGCTCGAGCTGGGCGGCAAGTCGCCGAACATCATCCTGCCCGACGCCGACCTCGACGCCGCGATCGCGGGCTCCTACGAGGGGATCTACTTCAACTCCGGCCAGTCGTGCAACGCGGGCTCACGGCTGTTCGTGCACTCCGACAACTTCGACGCCGTGATCGAGGGGCTCGCGGACCGGGCCCGCAAGGCGAAGCTCGGCCCCGGGACCGACCCTGAGACCGAGCTCGGGCCGTTGGTCTCCGACGAGCAGCTCGCGCGGGTGATGGGCTACATCGATCAGGGTCGCGAGGCGGGCGCCGAGATCGTGGTCGGGGGCGGGCGGCCCGACGGAGACGGCGCCGAGGGCCTCGACGGCGGCTACTTCGTCGAGCCGACGCTGTTCACCGGCGTCTCGGACGAGATGTCGATCGCGCGCGAGGAAATCTTCGGGCCGGTGCTCGTGGCGATGCCGTTCGACGATCTCGAGGAGGTCGCGGCGCGCGCCAACGACACCGAGTACGGGCTCGCCGCGGGGGTGTGGACGCGCGACATCTCCAAGGCCCACAAGCTCGCCGCCATGCTCGAGGCCGGCAACGTCTACATCAACACGTGGGGCGGCGGCGACCCGGCGGCCCCGTTCGGGGGCTTCAAGGCGTCAGGGATCGGGCGCGAGAAGGGCCACGCCAACCTCGACGCCTACCTCGAGACCAAGACGGTCTGGACGAAGCTCTAGACCGCTCCAGGCGGTCCAGAATCGACCGTCAGCGGCTGTGGAGGTTCACCTCCTGGAACTGGTAGCCGCAGAACTTGCACCGCCAGCGGCTGATGTCGACCGTCGACCTGCAACGCGGGCAGCGTCGGTGGGGCCGGAACCGGAAGAGCATCGTGCCGCACATGATGAGCGTCAGCACGAGCAGCGTGCCCGCGAACAGCAGCAGCGGGTTCATCCCGCCGCTCCCCCGTGTGCCGTGCCCGGAGTGCCCCCGGTGCCGTCGAGCTCATCCCCGGGGAGCGGCGCGAGGACGCTCTCGAGCGCCGCGGCGAGTCCCAGCCAGCCGACGAACTCGCGGCTCGGCCCGCTCTCGGCCCGCAGCCGGCCCTCGATCGGCTCGGTGTCTTCGAACTCGAGCGTGAATGTCTTGCGCTGTCTGCCGCTCATGGCCACCCATTCTGCGCTATGCCCAGCCGCTTCGCATCGGGGACGACCCCTGATATTTCGCGCCATCCACACCTAGCCAGCGGGGACTCTCCCGACCATCCCCCCAATAGGGTTCTCGGGGAGTGCGGACCGCGAACGCCACGGACGGAACGAGGCTGCGCGAGCGCCAGGACGAGCTCGCGGCGATCGCGGCGGACGTCGAGGCCGCGGGCGAGGGGCGGGGCTCGCTGCTTCTGATCGAGGGGCCGGCGGGGATCGGCAAGACCGAGCTGCTCCGCGCGGCGAGCGAGCGAGCGGCAGAGGCGGGGATGGAGGTGCTCGCAGCGCGCGCCGGAGAGCTCGAGCAGAGCCTCGCCTACGGCATCGTGCGCCAGCTGTTCGAGTCCAGGATCGCGTCGGCGCGCGCGTCCGAGCGCCGCTCGCTGCTCTCCGGCGCCGCCGCGCTCGCGAGCGCGGCGCTCGGCGAGCCGGGCGCGGCGCCTGCCGCCTCGGGCTCGGCGCCGGGACTCGGCGACCCCGCGACCTCGATCCAGCACGGGCTGTTCTGGCTGGCGGCGAACCTCAGCGAGCGCGCGCCGCTGATGCTCTGCGTCGACGACATCCAATGGGCGGACGCCTCCTCGACTCGCTGGCTGATCTACCTCGCGCGGCGAGTCGAGGCCCTTCCGATCCTCGCGGTCGCGACGATCCGCTCCGGCGAGCCGGGCGCCGACGAGGCGCTGCTGGCGGCGCTCGCCGGCGAGCCGGTCGCTCACACGTTACGGCCCGCGGAGCTCAGCGAGGCGGCGAGCGCCGAGCTCGTCCGCGAGCGGCTCGGCGCCGACGCCGAGGACGAGTTCTGCGCAGCGTGCCGGCGCGCCAGTGACGGGAATCCCTTCCTGCTCAGCGAGCTGGTCGAGGCGGTCCGCAGGGACGCGATCCCGCCGACCGCGGCATCCGTCGAAGCGGTGGACGGACTCGCGCCCCAGACCGTGTCGCGCTCCGTGCTGCTTCGCCTCGCCCGCATGCCCGAGGGTGCCGTGTCGCTGACCCGCGCCGTCGCCGTTCTCGGCTCGGAGGCAACGCCGCGCCACGCCGCCGGGCTCGCCGGCCTCGACGACTCCGCCGCCGTGACGGCCGCCGACGCGCTCGCCGCCAACTCGATCCTCGCCGCCGGCGCCCCGCTGCGCTTCGCGCACCCGCTGTTGCGCGCCGCGGTCTACGACCAGATCCCGGATGGCGAGCGTGCGCTTGCGCATGCCCGCGCGGCGCGACTGCTCGCCGATCAGTCGAGGCCGGCCGACGCGGTCGCGGCTCAGCTCCTGCACGCCGGGGCGGTGGACGAGTCCTGGGCGGTCGAGGCCCTGCGCGGTGCGGCGAGCGGCGCGATGGGCCGGGGCGCTCCGCAGGCCGCGGTCTCCTACCTGCGGCGGGCCCTGGACGAGCCCCTGGAGGGCACGACGCGACGCGACGTGCTCCTCGAGCTGCTGCGCGCGGGCCGGAGCGCCATGGACCCGACGATCCTCGACGGGATATCGGAAGCCCCCGTCGCGGAGCTCACGAAGAGCCCCGAGGACCTGCTCGCCTCGACCCCCGAGCTCGCGCCATGGCTCTTCGCGACCGGTCACCCCGAGGAGGGAACCGAGCTGGCGAGGCGCATGATCGCAACCGCAATCGAGGAGGGCGAGCTCGATCAGGCGCTCGAGGCCGAGCTCAACCTGCTCTCCGTCGGCCAGTTCACCTCCTCCGAAGCGCTCGCCCGCCTCGAGCGCTACACCGAGCGTGTCGAGCCCGACAGCCCCAACGAGCGGCTGTGGCTGGCGATGCGGGCGTGGTGGCAGCACTTCGCCGGCGGGCCGGTGGCCGAGTGCGTCGACCTGGCGCGGCGGGCGCTCGGCGAGGGACGGCTGCTCGCGGAGCACCCCGATCACGGGGTGACCGGCCAGGTGGTCGTTGTGCTGCTGCGCGCGGACGAGCTCGACGAGGCCGAGGTCGAGACCGAGCGGATGTTCGAGGACGCGCGCCGGCGCGGGTCAGTGATGGACCTGGCGATCTGCCACGGGCAGCGATCGCTGATCGCCTACCGGCGCGGTGACGTCGCGGGCGCCGCGGGGCAGGCGACCACTTCGCTCGAGCTTTGTCGCGAGCACGGGCTCGTGATCGGCCTCCCGCTCGCGACCTCCTATCTGGTCAATCCGTTGATCGAGCGCGGCGAGCTGGGCGAGGCAGAGCGCGAGATCGAAGCGGGCGGGTTCGCCGGCGAGCTGCCGGACCACTACTGGGTCACGCCGCTGCGTTTCACGCGTGGGCGACTTCGGCTCGTCCAGGGCAGGACCGAGGAGGGCCTCGCCGAGCTGCGCGCGCTGCTCGAGTTTCAGGGCGACACGCATCCATGGCACGAGTCTCCGCTCGCCTCGACGATCGCCACCGCGCTGCGCGGGAGCGGCGGCGACGTCGCGGAGGCGCGGCGGCTCGCTGACTGGGAGCTGGCCAGGGCGCGCGAGTGGGGCACGCCGCGGGGAATCGGGGTGGCGCTGCGCGCCAAGGGCCTGGTGGCGGGCGGCGGCGAGGGCGTCGAGCTGCTGGAGGAGTCCACCCGGCAGCTCGCAGCGTCGCCGTCGCGACTCGAGCAGGCGCGCGCGCTGACCGACCTCGGTGCGGCGCTGCGGCGCGCCAACCGGCGCCGCGAGGCCCGCGACCCGCTCAGGCAGGCGCTCGAGATGGCCCACCGCTGCGGGGCGGCGGCGATCGAGGAACGGGCGCGAGACGAGCTCACCGCGACCGGCGCCAGGCCGCGGCGGGCGATGCTGACGGGCGTCGGCTCACTGACCCCGAGCGAGCTGAGGGTCGCGACGATGGCCGCCGAGGGGATGGAGAACAAGGAGATCGCCCAGGCTCTTTTCGTCACCACCAAGACGGTCGAGACGCACCTGGGTCACGTCTACTCCAAGCTCGACATCTCCTCGCGCAGGGAGCTGCCCGCGGCGCTGGACGGCGAATGAGCCGTCAGGGTCAGCCGGGGGACGACGCGCTTCGTCTTGCCGCGTCGACATCGCGGAGCAGCTGTTTGCGACCCGCGGCGAGCCTGCCGACCACCATCCCCGTGAAGGCGAACGCCCCGATCTGAACGAAGACGTCCTGGACGCCGTAATCGTCCGTGATCGCGAGCGCAGCCACGAGCATCGAGGCGATCGCGGCGCCGAGCAGGCCTCCGCGGGTCTCGAAGCCGACCGCGAGCGCCGCGATCGGGACCACCATCAGGCTGAGCAGCGGGTCCGCGTCGGCTCCGAGGATCAGGCGCGGGATAAGTATCGCCGCGAACGCCAGGCCCGCCAAGGCGACCGACAGCGGCTGGTGGGCGCGGTGCGGAACGCTCACAGGGGTCTCGCCGCGCGGGCGCGGCGGGTCATCGCCGCGCCTGCCGGCCTGAAGCACCTCGACGATCTCGCCGGCCGAGTAGCCCTCGCCGACCATCTCGAGCATCCGCGCCTCGCGCTCGCTGAACTCCAGCCCGCGCCGCTGCTCCGCCCGTTTTGCGTCCGAAGCCCGCCTGCGGGCGTCCGACACACGCCTCCCTGGGGCCAGCCCGCGTCTCTCCGAGTTTTTCACCGTCGCCGCCATGCCATTACGCCCAGTACATACTGCCTACGCCATTGGTCGGAAAAGTGGAATCCAGATCCGCGAGGATCGATCGAAACTGAAACTGAAATTAGCCGCGCTTCAGACCCATTGTTTTCAGCCTCCCTCCAGGAGGTCCTCCGGGAAAAGACATGCAGCCAGCACGCGCCCGGAATCAATCCCTCGGCGTGCTGACTGCACTCTTCGCGCCTCCATGCGCTCGAGCGCCTCCATGCGCTCACAGTGGTCGTCCGGGACCGACTGCTCCAGGCACAAGATCGGCACCGCACGCGGCGGGTCGAGGCCGGACGGGCCGATCTAGCCATCTGTTCTAGGCGCGGGGGCGGGTACGATCGGTTCCGGTCGCGTTCGTGCAGGACGTCACCTAGCCCGGGTGGACTAACTGGCAAAGTCAGGCGGCCTTAAAAGCCGCCGCTCGAAAGAGCGTGCGGGTTCGAATCCCGCCCCGGGCATTGATAGCCCTGGGAAGCGCAACCGGGGTGCTGTTACCGTGTTCCTTCAGGCGAGGGTCGCTTGGAGGCCTCAGCTCTCACACATGCCGGTAGGCGCGGGCTGCTCGCCCGGCGCTCTCCCGTTCTCCGTCTACAGGGGGACGAGCGCCTCGTCGCGATGATCCGGGACGGGCACGACCGCGCGTTCGAGGTCCTCGTCGACCGCTACCAGGGCCGGCTGCTCGCCTTCTGCCAGCACATGCTGTCCTCGAAGGAGGACGCAGAGGACGTCCTCCAGGAAGTCTTCGTCGCCGCGCACCGCGCGATGCTCGCCGACACCCGGCGCATCAATGCCCGCCCGTGGCTCTACCGCATCGCCCGCAACCGCTGTCTCAACCATCTCCGCCGTCCCGTTCCCGAGGGCGTGGACTCGATGGACGTCCACCCCCACGAGAACGGCACCTCGACGTTTGAGCGGGTCCAGAACCGCGATGAGTTCCGCCGCCTTCTGGCCGACGTCGGCCACCTCCCCGAGACGCAGCGCACGGCGCTGCTTCTGCGCGAGGTCGACGCGCTGTCCTACGAGGACATCGCCCAGGCCATGAACACCACGGTGCCGAGCGTCAAGTCGCTGCTGGTGCGCGCCCGGATCACGCTCGCCGAGGCAAGCCAGGCCCGGCTGCTCACCTGCGGCGAGGTCCAGCTCGAGCTGGCCGAGGCGGCCGAGGGCCTGCGCAAGGCCTCCGGCCCGGTGCGCCAGCACGTGCGGACCTGCGAGCCGTGCTCGGAGTTCCGCTCCCAGCTTCGCGAGGACAGCAAGACGCTCGCCGCGCTGGCGCCGATCGGCGCGCTCGCCCTGTTCAAGGAAGCGGTCGTCGCCAAGCTCGCCGGGCTGTGGGGCGGCGGCACTTCGACCGCGGGCGGGGGCGCCACGGCGGCCGGCGGCGCGACCGCGGCCAGCGGCGCGGCCGGCGGCTCCGCACTCGGCGGCGCCGCGTTCGGCGGGGCGTCGGCGGCCGGGGCGGCGGGCGGCGTCGGCGGCGTGATCGGCGCCAAGGCGGCGGCGGGCGTCGCCACTGCGGCGCTGCTGACCGCGGGAGCCGTTGAGGTCAACAACTACGTCGGCAACGAGCCCGCCGCCACCCCGGCGCCGAAGGCGGCCACGGCCGAGCCGGCCGTGGCGCGCGAGCACCACGCGATCGTGCCGGTCGCGCAGGACGCAAAGAAGGAGCTCGGCACCGCGCCCTCCGATGAGACCGATCCCCTCGCCGACGAGCCGACGGAACCGGCCGAGGATCCGGCCGCGACCGACGAGTCCGCCGAGCAGCCGACCGCGACCCCCGAGTCCGAGACCGACGACAGCCCGGCGGACACGAGCTCCGGTCCCGCCGTGACCGGCGATGTGCAGGCCCCGGCCACTTCGTATACGTACACCACCGGCACCGTGGTCGAGGTGCCGTCGGGAGGCGAGGAGCCCACGTCCGATCCCCCGCCGGTCGACGACCCGACGCCGCCTCCTCCCCCGCCGCCGATTCCCTAGTCCGCCTTAGGCCGCGAGGCCGATTACCTTGAGCCGGCGCGACAGGCACTGCGCCGCGAACGCGTGCGTCTCCTCCCTGGAGACGCCGAACATCTCCCAGTCCTCCTCTTCCTGCGCCCACGGCGGGTCGAGCACCTTGTCGGCGATCGGCAGTGCCTCGGCCATCATGCGCTGGATCGCCTTGCCGTAGCGGTCGTCCTCGCTCGCCATGTCGGTCAGGAACCGGACGCCGAAGGCGATGTGGCGGTGCTCGTCGCGGGCGACCTTCTTGAACCCCTCGACGAACGCCGGCAGGGTGCCCTCCTTCTCGTTGTAGTCGATGATGAAGTGCTGGCCGGTGAGCGCCAGCACGCCCTCGATGATCAGGTGGTACAGGGTTATCGCCTCGACGAGCTGCTCGGTGTCCTCGGGCTCCGCGGCGAGCCGGTCGACCCGCGCCTTGAGGAGGTCGTTGAAGAGCTCGCCGAACCCGACGTTGAGGTGCTGCTCGGTCTCCCTGAGGCGGCCCGCGAGGCCATCGGCCTCGAGCACGCCGACCTCGGAATAGAAGCGGTCGAAGAAGCGCACGTGGCGGGCCTCGTCGGCGATCTGCGTCGACAGGAAGATCCGCTGGTTCTCGCGCGGGGCGGCGCGCATGATCGGGCCGAGCTCGTCGGTCACCCGCTGCTCGCCGATGAAGAACGCCGACAGGCCGTACATGCGGGCGAAGCGCTCCTCGGCGTCGATCCGCTCGTGCCAGTCGTGGCGGTCGCGGGTGAAGTCGAGCTCCTGGGTCAGCCACTGCTGACGCTCCCAGAGCGCGTAGAGCTGGTCGTAGTCGAGCAGGTTGGCCTTGCCGCGAGCGGCGGATTCCTCGAGCGCCGGGTCTGAGGTGGCGCGGAAGTCCTCGCGGTACATCGACGACATCGTCCGCGCCTCAGTGGTCGACTCCGCCGCCTGCGCCGCCTCGGTCTTCGCCTCCATGGCGTGAAGACTACAGGCTGGACTGGCTGGTCAGCCAGGGTTTGCGAAAGCGCTGCAAATGGGCGTCAAGGGGGGCGGCCAGGGGGCAGGAAACGATCAAGCGGGATTGAACTTGTGCCGATAGGTACGACGGATTGAAAGAAGTACGGGTGCAGCGATGGACGTCAAGCCGTGGAAGCTCGGGAACCGATGGGTCGGAATCGACCTCGAGCGGCGGCGCCTCTGGATCGGGGGCCAGCGCGTTCATCACGGGGTGACCGGGCTGATGGTCGCCGCCGCCGGCCTCACCGGCCTCGCCGCGCGCCGCTTCACGACCCGGGGCGGACTAGAGTGGACGCTGCTCGGCAGCGCCCTGATCGCACACGACTGGAGCGACCGGTCGGTGTGGTTCAAGCGCGGCCCGGGCGAGTAGCCGGGGCGTCCCGGGAGGCCGCAGCTACTTCTTCTTCTTCGCCTTGAACTTGACGTGGAAGCTGTCGCTCGACGCCTGGGCGAGATCGTCGGTGAGCGTGGCGGTGATCGTCGCCTTGCCCTTCTTGCCCGCCTTGGCGGCCTTCTTGAGGGCCTTCTGGCCCTTCTTGGGGACCGTCAGAGTGAGCGTCGTCGGTGTGTCCTCGGGGACCTGAGCCGTCACGGCCGGGATCGTGAACTTCTTGGCCTTCGACGTGACGGCGAGGCCGGCCTTGGGCTTCGGCGCCTTGCCCGACCCCGCCGCGACCACGGTGGCGTTCTCGTTCGTGCACGTCACGGTGACGCTCACCCGCTTGACCGACTTCGACTTCGCGTCGCCGGTGACGTCGCATGCGGGCGCGTTGAGCGGCTGCCAGGTGGGCGCGAAGTCGAAGCCGGTCGCGTTGCTGGTCAGCGGCGTGACGTTCTGGTTCAGGCCGTTGGGGTCGGCGAGGAAGATGTTGCCGAAGGAGAAGCCGACGTTTTCCCGGTCGAACGCAATCCGCATCCCGTCGGGCGAGAACACGGGGTCGAAGTCGTGATCGGTGGCACTGGTCAGCTGCATCGGGCCCGAGCCGTCGGAGTTCATGACCCAGATCTGCCCCTGGACCGAACCGCCGGGGTCGCGGCTGAAGACGATCCGCTGCCCGTTGGGCGAGTAGTCAGGGGCGAAGTCCTGCGACGCCGCCGAGCCGGTCGTCAGACGCGTCTGGCCGCTGCCGTCGGGGCTCATCACCCAGATCTCGTCGAAGCCCGTCGCTCCGTCCTCGCGCCTGAAAGCGATCCTCTGGCCGTCGGGCGAGAACGATGGCTCGAAGGACTCGTCGCCCGCGGGGCCCGGAAAGGTGAGTTGCGTTTGGCCGGAGCCGTCGGCGCCCATGATCCAGATCTGGTCCGTAGATCCGTCATCGCGATGGAAGACGATCCGATTTCCCTCGGGGGAGAGCTGCGGGTCGCTGTCGTCGAACTGCAAGCCGCTGGTGATCTGGGTTTGGTTGGCACCGTCGTGGCTCATGACCCAGATCTGCCGATCAATCGTGCCCTGGGGGTCGCGGGCGAAGACGATCTTCTCCCCGTCGGCTGAATAGGAAGGATCGAAGTCGTCGTCCGGCGCGTTCGTGAGCTGGATCCTGTTCTGGCCGTCGGGATCCATCGTGAAGATGTCGCGGTTGCTTCCCGACGTGGCGGGGTTGTGCACGAAGGCGATCTTCCCGTTCGTCCCCGGGAAGGCGGCGAGCGCGCCGCCCGCGACGATCAGCGCCCCCGCGCCCGCCAGCGCGGACCCCGTGACGGTGGCCCGAAGTCGCTTCCTCATCCCGCTCGCTCCCGCCTAGTCCCTGCCCAGGTGGGTCTTGAAGAAGTCCACCGTGCGCCCCCACGCTGCCCTGGCATGGCCCTCGTCGTGGGTGCCCAGACGGTCGGTGTCATTGAAGAACGCGTGCCCGGCGCCCTCGTAGAACTCGAATGCGGCCTGCGCCCCGGCCTCGTTGAGCTCGGACTCGAGCGCCTTGGCGTCCTCGACCGAGACGAAGTCGTCGGCGGTCCCGAAATGGCCCTGGACGGGCTTGCCGTCGAGCTTCGAGAAGTCGGGCTTGCCGTGCGGCATCACGTAGTAGAAGGTCGACACGGCGCCGACCTTGTCGTTGACGGTCGCCGCCCAGACCGACAGGCCGCCGCCGAGGCAGAAGCCGACCGAGCCGACCTGTCCGTTGCTGCGCTCGTGCGAGAGCAGGTAGTTGACGGCGCCGCGCATCTCCTTCTCGGCCTCGTCCATGTTCAGCGCCATCATCTTCTGCTGCGCCTCGTCGGGCTGGTCGGCGGTCTCGCCGTGGTAGAGGTCGGGCGCCAGGGCGATGAAGCCCTCGCCGGCGAAGCGGTCGCAGACGTCGCGGATGTGGTCGTCGATCCCCCACCACTCCTGCAGCACGACCAGCCCCGGCGCCTTCTCTTCGCCCTCCGGCTCGGCCAGATATCCCGCCCCGGTTGCACCGTTGGCCTCGAATTCGACCTGCTGTCCCATTCTCAGTCCTCCTCGCTGTCAGCGTGGTTTTCGTTCGTCTGCGAAAGCTCCTCGGCAAGCGCCCAGCCCACGGCGACGCCGACCATCATTCCCATCCGCGCCTCCTCGGCGAGCAGCGTCCGCACCGCGGTCAGCCGCTCGTCGGGGTCCGGGACGGTGGCGGCCTTCAAGACCTCGGCCTCGTGCGACTCGCCGAACCAGCCGCCCGCCTCGAGCGCCTGGGCGAGCACGCCCTGGAGCTTCGGCGCCGC
>DASPWW010000017.1:0-16278 GCA_035637595.1 Solirubrobacterales bacterium | reverse complement strand
CTCGGGCATCGAGCCGAGGTGGACGGGGATGTGCTCGGCCTGCATGACCAGCTCCCCGGCGGCGTCGAACAGCGCCGTGGAGCAGTCGCGCCGCTCCTTGATGTTTGCCGAGTGCGCCGAGCGCACGAGCACCGCTCCCATTTCCTCGCAGGCGGCGCGCAGCGCGCCGACGAGGACCTGCAGCGTCACCGGATCGAGCTGCCCGGCGGCGCTCATGCCGCCTCCCTCGTCGCGACGATCGTGCCCGCCGGATCGACCTCCGCGTCCCACCCGGACGGCAGCACCAGGGTCGCCTCGGGAAGCTCGAACACGCACGGGCCGCTCGCCCGCAGCCCCTCCTCGGGCTCGCCTCGCAGCACCTCTACCTCGGCCCACTCGTCGCCGAACCGAGCTCGGCGGGAGCTGCGCTCGAGCCGGCCCGGCGGTGCCGCGACCGGCTCGGGGTCGGGGCCCGCCACCACCATCCCGACGCGGATGTTGACCAGCTCGACGCCGGCTTCGCTGTCGCGGTAGCCGTAGGCCCGCTCGTGCGCCCTGGCGAAGCGCTCCGCGAGATCGTCGGGGTCGGGATCCTCGGGCCCCGGGATCGCAAGCTCGAAGGCCTGACCGCGGTAGCGCAGCTCGTAGACCACCTCGGGCTCGGCGCCGTCGAGCCCCGACCCCGCGGCGGCGCGCAGCTCGGCGACCTCACGCGTGACGCGATCGGCGCTCAACTCCGCGCCGCTCAGCAGCACGGTGCGCGCGGTGTCGCGGCGCCGATCGGAGACGATCAGCCCCAGCGCCGACAGCACCCCGCTGGCCCGCGGACACAGGATGCGGTCGATCTCGAGCTCGTCGGCGAGCGCCGCGGCGTGCATCGGGCCGGCGCCGCCGAACGGCATCAGCGCGTAATCGCGCGGATCGACGCCACGCTCGACGGTGACGACGCGCAGCGCTCGCGCCATCTCCTGGTTGGCGACCCGGACGATGCCCTCGGCCGTCTCGAGCGCATCGAGCCCGAGCTGGGAGCCGAGCTCTGCGATCGCGCGCTCGGCCGCGGAGCTGTCGAGCTCGACGCCGCCGGCCAGCGTCGAGTCCGGCGCCAGGTAGCCGAGCATCAGGTTGGCGTCGGTCACCGTCGACTCGGTGCCGCCGCGCCCATAGCAGGCCGGTCCCGGCTCGGACCCGGCCGAGCGCGGTCCGACGCGCAGCGCGCCGCCGGAGTCGCGCCACCCGACGGAGCCGCCACCGGCTCCGACCGTGTGCACGTCGACCATCGGGAGCTGGAGCACGCGCCCGCCGATCTCGCGCGAGTCGGTGCGCCGCACCGTTCCGTCGTCGACGACGCAGACGTCGCACGACGTGCCGCCCATGTCGAGCCCGAGCGCGTTGCCGTCCCCCGAGAGCCGAGCGAGGTGGCCGGCGCCGACGGCGCCGCCGGCCGGGCCCGATAGCACGCTCCAAGCCCCCGCGCGGGCGGCCTCGCCGGCCGGCGCGACGCCGCCGGAGGACTGCATGACGAGCGGCTCCGGGAGTCCGCGCTCGCCGGCGCTCTCGGTGAGGCGCGACAGGTAGCGCCCAAGCAGCGGGCTGAGATAGGCGTCGATCACCGTCGTCGAGCAGCGCTCGTACTCGCGGAACTGCGGCAGCACCTCGTGCGACGCCGAGACGTGGATGTCGGGATGCGCGTCGCGAATTCGCTCCGCGATCCGCGCCTCGTGGTCGGGTTCGAGGTACGCGAACAGCAGGCAGATCGCGACCGACTCCGCGTCCGTGCCGCGCAGCGCCGCGATCAGCTCGTCGAGCGAGTCGTCGCCAAGCGGCTCGACGACGCCCTCGGGCCCGACCCGCTCGCGGACGGCGAGCTTCAATTCGGGCGCTACGAGGGGGGCGGGCTTGGGCGCGCACAGCCGGTAGAGGCTGGGGCGGCTCTGGCGCCCGACCTCCAGCACGTCCGTGAATCCCTCGGTGGCGATCAGGGCCGTTCGCGCGCCGCGCTCCTCGAGCAGCGCGTTGGTGCCGACCGTCATCCCGTGGGCGAAGCCCTCGACGTCGCCCGCATCGCCGCCGCCACGCTCGAGCACCGATTCGACCGCCGCCACGACCCCGCGCGACTGGTCGTCGGGCGTCGTCGGGGCCTTTGCGGTGTGAAGCTCGCGACCGTCGAACAGGACGGCGTCGGTGAACGTCCCGCCCACGTCGACGCCGAGCAGCATGAGTCCAAGCTACCGGCAGGGTCGAGGCCCCCGCAGGGCGGGGGCCGTCCCCTGCCGCGATAGCGGCAAAGCTGGATCTAGGCGGGGGCGCTCACGGCGTCGAGCTGCTCCGCCGGTTGCTCGTCTTGCTCGTCGAGCTGCTCGAGCGGCTCCTCGAGGTGCTTGTGCGACGGGCAATAGTCCCTACCGGGAAGCGGTTGGCGCCGGCAGGGCGTTCCCTTGCGGGTGTGCGCGCGGCACTCGCTCGGCTGCCCGTCGAGGCCGACTCCGTCCCCGGGAAGCTGGGCGAGGTGCTCGATCGCGAGATTGATGTTGCGGTCGATGACCCTGAAGACCCGATCCTGCTCCTGGATCGGGAAGAGCATCCGCACCTCGCCGAACAGCGAGCGCGCCGGGTGCGCGAAGTAGCGGCGGTCGTAGGCCAGCCTGCGCATCGCGGCCTCACAGGCCTCGAGCAGGCGCTGGCGGTTGGTGGAGGCGCTCCCGTCCGCCGGGACGTCGCCGTTGGCATGGCTTCCGTTGGCGTGGCCGTTGCTGTGGGCGTGGCCGTTTGCGCTCGTGTCGACGTGGCGGTTCCCGTTCAGCGAGACGTGGCCATTCCCGTTTCCGCGCCCGTTCCCGTTCACGGGATCGGCGATCACGTACGGCGCCAAGTCCCGGTAGATCGAGCGGCTGAACCTGTACATGTCTCCTGCTACCCCTTTCCTGCCCCGGGAGCGTCCTGCCTCCGGGGATATGCCGTGCGAGTGTCTCAACACGCCCGTGAAGGAAAAAGAGCGGTGTGTTAAGGCCATGTTAAGCCTGCAAAACAACTAGATCCAGCGCTCGGCACGCGGGGCCCCGTCCGTGCCGCAGACGAAGTGAACGCCGTCGAGGGCGGGATCGGGATGGGGGTGATCCGGGCGTCGATGGGCGCCGCGGGACTCGGCGCGCGCCTGCGCGCTGGCGGCGATCAGGCGGGCAAGCGGGTAGGCGTCGGCGAGCAGCTGCTCGAGCCTGAGCGGCTCGCGGCGGGGTCCGGCGCAGGTCCACATCGCGCGCCGCGTCTCGCTCGTCGGGGGCTCGAACCGCCAGTGGGGAATCGCCGGCTCGCCCGCGGGGCGCTCCGCGACCGCGGCCCGAGCCGCACGCGCCCCGAACACGAAGCACTCGCTGAGCGAGTTGGAAGCCAGCCGGTTGGCGCCGTGCAGGCCGGTGCAAGCGCACTCGCCGACCGCGTACAGCCCGGGCAGAGTAGAGCGGCCCTCGAGGTCGGTCGCCACCCCACCCATCAGGTAATGGGCGGCCGGGGCGACTGGGACCAGCTCGGCGGCGGCGTCGAACCCCGCCTCGCCCAGCATCGCCACGACGTTCGGAAATCCACCCGGATCGATCGCGCGCATGTCGAGCCACACCGAGTCGCGCCCGTCGGCCGCCATTCGATCGAGGATCGCCTCCGTGACCTGGTCGCGCGGCGCGAGCTCATCGGTAAATCGCCGGCCCTGCGCGTCGAGCAGCGTCGCGCCCTCGCCTCGGATCGCCTCGGTGAGCAGCGACCCGTCGAGCGCGTGACCCGGTAGCGCCAGCGCGGTGGGGTGAAACTGGCACAGCTCGAGGTCGGCGACGTCGGCGCCCGCGGCGTGCGCCAGGACGATCCCGGCGCCGATCGCGCCCCATGGATTCGTGCTGCGCTCCCAGAGCGCCGCGGCCCCGCCGGTCGCGACGACCGTCGCGGCAGCGGCCAGCGGTCCCCGGTCGGTCACCACTCCGGCGCAGCGCTCGCCGTCGCTCCACAGCGCCTCGGCCGAGGCCCCCTCCATGACCTCGATCCCCGGGTGCGCTGAGACGAGCTCGGCGAGGCGGCCGGTCAACGCGCGGCCGGTCTCGCTGCCTCCGGCGTGGACGATGCGCCGCGCCGAGTGGCCTCCCTCCAGCCCCAGGGCGAGGCTGCCCCCGGGCTCGGTGTCGAAGCGGACCCCGAGCCGCCGCAGCTCGGCGACCGCTCCAGGCGCCTCTCGCGCGAGCACCTCGACCGCCGAGGCGCGGCAGGCGCCCCGGCCGGCGATCAGCGTGTCCTCGGCGTGGCGATCCGGGGAGTCGTCGGCGGCCAGGGCCGCGGCGAGGCCCCCCTGGGCCCAGAAGCTCGCGCTCTCGGCGAGCGGCTTTCGCGACACGAGGCGGACCCGCGCGCCGCGCTCGGCGGCCGACCAGGCGGCGAAGAGGCCGGCCGCGCCCGCGCCGACGACCGCGACGTCGCAGTCAGTGGCCCTCGATGTCGAGGCTTCGCGTGCCAGGGCGCGGTTACGGTAGTGGGCGATGCCCCTCTACCTGCACCACCCCTCCTCGTTCGACCACGACACCGGCGGTCATCCCGAGAACAGCGACCGCCTGCGCACGATCGAGGCGGCGCTCGAGCGCCAGGACTGGCTCGGGCTCGAGCGCGTCGAGGCACCACAAGCGACGCGCGACCAGCTGCTGCGCGTCCATTCGGAGCAGCACGTGGACGCGATACGTGAGCTGTGTGAGGGCGGCGGCGGCTGGATCGACCTCGACACGATCGCCAGCGCCGGATCCTGGAAGGCAGCGCTGCACGCCGCCGGCGGCGCCGTGCACGCCGCCGACCGGATGCTCGCCGACGGCGAGCGCCTGTCGTTTTGCGGCCTGCGGCCCCCCGGCCACCATGCCGAGCCCGCCACGGCGATGGGCTTCTGCCTGTTCAACAACATCGCGGTCGCCGCGGCGCACGCGCTTGCCGAGCACGGCGTCGAGCGCGTCCTGATCCTCGATTGGGACGTTCACCACGGCAACGGGACGGCGGCGATCTTCTACGAGTCCCCCGACGTCCTCTACGCGAGCATCCACCAGAGCCCGCTGTTTCCCGGCACCGGCGCCGCGTCCGAGGTCGGAAGCGGAGCCGGGGAGGGCTACACGCTCAACCTGCCGGTGCCTCCGGGGGCCGGGCCCGACGAGTTCCTCGCCCTCGTCCAGCACGTCGTCTTGCCCGTCGCGCGCGAGTACCGTCCGGGGCTCGTGGCGATCTCGGCCGGCTATGACGCCCATCGCGCCGATCCGCTGGCGCAATGCCGCCTCGACGAGGAGGCATACGCGGACATGGCGGCCTCGATGCGCGACCTCGCGGCCGAGCTCGAGGCCCCCGTGCTGGTCTGCCTCGAGGGCGGCTACGACCTCGACGCGCTCGCGGCATCGGTCGTGGCGACGATCGGGGCGTTGGCCGGCTCAGACGTCCCACGCAACGCCCCGGCCGGTCCCGCCGATCCCTACATCGATCGGGTCGCCTCGCATTGGCCGGCCCTGCGGGCCACGGCGGAGTCCCGGCGTGACGGGTGACGTGATCCGATCGCGCGCCCTGGCGTTCGTCGGGCTGTTCGCGGCGACGCTCGTCCTGGGGATCGTGCTCCTTATCGCGTTCGAGCCCGACATCCAGGACATCGACGCCGACGAGCTGGTGGCGCGAAGCGACGACGCGCGCGCCTTCCTGGCAGCCGACTACCTGTTCATCGTCCTCTACGCGATCCTGTCGCCGATTGCGATCTGGCGCTTTGGCACCACGCTCGGCGACGGTTCGCCGCCGCTGTGGATCAGGCTCGCGCCGCTCTGTCTCGCCGCGGCGGGCGTCTTCGACGCGATCGAGAACACGCTGCTGCTCTCCGCGACCGATTCGGCTTCGTCCGGCGCCGTCGATGCCGCGCACGCCGTCGCGATACCCAAGGTCGCGCTGTTCGTGGCCGGCGCGGCGCTCGCAATCGCCGCGCTGGTCCGCGCCATCCAGGTCCTGCGCGCTACCTAGCCCCGACCTAGACCTTCAGGCGGAGCTTCAGATCGGCGAGGAAGGCGCGCGGGAAGCCGGGCACGTTGTCGAGCTCCTCGACCGAGTCGAAGCCGTCCTCGCGGTCGCGGTAGGTGAGGACCCGCTTGGCCTGGGTGACCGACATTCCCAGCTCGCGGAACTGCTCGAAGCTGCCGCGGTTCAGATCGAGGCGGTCGCCATCCTCGGCCGGCGCGGCAGCGACCGGCTCGGGCTCGGGCTCGGGCTCGGGTTGCTCTGGCTCTGGGGCCGGCGGCTCGGGCTCGGGCGGCGCTTCCGGTTCGGGCGCCTCCGCCTCGACGGCCTCGGCCGCATCCGCCTCAGTCTCGGCCAGCTCCGCTTCGGCCTCGGGCGCCTCGCTCTCGGCCTCCTCCGCCTCCGGCGGGGGCTCCTGGCGGCGGCGACCGACGAGGCCGAACGTCCAGCGTCGCTCGCGCCGTGGCCGCCGGGCCTGCGCCTGCTCACGCTCCTCCGTCTCGGCCGCCGGGTCTTCGGCTGAGGGCGCGGCCTCGGGCTCCGCCGGCTGCTCCTCCGGCGGCGTCGGCTCCTCGGCGGGCGGCTCCTCGGCGGGCGGCTCCTCGGCGGGCGCCTGCTCGACGCGCGCCCGTTCGAGACGCTCCTCGGCCGGGACCTCCTCGGGCTCCTCGTCGGGCACGGAGATAAGCGGCGTTCCCTCCGGGGGCGTGAAGCCGGTCGTCACCTTCGCGACGCGGGCGCGCTCCTCGGCGCCGCTCGCCTGCTCGGTCACGGCGCCGAGTTGCGTGTCTAGCTCCTGGATGCGGGCGTCGCGCCCGCGCTCGAGCTGGCGGCGCGTCTCGGCCTCGGTCTGCTTGGCGCGCTGCTCGGACGCCGCGGCGCGATCCTGGGCCTCCTCGAGCTGGCGGCTCGTCATGTGGAGCTCGTTCTCGAGTCGCGCGACCTCCTCGCCGTGCTCGGCCTCCTTGGCCTCCAGGGCCCGCTGGGATTCCTGCTCGGCCTGCTGCCGGGCCTCTGATGCGGCTCGATCCGCGTTGAGGGCGCCCTCCTTCTCGAGCCTCTCCGCCTCGGCGCGCAGCCGCTCGTCCCACCGCGCCGCCACGCGCTCCTCCGCGGCCGCGACCGTCTCGTCGATCTTCCCCTTGACCTCGCGCTCGCCCTCTCGCCGCAGCGCGTTGGTCTGCCCGCGCAGCCATTGCGTCGCCGCGCTTCTGACGCCGAGCTCGTGCTCCGCGGCGGCGCTCTCGGCCTGCCGCGCGCGCTCCTCGGCGTCCTGCACCTTGCGCTCGGCCTCCGCGAGGACCTGGGCCTGCTCGGCGCCGTGGCGGTTGAGCCGTTCCTCGAGAGCGGTGATCTCCCCCGCGGACTGCTCCTCGACCTCCTTGCGCGCCTCCTCCACCGTGCGGGTGCGCTCCTGCTCGGCCTCGGTGCGCAAGCGCTCGGTCTCGGACCGCAGGCGCTCGTCGGCCTCGGCGTGCACCCGCTTCTCGGTCTCGGCGCGCGCCTGCTCGACAGCGGAGGTCAGGCGGTCGTCGATCTCCTTGCGCGCTCGCTCCAGCTCCTGCTCGCGCTCGGCGATCCGGGTCTGCGCCACCTGCTTGGCGGCGGCCCGGGCGCGCTCGGTCTCCTCGCCGATTCGCTTCTGCGCGTGCTCCTGGAGGCGCTCGGTCTCCTTGGCAAACTGCTGCTCGGCCTCCGCGACGCGCTGCGCCGCGGCGTTGGCGCGCGCCTCGATCTCCTCGAGGCGGCGATCGGAGCTCTCGATGATCTGGGTCTTCTCGGCACGCAGCTCCTCGATCTCGCGCTCCCTTGCGACAAGCTCGGCGGAGAAGCGCTCCTCGGCGGCCTTGCGCGCCACGTCGACTTCTCGCGCCGCGCGTTCGTCGGCCTCGTCGCGGATCCGGATGAGCTCGATGCGAGCCGCCTCCTTCGCCGCGGCGCGGGCGCGCTCCTCGACCTCGCGGCGCGTCGTCTCTGCCGACTGAAGCGCCCGATCCTCGAGCTCGCGGCGGGCCGCCTCCGTCGCCTCGCGCGCCCGCCGCTCGGCCTCCGCGCGGCTCCGGTCCTCGGCCTGGCGGCGGCCGCGGGCCTCCGCCTCGCGGACCTGCTCTTCGAAGTCTCCCTGGAGCAGCTTCAGCTCCCGCGTCAGCTCGGCGGTCTCCTCTTCGACGCGCCGATCTGCGTCCTCGCGCGCCCTCCGCTCGGCCTCGGCCTGTTCCCGCTTGGCCTGGGTCGCCCGTTCCTCCGCCTGCTGGAGCTCGTCGAGCGCCTTGCGCAGCGCCTCGGTGGCGGCGGCCTGCTCCTGCTCGAGCTGGGCGGTCAGCTCGGGTGAGCCCGCCGCGGTGGGGCCTGGCTCGCGCTTTCCGGCCTCGAGCTCTTCGCGGACGCGCCGGTCGGCCTCGCGCTCGAGTTTGTCCGCCTGCGCGCGCAGCCGTTGCTCGGCCTCCTCGCGCATCCGTTCCTCGACCTCGTGGCGCAGCTCTCGGGTTCGCTCCTGCGCGCGCCTCTCGGCGTCGCGCTTGACGGAGCGCATCTGCTCGCGCAACCACTCGGCGGCCGCATCGCGGGCCTCGACAACGGTCTTCTCGCGCTCCTCGGCGAGCCGTCTCGCCTCCTCCTCGGCCTTGCGGGCGCGCTCCTCGGCCTCGCGCAGGCGCTGGTCTCCATCGGCGGGCGCCTGCTCGGCCTTCTGCTCCGCGGCGAGGGCGCGTTCTTCGGCCTTGTTGGCGCGCTCCTCGGCTTCGTGCAGGCGGCGCTCCACGTCCCGCATCGCGCCGACCGCCTCGAGGCGTCCGCGCTCGGTCGCCTCACGCAGTCGCTGCTCGATCTCCTGCGCGCCGGCCGCCTCGCGTTGTGCGACAGCGGCCCGGGCCTCGGCCTCGTGAAGTCTCTGCTCGAGCTCCCGCACGGCGTCCGGCGAGCCCTTGCTGGCCTCCTCGGCTTCGCGCAGGCGAGCCTCGAGCTGCTGCGCTCCCGCCGTCGCCTCCCGGGCGCGCTGCTCGGCGCTCTGGGCTCGCGCCTCGGCGGAGCGCAGCCGGCCTTCGATCTCGCTGAGCTTGCTCGCCGACTCCTCCTTTGCGCGCTCGAGATCCTGCTCGAGGGCCATGATCTCGTCGATCGCGCGCTGCTCGGCGTGCTGCGCGGCGTTCATGGCGGCGACGCGGATTCGCTCCGAGGTGTCGCCGCGGCGCTCGCCCGGGGGGACCGGGGAGGGTGGAGCGGCGGTAGGCGCTGCGCCCGAGGAGCCAGGGTCGGACCCGTAACCGACCTGCTCGCGGATCTCGGTGTCCGAGCCCTCACCCGCTTCCGGGCCAGGTGCGACGGGCACCCCCTCGGGCGGTGTCTGCGGCTCCTCCTCCTTGCGACCGCGACCGAAGAACCGTCGCCGTGCCATGGCTAGGCAGTCTTTCAAAAGGCGCCGGCATAGCTCCGCGCTGCGCCGTGGTAGCGTCCGGCGCAAGGTGGGGCAGCAGCGTGCAATGGTCGCGGTGGCGGGCGCGGCGATCGCTTGTCTTTCGATCGCGGGCCCTGCCGACGCTGCGACGCAGCTCGGGCAGGTCTTCACCCCGGCGGACGCGGTGCCCCCCGGGTCGATGGCGATCCAGTCGACCTCGCCCATGGACCGGTATGCGGCCCCGTTCGGCGGGATCATCACCGCGTGGAACGTCCAGGGCGGGGCGGAAGCGGCACAGCTCCAGCTCAAGGTCGTCCGGCGCGCAGGAGGTAATCAGTTCACGATCGTCGGGGACACCGGTTTGGAAGGGACCGTCCCCAACGCCCTCAACACGTTTCCCGCCCGGATTGCGGTTCGGTCCGGCGATCTGATCGGCCTCTACACGGGCCCCGGCGCGTACCTCGCTGCCGGTGCTCCCGGTTACGCGTATCACCTCGGGGCCCCCAATGCGGGGCCGGGGACCACGCTGCCGTTCGCGGGCCCCTTCCAGAACTCAAAGCTCGACGTCTCCGCCAGCCTGGAGGTCGACTGCGACGGCGACAAGCTCGGCGACGAGACCCAGGACCCCGAGGTGTCGGGCGGCTGCGTGGTCGACACCGCTCCGCCCGACACGAAGATCCGAAAGGCCACCACCCACGGGCGCAATGCGAAGCTCAAGTTCGGCACCAACGAACCCGAGGGCGCGAGCTTCATGTGCCGCCTGGACGCCAGGCCTTACCGGTCGTGCGAGTCTCCCAAGGCGCTGCGGGTCGCGGACGGCCCGCACACCTTCCGCGTCGTCTCGATCGACGCGGCCGGCAACACCGACCCGACGCCCGCGGCCTTCCACTGGACGGCACACCGGTAGCCCAGCCGGACTCAAGCCGATCTGGCGTTCTATCGCTTAGGCTAGATGCTGAATAGCGCGACCGGAGGAGCCCGCGACGCTGGCGATCAAGCAGGTCTCCCCACAGGATGCGGCGTGGCTCGTGCTGGAGTCACGGGACACGCCGATGCACGTCGGTGCGCTGTTTGAGTTCACCCTCCCCGAGGGTGCTTCCCCCGTGTACCTCAAGGACCAGTTCGAGCGCATGCGCGAGGCGCACCCGATCCCGCCTCCGTGGAACCTGAAGCTTGTCGGAGGGGGCCGGATCGGTCCGCGGCTTCCGCTGATGCGGGAGGAGCGCGACATCGACCTCGGTTACCACGTTTGCCACTCCGCGCTACCGCACCCCGGCGGCCAGCGCGAGCTGGGGATCCTCGTTTCCCGCCTGCACAGCCAGCAGCTAGACCTTCACCGCCCGCTCTGGGAGGTGCATCTGATCGAGGGGCTCGGGGCAGACCGCTTCGCCCTCTACATCAAGATGCACCACTCGCTGGTCGACGGCGTGAGCGGCCTGCGCATGATCCTACGCGCGCTCTCTGCCGACCCAGCCGAGCGCGGAATGCCCGCATTCTGGACCGTTGGAGCGGGAAAGCACCCGCGGCGGGACGCACAGGAGGGCGGTAGCGCCACCCCGCTCGGGAACGCAATCGGCGCCGCGCGCAGCGCTGCGGATGCGCTCGCCGGTCTCGGTCGCGCCGCTCTCGATCTCGGCCGCGCGGCGATCGACGACCGTCCGCTCCAGGCTCCCTACACGGCGCCCGCCTCGGCGCTGGGAGGCGATCTCACCGGTCAGCGGCGCTTTGCGACTCAGCAGTACGAGTTGGAGCGGTTGAGAGCCCTGGCCAAGACGGCGGACTGCACGCTCAACGACGTCGTGCTCTATCTCAGCAGCACGGCCCTGCGCCGCTATCTGTCCGAGTACGCGCAAGTGCCCGATCGCCCGCTGACCGTCGGGATTCCCGTCAACCTGCACGAGGCCGACGACGAGTCGACCGGCACCGCGATAGGGATGATGGTCGCCCAGCTCGCGACCAACGTCGCCGACCCGAGCGAGCGCCTGGAGGCGATCAAGCGCTCGACTGCCGACGCGAAGCGACACCTGCGCGAGCTGCCGCCCGAAGCGCGCAAGCCCCACACCATTCTCATCAACGGCCCCTACCTCGTAGGGCTTATCGCCGGGCTTGGCGCCCGTGCCCCGATCCCGTTCAGCGTTGCGATCTCCAACGTCCCCGGTCCCTCCCAGCCCGTCTACTTCAATGGCTCGCGACTCAACGCCGTCTTTCCGCTTTCGCTGCTTCTCCACGGCAGTGCGCTCAACATCAGCTGCGTGAGCTACGCGGGCACGCTCGGCTTCGGCTTCACCGGCGCCCGCGAAACGCTCCCGAACCTCCAGCGCCTGACGATCTACATGGGCGAGGCGCTGGATGAGATCGAGGCGATCCGGCGCCCCGCAGGCGTGCCCGCGGCTGCGCGCGGCTAGGGCAGCCGGACGCTGCCTGCGCAGCCCGCTCCTCAGCTCAGCTCCAGCCCGTGCCGCAGGGTGTTCTCGCAGATCACCTGGTCGTCGGTGAAGCGCCACAGGTAGCGGCGCGAGCCGGTGCGGGCGCCGGTCCCGGATAGCCCGTTGCCGCCGAAGGGCTGGCGGCCGACGACGGCGCCGGTGATGTGGCGATTGACATAGAGGTTGCCGGCCGTAAGCTCTCGGACCAGCCGCTCGACGTGCTCCGGGTGGCGGGAGAAGATGCCCCCGGTGAGTGCCTGGGGGAGGGATCGGATGCGGCGCACGGCCTCGTCGAGGTCGCGCACCGCCTCCACGGTGAGCAGCGGGCCGAAGACCTCCTCGCGCAGGACCGGCGAGTCTTCGGGAAGGTCCCCCGCGAGCGTCGGCACGAAGTACTGCCCCCCGGTGGGGGCATCGGCGCGGGCCAACTCGCGCCCTTGGCAGAGACCGGCGTAGCCGCGCACCTTGGTCACGGCGTCGGCGTCGATCAGCGCCGGCACGTCGGTTGTGAAGTCCTCCGCCGGGCCGACCCGCAACAGCTCCACCGCGCCGGCGAGCCGCTCGCAGAGGCGTGCGTGGATGCGCCGGTGGGCGAGGAGGCGTGCCGCGGCCGAGCATTTCTGACCCGCGTATCCATAGGCGGAGCGAACGATCTCGGGCACGGTCTCGTCGAGATCGGCGTCTGAGTCCACGATCACGCAGTTCTTGCCCCCCAGCTCCGCGACGATCCGCTTCAGATAGTGGACCCCCTCGGTGCGCTCGTAGGCTCGGCGGTGGATCTCGAGTCCGACGGCGAGCGAGCCGGTGAAGGCGATCGTCGCCACCTCGGGCGCGCCGACCAGCCGCCGGCCCACCGCGGCGTCGCCCGGGAGCAGGTGCAGAGCATCCGTGGGCACGCCCGACCCGAGCAGCGCCTCGACGAAGGCGGCCCCCGTGGCGGGCGTCTGCTCGGCGGGCTTGAAGACCACCGGGCTGCCCATGACCAGCGCGGCGGAGACCATCCCGGCGGGGATCGAGAGCGGGAAGTTCCAGGGGCTGATCACCGCCGCCGGACCACGGGGAACGAGCCGCAGCTCGTTTCGCTCCCCCGGCGCCTGAAGCAGGTCCTCGTCGAGCTCGCGCGCCGCCTCCGCGTAGAGCCGCAGGAAGTCGATCGCCTCGCAGACCTCCGCGTCGCTCTCCGCCCAGGGCTTGCCGGCTTCGCGCACGATGAGCGCGGCGAGGCGGCGCCGGTCGCGGTCGAGGAGCCCCGCAGTCCGCTCCAGCGCGGCGGCGCGCTCGGCGATCGCCGTCCGGGGCCAGGCCGAGGCCTCCGCGGCGGCCAGCGCCCGCCCGATCTCCTCCTCCGTCGCCGCCCGCCAGCGGGCGACGATTCGCTCGGGAGCGCAGGGATCGATGGAGGTCTGACCCTCGCCGCCGGTGCGCCGCCCGGAGACGACCACCGGGACACGGAGCGGTAGCTCGCGATCGAGCCCCGCCATGGCGGCGCGCAGCTCCTCGCGCTCATCGGCGCGGCGGAGCTCGAGCAGGGGGTGATTGCGAAAGCCGCTCATCCCACGTCACCGCGGTGGCTCGAGCAGCTCCTCCAGCGGGCGGCTGCGCTCCTGGAGGAGGAAACCCTGGCTGGAGGAGTTCTCGAGCAGCCGTCGCACCAGGTACGCCATGCCCGCGACGAGGTCGCCGACCGGGGTGTAGACGCGCACCCGGTGGGCGGTGGCGGCGAGGGCGCGGGCGAGCGAGTCGCCCAGGCCGCGCAGCACCTGAAGCTCTATGTCCGCTCGGTGCCCGCCGCGAGACTCGTGGTAGGCGATCGCGTGCGAGAGGGAGCGGAGGTTGTGGCTCGCGATCGCGGGGCGGACGCGGTCGCCGAGCTCGATCAGCCGGCGGGTCAGGGCCTCGAAGCAGCGGTCGGTGTCGCCCTTGGTCGCCCACACCGGCGGCTCCCAGCCCACCTGGCCGGCCTCGGCGCTCTCGTGCTCCCAGTAGGCCCCCTTGACCAGTCGCACGGTGAGCGGCACCTGGCGGGCGCACACCGGGGAGTCGATGACGCGCTCGAGCGTCTCCCCGGCGTCTCTGAGATAGGCCTGCACGACGATCCCCGCCGAGGGGCCGGATCGAAACTCCTCCTCGGCGAGCAGTGCCTCGACTGCGGACAGCAGCGTCTCGCGCGTGTCCACCCACTCCATGTCGAGGTGCAGGTGGGCGCCGAGGTCGCGCGCGCGGCGCAGCAAGGGTCGCAGCCGGGCAGCGGCCTCGGACGCCCCGCGCTCCGGGGCCTCGGCGCGAAGCAGTGGCGTCAGCGCCGTCAGCTTCACGGAGAGGTTGACGCGCGCCAGCGGGCCGTGGCGGTCGGCCTCGGCGAGCAGGGGGTGCGCCGGCCAGCCGGCGCTGAGCTCGGTGAGGTAGTCGAGCGCGGCCAGGCAGCGATCACGATAGGCGTCGCACTCGCCGGCCGTCACCGTGGCCTCGCCGAGCAGGTCCAGGGTGAAGGCCTCGCCCCGGTCCCAGGCGCGGCGCAGCACGCTGCGTGCGGCTGGGGCATCGCGTCCGGCGATGAAGCGGTGGGCGAGCAGCCGGATCGCGGGCCGGGTGGCGGCGCCGCCGAGCGGGACGAGCGCGGGACCGAGGGGGTCGGCCGCGAGCGCGCGGAGGGGAAGCGGGAGCTGCTCCCGGGGCGCCTGGCGCAGGTAGGCGCGAAGGTGGGCGCCGCGCTCCCGCGGACCGTGGCACGCCGGCGCGGCGTCGACGAAGCGCAGCAGCGCTGCGCGCAGCTCGCGGCGGCCCTCGAGGTGGGTGAGCGCGGCGTCGCTGAGGCGGTCCCGAAACGGAAGGCGCGGCTCGGCGACCCTGATCTCGTGCGCGATCTCCCGGATGCGAGCGTCGATCGGGTCTGGCGGGCCCCCGTCTCGCTCGCTATTTCCCACGATGCCTAGCCACCAGGGGCGGCGACCTGGACCTCGCCCTCCTCGACCCGCACCTGGTAGACCGGCACCGGCTCGTCCGCCGGCGGGCCCACCGCCTCGCCGGTCTCGAGGTCGAAGATGCTGCCGTGGCAGCCGCACATCACGGTCCCGTCCTCGAGCTCTCCGTCGTCGGCCAGCGAGCAGCCCGCGTGCGTGCAGGTCGCGCCCACGGCCCGGTACTGGCCGCCGACGTTGGCCACCAGCACCTCCTCGCCGGCGACGGTACCCCCGGTCTTTTCCCCCTCGGTCAGCTCGCCCGCCGTCGCTACTGTCACCCACTCCGACATCTCAATCACCTCCAACCAACAAAGGGCGACGCTTGCTCTCGCAACTCTAGTCCCGTTTGCAGTGCCGCTCAGCGGACGCCGCGGACGTTGGTCTCGTTACGGCCCGACACGATCGCTCGCTCGGATCGGGGGGCTTCCGTCGTCAGTGGCCGCGATGGCCCCGCTAGACTCGAATAGCTGCGCGCTGGGTTCTATCCGCCCCTCTCCGCCCGCCGAGCGGCACTTATCCGCCGAGGGGGACGAGAAGAGAGGTCGGCCATGGCCGACCCTAGAAGAGCTCAAGCGCCCATTGGGCTGCCGGTCGAGATCACGAGGTCCCTCGCGTCCCTGTGGACGCGGTACGCGGGCGATCCTCCGTCAGACGTGCGAACGGAGCTTCGCGGCGACGTCGTCACATGCGTGCTCGTCGACGCGGTCGATGCGTTCGACAAGCGGCTGGCCGCGTCGGTCCGGGAGGGCCAAGGCGACGGAAGCCGGGCACTCGCCCGCTACAAGGCGGAGGCTGTCAAGACGGTTGGGAGGCTGACGCGCCAGCGCGTGAGCTCGTTCGTGAGCAGTCACGACCGGGAGACGGACGTCGCAACCGAGATCTTCACCCTCGAGCCGCCCGTCCGCCGGCAGAGCCGACGCCCAGGCGGGGTGCGGCACGCCCGCGCCGGCGCTTCGGTGGGGCGCGATGCGAGTCAGGGGGAACCGAGTGATCACGCCAGGTGAGGCCCGCCGCGAGGCCGGGAGGCGCAGCGCCCGCTTGGTGGTGCTCGAGGCCGAGGCCGGCTACGCACGGGACCGCTATCGCCTTTACAGGGCAAGGGTGTCCAGCCCGCGACCCACCAGCCCAGGTCGTCTTCGCGAGCTCGAGCGGGCGCATCGACGAGCGGAATCTCGACTTCGTCGGGCAAGGTCGGGCGAGACGCATCTGCTTGCCGCGCTAAACGCTGAGGGCGAGAGTCGTTAGCCGTCCCATAGGCTCACAACTGCGATAGAGAAAGGAAGCGATGGCTCAGAAAATCACGGCGGATCAGGTCGTTGAAGCGGCGCGGGAACTAGACCAGGAGGAGTTCACGCGCGGCGACCTCGCGGACAAGCTGGGGGTCGAGAAACCCGACATCAAGCCGGGCTTCAGGGAAGCCCGCCATGCGGGGCGCCTCGAGAAGGTCCGCGACGACGAGGAGAACACCGCCCACTTTCGCCTCACGGATCAGTAGAGCGCCTCGCCAATAGCTGCTGGCCGC